>NZ_CP004078.1:2256363-2575454 GCF_000612505.1 Paenibacillus sabinae T27
ATAATTTGTTTGAGCGCGAGATTGAACAGGACGTGCTGCCTTATTGCGCGGAGCATCAAATCACTACGCTGCTGTATGGAAGCTTGTGCCGCGGCTTGTTAAGCGGACGCATAAAGGCGGATGCGGAATTTACAGGCGATGATCTGCGGAAGGTAGATCCGAAGTTTCAAGCCCCTCGTTTCGGGCAGTATCTCGATGCCGTGCAGAAGCTTGATCAGTTTGCTCAGGAAAATTACGGCAAACGTGTAATCCATCTGGCGGTTCGTTGGATTCTCGCTCAACCGGGTGCCGGCGTAGCGCTCTGGGGCGCGCGTAAACCGGAGCAATTGGCCCCAGTGGATGAAGCGACGGGCTGGTCGCTGGATCGGCAGGCTTTGGAAGAAATCGATCGGATTGTTGGGGAAACGGTAAAGGAACCGGTCGGCCCGGAGTTTATGGCGCCTCCTAGCCGGTCCAAGTAAGGTTAAGGAAGCTCCTCTTTTTGAGAGGAAGGTTGTGTTGCGCTTTAAGGCGCATCACCGGACACGGTTGCATCGATTGGGATGCCGCCGTGTTTTTTCAAATGAACAGGGTTCTCGTTGTTACCACAGTGCAGAAGCGGCAGGTACGCTTGTTTAAATGAACAAATTCTTGTGTAATCAAGCTCTGATGAGGCTAAATGGGATTATGCATAACGTTAAGGCCAGTTTTTTATGCGCGTGACCAAAAACAAAAACTTTAGATTGATTATTAAAATGAAATGATATTAAAATACACATCAACAGTCACATTATATTACATGCATTAGATTGAACCCAATAAATAATAGTAAAGAACGAGGTGGAGCGGTCATGTCAGAGAATCAGAAGAAAGCGCTGGAAGAAATGGAGCTTCCCCGCGATTGTACATTTTCACCCGAGGATTGGCGTGTGCTGTCCCAATATTGGTATCCGGTTGCCATTGCCGATGAAGTGAAGGATAAACCGGTAGCTGTGAAGCTATTGGATGTAAAGCTTGTCGTTTACCGCAGCAATGGGAAGGCGGTTATCGCCCGTGACCTCTGTTTTCACCGGGGAGCGCCTTTAAGCATGGGCTGGGTGGAGAACGGGGAAATCGTCTGTCCATACCACGGCTTCCGATATAACTGCGAGGGTAAATGTACGGCCGTTCCGGCCCATCCAACCGCCAAAATTTCGCCCAAATTGAAACTGATCGTCTATCCTGCGGTCGAGCGCTATGGCTTGATTTGGACCTGTTTGTCGTCCACTCCGGAGCAAATCCCGTCCTTCCCTGGATGGGAAGATCCCGATTACCTGAATATCCTTCCTCCCAGCTTTGACATTGCAGGCTCCGCCGGCCGGCAGATGGAAGGATTCCTGGATGTGTCCCATTTTGCCTATGTGCATACCGCAACCTTCGGCGACCGCAACAACACGGAAGTCCCTCAATACAAGGTGAGACGGGAAGGGAACGAGCTGGTGGCCGAGTATTGGAGTACGGTCAGCAATTACGGTAAAGGCCAGGAAAATCCCGCACCCGAGGGCTTTCAGTGGCTTCGCGAATTCCGCGTATATCCGCCGTTTGCCGCTTCCCTTACCGTGTATTTCCCGAACGAGGGAAGGCTGCGGATTTTGAACTGCGCCTCGCCAGTATCGGCCCGCTATACCCGTTTGTTCTGCCCGATTTCAAGAAACTTTGACAAGAGCGCTCCGGTTGAGGACGCGATCAAGTTTAACCTGCAGGTCTTCCAGGAAGACCGGGCGATGGTGGAGGCGCAGACACCGGAGGATTTGCCGCTCGATTTGCAGGCCGAAGCTCATATTCCGGCAGACCGCACCTCGATTGCATACCGGCAGCTTCTTAGCGAACTAGGACTCGGCAGACCTTACACGTCATAGGCCTTTCCAGGCAATGAATTTAACGAATGAATACGGACGCTTGGCCAAAGAGGGAACAGCCCTCGGACGGGCGTCTGTTTTTTATGGGAACGATCTTGTTGAAAATCGAAAGTTCATGTTAAGTAAAGTCACGCATGAATGTGAAACACGATGAAAAATCGTTGTAAATTCCTTTCTCTATTTAAATAATATAAATTAAGTCACATCCTTATGGGAAATTCTGCTTTTATAATATGAGTTATCTATCAATAGAGGAGTGGGATTTCATGAGTAAATACGTATTGGTTAAAAAGGATTCTTGCATCGCCTGCGGAAGCTGCGGTTCCTCGGCTCCGGAAATTTTCGATTTCGACGATGACGGTCTGGCTGAAGTAATCTACGAGGGCGATAACAACAAGGGCGTAACGCTCATCCCGAGCGATCTGCTGGAAGAACTGGGCGATGCGGTTGACAGCTGTCCGACGAGCTGTATCAAGACGGCTAAAGCTCCGTTTGCATAAGCTGGGCTTTTATACAGGTTTTGATATTATTAATAGAAACGGCTGCTTTCATCTTTAAGAGGATGGGCAGCCGTTTCTTTTTGCGTTCGCACAAGGTTTGACATCTTCGGTTTGAATCGAGGGCTCCTATTATGTATGTGTCATTCCGTCTTGGGAGCCCCTAAGAACCGTTTCAGCCCAATCTTCATTTTTAAAAATTTTAACGCTTTCATTGACAACCTGTATATACAGGTTTAATATAGGGACATAAACAAGAGCCTGTATATACAGGATGTTAAGAGGATTAGCACAGATAGATGAAATATTTAAGGAAGCGCTACAATGAATGGTTATAGAAAATTGGAAAAATTCCGTGGGAGGGGATCATGCCGTGAGTGCAGGAACCAAACAGGAGTGGTGGCGCCGCTCTACCGTCTACCAGGTTTACCCGAAGAGCTTTAAGGATACGACAGGCAGCGGACAGGGCGATATCCGGGGGCTGCTGGAGAAGCTGGATTATTTAAAAGATCTTGGCATCGACATTATTTGGCTGCAGCCAGTGTATGTTTCGCCGCAAAATGATAACGGTTACGACGTAGCCGATTATTGCGAGATCGATCCGCAGTTCGGCACGATGGCTGATTTCGACGAGCTTTCGGCCGAAGTCCGGCGCAGAGGGATGCGACTGATGCTCGACATCGTTGTCAACCATTCCTCGACGGAGCACAGATGGTTTCAAGAAGCCAAGAAATCCAAAGATAATCCGTACCGCGATTATTATATTTGGAGAGATCCGAAGCCGGACGGAAGCCCCCCTAACAACTGGCAGTCCAAATTCGGCGGCTCAGCCTGGCAGTATGATGAAGGAACGGGACAGTATTTTCTTACGCTGTTCGACAAGACGCAGGCCGATCTCAACTGGGAGAATCCAAAGGTCAGGGAAGAAGTTTACCAGCTGATGAGCTTCTGGGCGAACAAGGGTGTAAGCGGCTTCCGGATGGATGTCATCAACCTGATCTCCAAGGACCAGCGCTTCCCGGACGATGATGGCAGCGTTCCTCCCGGAGACGGAAGAAAGTTCTACACGGACGGCCCAAGGGTCCACGAATATCTGAAGGAAATGAACCGGAGAGTGTTCGGTCCCGATACCGTAACGGTTGGCGAAATGTCCTCAACGACGATGGAGCACTGTATCCGCTACTCCAATCCGGAGGAACGGGAGTTCTCGATGACCTTCAACTTCCATCACCTGAAGGTCGATTATCCGGGCGGACGGAAATGGGAGCTAATGCCTTACGATTTCGAGCAGCTGAAAGCGCTGCTTTCAGATTGGCAGGTCGGCATGCAGCAGGGGGGCGGATGGAACGCCCTGTTCCTGAACAACCACGATCAGCCGCGGGCATTGTCAAGGTTCGCCGATGACGGCAAGTACCGGACGGAAAGCGCGAAGATGCTGGCGACGACGCTGCACGGTCTTCAGGGAACGCCTTACGTGTTCCAGGGTGAAGAAATTGGAATGCCGAATCCGCACTGGAACGACATCAGTGAATTGCGGGACATCGAGTCCCGGAACATGTACGTTATTTTGCAGGAACTCGGAAAGACCCCGGAAGAGGCGCTGAATATTATCCGCGAACGGTCGCGTGACAACTCACGTACGCCGATGCAGTGGGATGACAGTCCCGAGGCGGGCTTTACAACCGGAACGCCGTGGATTAAGGTGGATGAGCGTTACCGCGAGATTAATGTCAAGAACCAGCTTAGTGATCCGGATTCCGTATACAGCCATTATAAGAAGCTGATTGCGCTGCGCAAGGAATTGGACATCCTGACCGATGGACGGTACGAGCGTCTGGACGAAGGGCATCCGCAGGTGTTCGCTTATGCAAGGATCAGCGGCGAGGAGATCTTAGCGGTTGTTTCCAACTTCAGCGGCAAAGACGCGGTCTTTGAATTCCCTGAAGCCTTTGCGGCAAAGCTTAGAGAAAGCGGAGAGCCGGAACTGCTGGCCGGCAACACGAATGAGACGCCGGAGTTGAAAGCTCGGCTGGAGCTGAGCCCTTACGCCTCCTATATGTGGATTATCCGATAAATCCGTTTAAGTTATAGTTCAGAAGGGAGCGAGAATGAATGGCTATTGATAGAGCAAACGTAGAGAAGATCATCAAGGCGGTCGGCGGTGCGGATAACATCGAAGCCGCTACGCATTGTGTCACGAGGTTGAGATTTTCCCTGGCGGACGAGAAGAAGGTCGATCATAAGCTGTTGGAGCAAAATGACTTGGTGAAGGGACATTTCTCTTCCCAGGGACAGTTCCAGGTTGTCATCGGCCCCGGCCTTGTGGACAAGGTCTATGATGAAATGATCGCCATTACCGGAGGGTCGCGCTCCTCCAAGGATGACGTCAAGAAGGCGGCGGCCAAAAAACAAAACCCGCTTCAGCAGGCGATCAAGACGCTGGCGGATATCTTCATTCCAATCCTTCCGGCCATCGTTACCGCGGGTCTGCTGCTCGGCATCAATAATATTCTGACGGGTCCCGGCATCTTCTTCGAAGGGCGGTCCCTGGTGCAGGAGTACCCGGCATGGACGGACTTCGCCGGCATTATCAACCTGATCGCCAATACCGCATTCACCTTCCTGCCCGCGCTTATCGGCTGGTCCGCAGCGACCCGTTTCGGCGGCAGTCCGCTGCTTGGTATCGTACTCGGCCTGATTCTCGTGCATCCCGATCTGCTCAATGCTTGGGCCTACGCTCAGGCTGCGCAGGAAGGCAAGATTCCGCATTGGAATCTGTTCGGCTGGCAGTTTGAAAAAATCGGCTACCAGGGGCAGGTGCTTCCGGTTCTTGTATCGGCCTACCTTCTTGCCCGGGTCGAGAGATTCCTGAACAAGAAGGTGCATGACTCTATCAAGCTGCTCGTTGTCGCTCCGGTGGCTCTGCTCGTAACGGGCTTCCTGGCCTTTACCATCATCGGACCGGTCACTTTTGCAATTGGAAACGCGATCACGAACGGATTGGTGCATGTGTTCAATACGCTGCCGGCTCTTGGCGGCATTCTGTACGGCGGAATTTACGCGCTGCTCGTCGTAACCGGCATGCATCACACATTTCTGGCCGTTGACGTGCAGCTTATCGGCAGCAAGGGAGGAACCTTCCTGTGGCCGATGCTGGCGCTCTCCAATATCGCTCAAGGCTCGGCGGCGCTCGCTATGCTGCTAGTATTCCGCGAGCAGAAATCGAAAGGCCTTGCCGTTACTTCTTCCGTCTCCGCATTTCTCGGAGTAACCGAGCCAGCCATATTCGGGGTCAATATCCGCTATAAGTATCCGTTCATCTTCGGGATGATCGGCTCCGCGATCGGCGGACTGGTGCTGACGATCAATCACGTTCTGGCATCGTCGATCGGCGTCGGCGGCATCCCCGGCTTCCTGTCCATTTATCCGAACCAGTGGGGCGTCTTCTTCGTCGGCATGGCCATCGTCCTTGTCGTTCCGTTCCTGCTGACGGCGGTTTATGGCAAAGTAGCCTCCCGAAAGGCGGGTCCGGCCGATACGAACAACGAATCCGCGCCGGTTCAAGCCTCCTCCGGGACTGCAGCAACGAACGAGACGGCCGCCACAGCAGCCGTTTCTGAAGCGGCTCCGGTTGTCCCTGCAGGAAAAGCCGTTAACGTGCTGGACATTCAAGCTCCGCTTGCCGGGGTAGTCGTTCCGCTGGAGAACGTGCCCGATCCAGCCTTCGCCGAACGGCAGATGGGCCAGGGCATTGCTATCGAGCCTTCGGATGGAAAGGTTGTCGCTCCGTTCGACGCCAAGGTGGTGCATATTATCAAGAGCAAGCACGCCATCATTCTGGAGCATGCCACCGGCGTCCAGGTGCTGATTCATATCGGCATCAACACGGTGTCGCTGAAGGGAGCACCTTTCACGCTGCATGTCGGCATCGGCGATGAAGTGAAGGCTGGCCAGCTGCTGATCGAGTTCGACAGAGAGGCCATTCTTCAGGCAAGACTGCCGGTTATTACACCGATCATTATTCCAGACGGGCAGCCTATTGTTGGGCGGGTAACCGAAGAGCCTGCGGGAGCGAAGGTTGCCGGCCGCGATATCGTGCTGAAGATCCAACTGTCTCCCCAAGGAATCTAACATCTGAACCGGTCTTGGTATAAAAACAAAAGAAGCGCAGTCCAGGGGGCTGTGCTTCTTCTTATCTTCGGGTTATGCTATAGACAGGATGGTGATAACCGGTGAACGCCAATATTTATTGGATTATTTATAACGATTACGCGGAGAAAATTCAGAACGGCGACATCCCTGCAGGAGCCAAAATCCCGTCGGAGAGCGAGCTCGCGGAGAGCTACGGAACCTCAAGAGAAACGGTGCGCAAGGCACTGGGTCTGCTGTCGCAGAACGGATATATCCACAAAGTGAAAGGCAAGGGGTCGTTTGTCCTCGATTTGGGCAAGATGAAATTCCCCGTCACGGGCCTGATCAGCTTTAAGGAAATGTCGGAGAAAATGGGCCGGAAATCCAGGACGCTTGTCTATAAGACGGAACTTGTTCCCGCGTCGCGGACCATTGCCGCGCATCTGGATCTCAATGAGGGAACGACGGTATGGGAAGTGATCCGGTCCCGCGAGATTGAAGAGGAGCGGGTCATTCTGGACAAGGATTATTTTGTGCCGGAAAGGGTAGGGACGCTGACTCCGGAAATCGCCGCAAGGTCGATCTACGATTATTTGGAGAATACGTTGAATTTATCGATCAGCTACGCCAAAAAAGAGATCTCGGCCGAGCCGGCGACGCCCGAAGACCGGGCGCTGCTCGACCTGAAAAATCTCTCCCATGTCGTTGTCGTCCGGGGCTACGTCTATCTGGAAGATACGACGCTGTTTCAGTATACCGAGTCGCGGCACAGACTCGACAAATTCCAGTTTGTCGACTTTGCCCGCAGGGCGCATTAAGTGACTTTTTTCCCAAACTGTTTATCGTATAAGTCCTTGTAAACTCCGTTTCTCTCCAGCAGCTGCTGATGCTTGCCTTCCTCGGCAACCCGGCCATCCTGGATAACAAGGATGTTGTCGGCGGACATAATCGTCGACAGGCGGTGGGCGATGACGAGGCTGGTCTTATCCTTAAGCAGAACATTCATCGCCTGCTGTACATAAAATTCCGAGACGGTGTCAAGGGATGAGGTCGCTTCGTCCATGATGATGATCGACGGATTCTTCAGCAGCACCCTTGCGATGGACAGGCGCTGTTTTTCTCCGCCTGACAGCTTGATTCCCCGGTTCCCTACAACCGTGTCGTAGCCGTCCGGCAGCTTCATGATAAAATCATGAATATAAGCGGCCTGGCAGGCCTGGGTGATCTCTTCATCGGTCGCTTCCTCGTTCGCATACAGCAGATTTTCGCGGATCGTTCCGTTGAACAGGTAAGTATCCTGGGTAACCAGGCCGATGCTGGAACGCAGCGACTTCAACGTTATTGAAGCGATGTCTGCGCCGCCTATGCGGATGCTGCCCGAATCGGCATTATACAGCCGGGGGATGAGGTTCGTGATCGTCGTTTTTCCCGCTCCGCTCGGACCGACGAGGGCGGTCAGCGTGCCCGGCTCGGCCTTGAAGGAAATGTCCCGCAGCGCCGGCTTATCCGGCTGATAAGCGAAGCTGACATTCCGGAATTCGATGGCGCTTCCTGCGCCATTCAGAGAATCGGCTCCCGGAGCGTCGACAATCTGCGGCTCCATGTCGAAGTAATCGAAGATGCGCTCGAACAGGGCGACCGACCGTTTGATGTCCACATACAAATTCGTAAGCTGTCCCACGGGAGAGTACAATCTGCCGAGCAAGGACACAAAGGCGATAATGGCGCCGATGGTGATCTCTCCCCGAATGAACAAATAGCCGCCGCAAAGGTAAATCAGCATGGGCCCGATGGACGCGAAGGTGTTCACCAGCATCATAAACCAGCGCCCGGCCATCGATTCCCTGATTTGCAGTCGCGTCGTCTCCGCGCTGACCGCTTTGAAGCGGTCCCGTTCCTGATCCTCCTTCGTAAACAGCTTCATCAGCATATAGCCGCTCAGGCTGAGCGTTTCCTCGATGATGTGGTTTTGCTCGGAGATTTTCTCCTGCGTTTCTTTCGCCAGCTTCCAGCGGAGACTGCCCATTTTGCGGGTAGGCGCGACAAACAGGGGCACAACGAATACACTTACCAAGGCCAGCTTCCAGTTCATCCAGAACAGTGTTCCCGCCGTCGTAATCAGCATCAGCAGATTGCTGGCAAAATTCACGATCGTTCCGTTGAACACCCCTTGAATCCCCGAAATATCGCTGGTCATCCGCGTAATAACCTCTCCCTGCTTTACATTGGAGAAGAACTGCAGCGGCATGCCTTGAAGGTGCCGGTACATCTGATTTTTCATATCAAAGATAATATTTTGCGATATAAAAGCATTCAAATAGCTCTGGAGCACCCCCAGCAAGCCTGAAGCAACCGTCGCAGCAAGAGAGCCTGCAACCAGAAGAGCGAGCAGGCGCAAGTCTTTGCCTGGAAGCGCGTGGTCGACGATCTGCTGAATGAGCAGAGGCGGCAGCAAGCCTAGAACGGAGGTGGCAGCCAGAATGACCAGTACCACGAGAGTCTGCTTCCAATAGGGAAGAAAATAGCGGGAAATCCGCAGCAGCATCTCTTTGGAGAGGTCGGGCTTTTCCTGTGAGTCATCGAATTTCATTCTTCCGAGCGTGTATCCGCCATATCTTGACATACCCAAATCACCAACTTTTTTTGATAGAGTTACAGCTTATCCAGCAGCCGTTGATGCATGTCCAGCAGGGTTCCGATTTCTTCGGCCGAGAACTGCCCCAAAGCTTGTTCAAGCGCCAGACGCGATTGATCTTCCCTGTCGAAGCGTTCGCTCAGCTCTTCACCTGCTGGGGTAAGGCGGAGCAGCGTTTCTCTGCGGTCCTGCCGGGAGGTTTCGCGCACGGCCAGCTCTTTTTCAACGAGGGCGTCAATGTGCAGGCTGACCCTGCTCTTCGGGACGCGAAGCCGCTCGGTTACTTCTTTCTGGGTAAGTCCGGGAATGTGCCGGATCAACCGGAGAATGTCGAGCTGGTGGACCGTAAGTCCGGCTTCGGCGGCGCTTTGGTGGGCAAGCCTCTTGAGCTGTCTGGCAACGGAAAAAAATGAATGGTAAACCTCTGCGGTATGACGGGGATCGTGCATTGGGGTACGCTCCTCATTAGTTATCATAGTAAACAGTTTATAATAAAAACTAACTGAATGCAAAATAAGAAGGGGCGAGAAGAGGCTGCCGCTTACCATAAAATAGATGTTGATTATTTCCATAATAGGAACTTAAAATAGGTATCGTTCGAACTGGCCGGTCGCTTACTGTCAGTCCTCAAGTAAAACGATAATAAACTCTTTTCCGGGAGGATATTAAATGAAGAAGGCAATGATTGTATCTATTATAATTTTTGTTATCCTGTCTATTATCCTGATTTCGATTCCAAGACAAAATCCAGGTACTTATGTCTCTCGTCTTTGGCAAAACGGCAGTGACTGGGGAAACGTGAAGGTTCTCGATGTGCAGCACTTATCCGGTTATTCCGTTGTACATATCCAATATGAAGCGAAAAATCGGTTTCAGCCGCCTGTAAGGTGGGTTGTCAAAGATCGAACAAAGTTGAAAGTTATGCCGCCGGGGAATTCATTTTCGCAATGGGAGGGGTATGTCTATCTTGTAAAGCAAGGACTATACTCGTGGCGAGTTATTCAATGACGAGATTTACCCTCATATTTTCTACATATTTTAGCGTTAAAATAAAGTTAAACAAGGGCGCTCATCCCATCTTGGGAAGTACGCTCCGCCGCTCTCTAACCAGAAATCCGGCTTACAGAAAAAGGAGGCAATACAAATGAAGAAGAAATTATGGATTGGCATCGGCGCGATCGTGCTGACGCTTGGTATCGGCACCGCCGTATATGCCGCTGACACCGGCAACCCTGCATTTGAGCAGATGCTCCCCTTTATGAAAAAAATGCATCCGAGCCTGACCGACCAGCAGCTGAATGATATGTACAAATCCTGTGGAGAACAAAAAGGCAATATGGATAATATGATGAAATCCGGTTCCGGAATGATGAAGAATATGGGGAGTATGATGAACGGAAGCTCCATGATGTAAAAAGCTGGATTGTGACGGGTAAACGAGAATGGCGTGCGCGAATCGAAGATTCGGCACGCTATTTTTTTACGTTGGATAGAATGATTGTCATTGTTTACATCCAACACACGTTACAAAACTTTCCCTTTTCTATACATAAATTAGAAGATATTATAAGGTTATTATTTCAAAGGAGGTAACCATTTTTGGAACGGAAATTACCTTTATTTATTGTTACCGGAGCGAGCGGTGTAGGTAAAACAACGGTCATGGAGGAGCTGCGAGTTCAATTACCTGATTTTGTTGTATTCAGCACGGATATTGATAATTTTGGTACGACCGCTTCCAAGTTGGAATACCAGGATCGCTATAACTTGCTGCTTCATTTTGCTAGCGCTGTTGCCAAATCCGGAAGAGGAACGATTATATGTGGGACGTTTATGCCCTGGGATGCGGAGAAATGTGATGTGTATCAAGCGTTTAGTGAACTTTGCTTTATTAACTTACATTGTGATGACACCACCCGTAATCGTCGTCTTCGTAACCGAGAGGATAAAGCGATGTGGACGGATGATATGCTAAAACAACATGAACAATTTGCCCAGTGGCTTCTCGACAATGCCGAAACCGCATACAACCCGCCGATGCCGACAATTGTCACAACGTCCACTCCACCAGCTGAAGTTGCGGAGCAAATAAAAGAATACGTTTTGCTGAAATGGAATCAGCGGAATGTTACATAAGCGATGAAGTAAGTAAAATTAGGTTGCTTAAAGATTTCGTGAATATACGTTAAATAGTGTATTTTAAGAAGTTCGTAAATAAGATGTTATCGGAAATTATTGCAATATGTATTGAGTATGTCTCAAGGAGGTAAATATGAAACAAAAACATGCTGATCGTCCCAATTGGGGACGAATACTAATAAAACGATACTTTCAGGAATATATCAGTAACGACGAATATGAAGGATATATTTCATATTTGCTTCTTGATAAAGTAAAGGAAACACTTACAGTCAAGTACGATACAGATGAGATTTGTATAGTAGATGACGGATTTTCATGGATGATGTTCTTTCCGAAGAATAAATTATACAGTTTAACACTTATGATTAATCAGGATTATAAAGTTCTTCAATGGTATTTTGACATTATAAAATCAATGGAATTAACGAATGAAGGAATACCTTTAATAAATGACATGTACTTGGATTACGTGGTATTGCCTAATGGAAAGCTGATTGTCAAAGATGAAGAAGAATTGAAAAACGCACGTATTGATGAAATTATTTCTGACGAAGAATTCAAGATTGCTTTACATGAAGGGATGAAATTAAAAAAAAATATAACCGAACATAGGAATGAATTAATAAATAATATAGACAAATATATAGAAGGATTAAAGAAATATCGAGAGGGTTGATTCAAGGCAATAACATCCGATAACACCGCATTCCCGCAGCAGGCCTAATGGCCCTTGGTCACCAGATGCTTTGAGCAGGGAAGCAGATTCAGGCGACACACACGCACCACCTAAGCGCAGTTTCACCCTGTTTGGACCCGGATTCCCCTATGGCTCTATGCTACCTTTAAGGTGGTGGCGCGTCGGGAATGCAACAACGTTAGATGAAATCGGGGAAAAGCATTACAAATTTTTAGAGGAGGTAATTCTGTGGGATATGTTGAAGATCTCAGAACTCTGGTTGGGAATCAACCCTTCTTATTGGTTAGACCGAGCGTTGCTATACTGAATGAAAAAGGACAAATTTTACTAGTCAAATACCAAGATCAAACATGGGGAATTCCTGGTGGGCTAATGGAACTTGGAGAAACAGTTGAGGAGTGTATTAGAAGAGAAGTAAAAGAAGAAATAAATATCGAGATAGGATCTGTACAATTATTTGGGGTGTACTCAGGAGAAAAACTATATACAAAACTAAAAAACGGACATGAATATTACAATATTATTATTGGGTACCTATGTACGGAATATAATGGACAATTAAAACCTGATGGAAACGAAGTAATAGAAGCGGAGTTTTTTGACCTCAATAAAATACCTGAAAAGACAGACCCTTATATTAAACAGAAACTTGAACAATTAGGACCTAAACTTCAATTCATTCTCAGAGCGTCACAATGAAGCCTCCGATATCGCATAACATAGCATTCACGCTGCGAGCCCTGACAGTCCTCTCGGTCTGCAGAAGCTAGAGAGAGGAGGTTATGGCAGCAGACAAAACCCCGCAAGACTAAGTCTAACAACCCGGCGCTGAAGCGTCATAAGCCACTCGGGTTCGTGAATACCACAACGTTATGCGAAATGACTTAAACCATGAAAGGAGAAAAAATATGTCTCGATTCCCCATATTAGAAACAGAAAGATTTGTACTAAGACAGCTTAATCAAGACGATTCAAGAGAAATATTTCAATATTTCTCTTTGGATGAAGTTACAAAATTTTATGATTTGGAGAGTTTTACGAATATTGAGCAAGCAGAAGAACTAATTGATAGATGGAATCAAAAGTTTGAAAGAAATCAGGGCATTCGCTGGGGAATCACTTTGCGGTCGGAAAGCAGAGTAATTGGAACATGTGGATTTCATGGATGGATGAAAAATCATTATAAAGCTGAAATTGGATATGAACTAACACCAGAATATTGGCGGCAAGGCTATATGTCTGAGGTGATTCAGAAGGCAATTGAATTCGGATTTAACAATCTTGGATTAAACCGTATTCAAGCATTTGTAGAACCAGAGAATGTGGGATCAAGAAGGGTGCTTGAGAAAATTGGATTTAGTGAAGAAGGGACATTGAAGGAACATTTTTATTGGAGGAATCGGTTTGTTGATACTGTAATATATGCATTACTTAAGAAAGATTATAAAGTGCGTTAAGTAGTGGGATTAATCAAAGAAGAAGACGCTTCGCCTAACACCGTATTTACGCTGCGGAGCCTGCGGCTCCTTGGTCTGTAGGAGTTGGGTTCGTAGATACAAGAACGTTAGATGAAATTGTGCACTGGTTTTAAAGCATAAAGAAAATAATAATTTGTGAGGTGAACTCAAATGGACTTGCGATTGAAATTTAATGAAGATGTAGTTAATTATGATAAATGGCGACCATAGGTTCGTGAATGCGGAAACGTTATGCGAAACCAACGAGAAACATTTAAACACATAGATTACTGGAGGAATTTATATGAAAGATATTATCCCCAACAATTATTTTTGGCAAGATGGGGTAATCAGATTGCGTGCAATACAACCTGAGGACTGGGAAGAGCACTATAACAATCGTTTTGATACACCCGCTCGAAGGTTAGTTGATTATGAAGTAGAATTACCCCCTACAATGGTTGAAGCTAAACGTTTTGCTGAAGAATTTGCAGATTTTTCGGCTAACCAGGGTAGGATAATGTTTACTATCGAGAATTTTGAATGCGAAAACGTAGGAGGAATTAATCTTAATAGCATTGACGAAAGAAATGGAACTTTTAGTATTGGTATACAGATAAATCGGGATCACCGAGGTAATGGTTGTGGTACTAGAGCCATGAGAATTCTATTAAGATACGCATTTTTCGAAAGGAGACTTAATAAGTTTAATGTCTCTATTCTTGAAGGGAATGACGCCTCAGAGAAGATGATGAAAAAACTAGGATGTATTCAAGAAGGAATTCGTCGGCAAGTTGTTTATACCAATGGCAAATATCTAAATGAAATTCTCTTTGGAATGACTAAAGAAGAATTTGAACAGATGGAAGACAAGGTTTTAATTAAGTAGTTCAAAGAAGTCGTTGGAATTGCAAAACACCACATTCACGCATCGGAGCTACCGCCCCTTGGTTGTCAGATGTATAATCATGGAAGAAGCTCAGACAACAAACGCCCTTAGCCTAAGATAAGAGCTATCTAAGGCAGGGGCGTTTCGTGAATAATAGTATGTTGGAGAAGGAGTTGGGGAAATGTTACATTTAACTTGTACATATTTAATTGTGAAAGATATGGAAGAATCGATTTCATTTTATGAAACAGTCCTAGGGATCAAAGCACAATCAAGGAACATAAAGAGATGGGCTCAATTTGATTGTGGAAATACAATAGCATTATGGAATCCTGAATATGATCTCGAACTAATTAGAAACAATGATGATTTAGAGGAGCATTTCAACAAGGAGTATTTATTGTTTAAGCAAAATAACAAAATAAATTACGGAAATAATATCATACTCAATTTTAACGTACCAGATCTTAAAAATGAATATGAACGTATCAAGGCTTTGAATATTGGTAGAGTAACAGAAATTTTATACATAAATATAGTTCAACCCTACTATTGCTTTATGCTTGAAGATCCGGATGGAAATATGCTTGAGATAACTGGACCATACAACAAATAATAGAAAAGAAGAATATTGTAAGTAATTCGAAGAAGGCAGAGACATCACCTAACATTGCATTCAACGCAGCGGGCCCGCAAGGACCCTTGGTCCGGGAGAGACATTTCGAGGGAGCGGATTCACCGGACACATTCAATCGACTAAGTGGCGGAGCCACCCGGCACTACGAGCCTTAAGCTGATTGGACGTCGTGAATACTGGAATGTTAGGTGAAAGATCGGCATTAAATTCGTTATGAGTAAATCATCCGCAACGTCCTGTTGCTCGAAGTGAGGAAAAATAATGAAAAATACAACGAATGTTTACTTTGTTAGGCATGCTCAATCTGACCACACTGTTCATAATGAGGAATTGCGACCGTTAACAGTGAAAGGCTTAGCAGATACAAAATTAGTTACAGTGGTATTAAGAGATAAAGAATAGGTTATCAAAATCCGCTAGGCAAACAAGATTTATCTATGGCAGATTATACCATTAACAACTTCAATGAGTTGATAGAGAGTCAATTTAGTAAGGGGATCTTTGGGGTATATTCCGCCCAAGGTGATTTTTAGGAAGGGGAAGGAAAGGGTAGGGAGACCATTAGTTATTGTTATTTTCATTGAAGACCTCTTATTCCAGTGAATGGTTGTTCGATAACATCAATGAACTCATTAGCTGTATAAAACACATATAGTTCTCTTGCTGGCTCAGATAAATGAAGTTTTTATAACTCCTCCATGCCTCTTTAGGATTTGAATAATCCGAAATTACAGACATATTATTAATAATTCTTTTATGATTAATAGAATTTGTTGCTAGCGCCTCAATTTAGACCCACTTATCAGGGTAATTGTGTCGAACAGTTGACCAATCCATACGTACACCTCCAAGAGAAGATATATAAATAATTGTACTGTTCCTTTAAAGAACAATCAATGAATGAAGACTCGATGAAGCACGGTTCTGCGTATAACAATGCATTCGGGGAGGTTCGTATACGGCCAATGTTATGATGCTGAAGCCGGCCCATGGAATTTATCTAAAACGAGCTTATATTTAGAATATTCAATCCGGAAATTTTTTGAGGATAACTTTCAGATTAAAGAGAATATGAATGTCTGCAATATCGGAATAGGTGCCGGAGAATGGGATAGATATTTATCTTATCGCATTAGTGATTCGAGGGACTCGCTGACATCCGATAACAATACATATACAATGCGGAGCCTGATGGCTCCATAGATGTTTCATTTTTTAAGATCGGAGAGATTAAGTATGCCAAGAGTTAAAATTGATATTAGAGTAGGAAGATCTGAAGAACATAAGATGAATTTGTTGGCAGCTGTTCATGACGCATTAGTTGAGTCAATTAAGATACCCGATGATGATCGTATACAAATCTTACATGAACATAAAAAATCAAATTTTGAAGTACCACCAAATAAAACTGAATTATTTACAATCATTGAGATAACCCTATTTTCAGGACGGTCAGTGGAAGCTAAAAGGAGTTTATACAGAACTATAACGGAGAAGCTTGAACCCTTAGGAATAATGAAACAAGATATTATGATTATATTACTTGAACCAACTATGGAGAATTGGGGAATACGCGGGTTGCCGGCTAGCGAAATAAATCTTGGATTCAAAATCGATGTATAACATAGAGCGGACTTAAGCCATAGTGACGTCGTGAATGCAGATACGTTACGTACTGTCTCCCAGCAAATGAATAGCGAAGTTAATTCATAGAACTAACGAGGGGGCGAGCAGAATGGATCTCGAAGAATTTTATCAGTGTCTGTCAGCCGAAGATCAAAATATATATTCTGAGATTGCTGATTATGCAATCAACCTTGGTTATAAACCTAAAAAGGCAAAAACCCAGGCGATAAATTACGTGTTCAATAATCATAAGACTAAAAAACATATTATGAAGTTTTCAATTGAAAAAGGAAACCCAATACTAAAAATGAAATTTTATGCCTCAAAAGATTACTCCTACATTTTTCATGAAAGTATAAGAGCCGTCATTGAAGAATATGATTATAAATATACTGGATGCTACAATTGTGGGAAGTGTAAAGATGGCTTGGAGGGATATGAGTACATATATTCGGATGGCCGTAAATATTTTAGATGTGGCGGAGAATTAATAAGTATACAGCCAATAACACACAAAGAAATTCCGGAAATTAAGGAACTGCTAAATACTCAACATCGATATTATTTATCCAAGGTTCGGAAGGGATTACAATAGATGTCCAATACGTGGCCCATGTCTACACCCGATAAACATAATATGGATTTACCAGCACGCTGGATAATACCATCAAGCCTTTGGATTTTGTGCGTGAATTTATTGTTAAGTCGATGAGAAATTACTGAGGGAACGAAAAAAGGAGTCATCCATTCATGATTATCTTACTAAGTGGTAATAGCTGTACCGGTAAAACATTAATGTCTCAAAGGTTATTAGAGAAGTATCACATTCCTTACCTTTCTATTGATCACTTAAAAATGGGCTTGTTTAGAGGAGACAGGAATTGCGGGTTCACACCGCTTGACAGCACCGAAGTAATTAGTGAAAAATTGTGGCCGATTATTAAGGGTATTATTTTGACTAGTATTGAGAATGAACAGAATCTAATCATCGAAGGTTGTTATTTATTACCTCAGTATGTTAAGGAAATCGAAAACGCTTATAATGGTAACATCATTACAGTTTTTCTTGGTTTTTCTACAAAATATATAAATGAAAACTTTATTAATATTACTAAATTTAGAAATGCCATTGAAAATCGTGCCTATCCAGAAGAGAGAACGATCGATGAATTTATCAATGAGCACGTGGAATGCAGAACCAAATGCTTGGAACATGGCATGATGTATTTTGAGATTGATCAAGATTATGAAGAAGAAATTAATAAGGTTTATGATTATATAGATTTAAAAATGAAGGGCCCTATTTTGAAAGTTTTGAGAGGGAACAATTGAATTCCAAAGGCGAAGACTTTATTAAGATTTTGCAAGGCCATTATACAAATGAAGGCTTAAACTTGAATAAAGAAAATGCGGATGTAGCTATCAAGTATATGGACCAAACAACCAGAGCGATTAGAGAAGTGGTCGTAGAAATGGTTAGACTGCAAGAATATCCTGAATATCCTTCAAGATTATCTTGCTTATACGCTGCCAAGAGCTACGAAGACGCTTTAAAGTGGAAAGAATTATTTGACTCTTACAATCGGAAAGTATTACAAATTGTTAAACTCCGAGTGATTGGGAACTCTTTTGACTTTTAATTAACGGACAAATCGAAGTGGTAGAAATTATTGATGATTTCTCAACGCCACCTTTATAGGAGTGAGGAGTATGAGAGGCAGATCCCACGGAACAGAAATCAAAGCTCTTTTGTTTGACTCAGGCAGAGTGCTGAATAGGCCCGCTAGTGGACATTGGTTTATTACTCCGAATTTCTTCTATGTCATTGATGAACGGAGTTTCAAATCTATAGACAAACATTCGATCAATAATGCTTTTCATAAAGCAGGTAAATACATATCGGAGCAGAGCTTAATAAAAGATAAGGATGAGGAGTATATACATTTCGTTGAATTCTATCGCATCTTTTCAGCTGAATTACCCCAATTGGGTATGGATGACAAACATATAAAATCTATCGCGGAAGATCTCGTACATAATAATAAAAAATATACATTCTACAACGATGCCATCGAACTCATCCCTAAATTAAGTGAAAAATATAAACTGGCGGTTGTATCTGATGCCTGGCCATCATTGGATCATGTTTATAGAGAATCCGGGTTAAGGGATTATTTTTCATCCTTCATTATTTCTTCTGTATTGGGTGTAACCAAGCCACATGAGTTAATGTATATGACAGCCCTTGAAGAACTTCAACTATCCCCGAGTGAAGTCTTATTTATTGACGATAACATAAGGAACTGTGACGGAGCTAAGAAACTTGGAATCCGAGCATTTCTGTTATGCAGAGACTGGAAGCTCTACATCTATTATAAAATCACATGTAAGAAACATACTGTTATAAGAAATATAAACGAACTCGTTAAGAATATGTAAAAAGCGGAGTTATATCGGTAACGCTGAATTGCTCATTAACTAGGAAGTCCTCATGCAAAGCCTGATCTAGGGCGATACTTTGCGTGGGGTGTGGTAGGATGGATGATAGATTTTATCGCCCAAACTGAAATAAACGGACAGAGGTGGGGAGTCGTGAGAAGATCATTTTTAATAGCTGGATCAACTTTTTTATTGTCCGGAACCTTACTATTTGGCATGGTATATTTGGCAATTGCAAACTATGTTCCGCATATGACGGGATGGAGCGATCCTCCAGGAAAATTCTCATTGGCTTTGGATGCAACGATGCTGAGAGTACCCTATATAATAAGCATTTTGTTCATGGTTATTGGTGTTATATTGTTTGCAGTTGCTATTTATAAAAATGGCAAAGGAATGTTGCGCTAACGGGAAAAGAGAGATCAGACATTTAAAGACCACTAATTAGATCAACGGTTTTTGTTGAGTTTACAGGAGTGTGTATCTTTTTAGGGAAGCTTGGCAGCCGGTCAGTATGACCGGCTGTCTTTGTTCACATAACGGGCAGAATACTTTAATAAGGATTGTGGGCTTTTACGATAAAATATTCATGGTAGGAGGGGAGAAATTTGAGTAAAAAAAGAAAGTTGCTATTTCCAATTTCAATAGGTTTGAATATAATGCTTATCGCAGTTATAGCTTGGGGATATATAAAGATGAATTTTGTAAATGAGCAGGTTCTTCATACAGAGGTACAGCAAAACTTGGTTGAATTGGAAGGTGTAATTGCGAATCAAAGTGAGGATAATTGGTCAGCCCCCAACTTGGTAACGACTGAATTGGGAGATGTATTAAACGGAATTTGGCTTAGTATTACTACTGGTGAAGATTTAGGAACTCTTTCAAGGAGTGATAAGGAAATTCTTAACCATTTGTATAATAAGCTAAATCAATATCCAAAGGATGAAATTTATCGTTTCACTGATTTAACAGAAGAGGATAAAGAGAATTTTGAAGAGTTGCGAAAAAATCTGCGTGATGCAGGTTTGGGAATGAATATACAAGTTAGTGGTAATATGGAATATTTTATAAACCAAGCAGATCAGTTAGAAAAAAGTATCAAGGCCCTATTTAAGTAAGAAATAAATGTCCTCCGTCGCTGCCCCACTTGCTCATGTGTATTATAATGAAAAGAATGTATTTGCATTTTCAGAAAAATGAAAGAGGCGAGCAAGGAACATGGGCAAGTACCGTACTTATCTATTTCTAATTTTGGCTAATTTGTTCTGGGCGGGGAATTATGTGTTCGGCAAATATGTGGTGGCGGAGATGACGCCGGTGCAGATGACGTTCTCGCGGTGGCTGATCGCTGTGTTTCTGCTGTTTCCGATCGCGCATCTCGTGGAACGTCCGGATTGGAGGAGCGTCTGGGCCAGGTGGAGGATTCTGCTGGTGATGGCCTTACTGGGCGTGGTCGGCTATAACTTCCTGCTGTATGAAGCGCTGAGATTCACGACCTCGATGAACGCCGCGCTGGTCAATGCGATGAATCCGGCACTGATCGTGCTGTTCTCTTCCTTTTTTCTCCGGGAACGAATTTCGCTTGCCAAGGGCGCGGGACTGCTGGTGTCGCTGCTGGGCGTGCTGCTAGTGCTGACCAAGGGGCAGCTGCAGCTGATTTTTCAGACCAAGTATAATATTGGCGATTTGCTGATGCTGGCCGCGATTCTAGTCTGGACGCTGTATTCGATCTTTGGTCGGAAAATAGTAGGGGTGCCTCCCATCTCGGCGACGGCGGTATCTGCGCTGCTAGGGCTCATTCTGATCCTTCCGTTTTTTCTCGCATCGGGCATGAATCTGCCGCTAAGCCACCGGGCAACCTTGGGCATTCTGTATATCGGCATTTTTCCATCCGTCGGATCGTTTATTTTCTGGAACGCGTCAATCCGCGAGATCGGGGCCAGCCGGGCTGGGATATATCTGAATCTGATCACGGTGTTCACGGCCATTCTCAGCATGCTGCTCGGCAATCCGGTGACGCTTGCGCAGGTACTCGGCGGACTGCTTGTGTTTGCAGGGGTATACATAACCGGGAAAAAAGGCAAAGAGATAAGAATCCAGCTAAAATGAACTTCGGAATGAATGAGAGGCGGAGCGGCGAAGAGGAAGCTTGGAAATGAAGGAGCGTCAGCGTTCGCCTTTGTTTTCGGATTTATACCGCAAAGAGCGGTCCTAATCCAGAAAATCCGAAAACAACAGCGACCGGAACTCCAAGCGTTTCTCTCAGTCCGCGACAATCCTCAATTAAAACAAAAATTCAGATTATGTAGCGCTTACCTTGCCCGTTGTGATAAACTGGATCTGTATGTCGACATGTATTTTAAGGAGTTAATCTGATGATCGATCCGAAGCTTAACATAGGGTTGGGAGAGCAGCTGACCGATATTTTGCGGATGAAGATTGTCAGCGGCCAATTGGAGAACGGGCTGAAGCTGACGGAAACCGCGATAGCAAGCGAATATGGATTAAGCCGCGCTCCGGTGCGGGAAGCGTTCCGCAATCTGGAATACGAAGGTCTGATGGATATTACGAAGCAGGGAGCTGTTATTAGGGTTCTGACGGAAAAAGAGGTCAACGAATTCTACAATGTCCGCTACATGCTGGAATCTTTTGCGCTCAGCCACATTCTGCCCGAGGCTCGGGATTCCGTGATCCGTTTTATGGAGACTTCCGTCGACAGAATGGAGCTGGCGCTGGGCCACAAGGATGCCGACGAGTTCGCGGCCCAGGATATCGCGTTCCACACGAAGCCGTTCGAGGTCATCGACCACAAATTCATCAAGCTGTTCTGGGCGAACATAGACAAGCTGTGCCGGGCCATTCTGGTTGTGGGAACACGCCGCCAGTTTGACAAGGGAGAGTTCGAATACAAGCGTCAGGTGGTGGGCAAGCACCGCCAGATTGTGGCCGCCTTGAAGGATGGAAACAACGAGGAGATTCTGGCCGCGCTTCGCAATCACTTTCACTACAACAGCTGGATCGATAAAAAAGAATTTTGATGAAAATAGATTTCTAAGGCAGGTTATCCGCTTCTCCTGAGCCGATTGGTGAGGGGGATTTTTCTTTGAATCAGGTTGTCGACAGAAATACTTGTTGACAATTATGCGCTTTCATTTTAAAATTCGGTTGTAGGCAGTAGTCAGACAGTCCAAAGCCTTTGTAAGGAGGAGAAGATGGAGCTGAAATTTACCGCGCCAAGCACGCCGGGACTGCACCGGGTTGTAGGACCCGGGAACAGCCGACTTGAGGTTCTGGAGCTGTTCGTGCTGAACCTGCCCCCGGGCGAGGCGCAAATCATTGAACTGGAAGGCAGCGAAGCAAGCCTGGTCTGCATCGAAGGCAAGCAGCGGGCTCAGTCCGCAAATAGCGAGTACATATTGCTGCCGGGAGACGGGCTTTATGTCCCGCGAGGCCAGACGGTCAGGATTGAAGGCGGGTCAGAACCATCCAGGCTCGTTATGGCAACGGCGGAAGCGTGGAGCGACGCGGAATTTATTTATGCGGATTACGGCGCCGCATACCGGGAGAAGGAAATCCACGGGCGATACAACTATACCCGCGAGATCACGAACCTGCTGACCCGTTCCGACCGGGCGAGCCGTATCGTTACAGGCATTACCTTAGGACAGGACGGCGCCTGGACCAGTTGGCCGCCCCATCACCATTCCGATACGCTGGAGGAAATCTACTTCTATTTCGATATTCCCGCTAACGGCTTTGGCATTCATGTGGGAATGCTGATGGATGGAACCGAGCAGGCGGAGATTGTCCGTTCGGGGGATGCGGTCATCATTCCGAACGGCTATCATCCCACGGTGGCGTCGCCGGGCGCCAGAATGAAATATGTCTTTTTTCTGGGAGCCAAGGAGAGAGAAGAGGATCGCCGGGCTTCATCTGAAGATCATCCTTTTTACAGGTAACCGTTATTGGATTAAGCGTGTGCTGTGCAGCACTTAATCCAAAAGCAAAGACTTGAAAGCGTAAACATTAATCGATTCCAGAACCGGTGCATTGACTATACATTAAGCCGGGGAAGAAGACGGGGAGGATCAGTCATGTATTTCGGTAGTATTGAAACCTTGGAACAAACAAAGCGGCAGTATCCGCCGGCCATTGCAAGAGCTCTTCAGTATTTGAAGGATAACCGGGAGCAATTTCTGTCCATGGACGCCGGTGTGTATCCCATTGAAGGGCAGCAGATCTATGCTCAGGTCGTCAATCTGGAGACCAAGAAGAAGGAGGACACCCGGCCGGAGGTTCACCGCAAGTATATCGATGTGCAATTTTCCGTGGAAGGCAACGAACGGATCGGGTTTGCGGCGGACACGGGAAACAATGCTGTAGATGAGGATTTGGCGGCGGAGAAGGACATTATTTTTTACAAGCAGGCCGAGAATGAAATGGAGCTTCTGATGCAGCCGGGGCAGTTCGCTGTCTTCTTTCCCGAGGATGTCCATCGTCCGGGCTGTCAGAACAAAAGTCAGGCACATCTGCGCAAAGTGATCGTCAAGGTAAGCACAGAAGCCTTGTAACTAATCTGGGGAGGCGTTAGAGGACATGATCTTTTCCAACATTGAAACCGGAGAAGCCATCGAGAAAAAGTATACGGAGCCTGTAGTCCGGGCCATCCGGTATTTGCAGGAGCATCAGCATGAATTTGCGCTTATGGAGACAGGTATTTATCCGATTGAAGGCGATGATTTCTTTGTTCAGGTCTTCGATGTCACCACCCGGGATAAAGAAGAGGCCAGACCGGAAGTGCACCGCAAATATGTTGAGCTGCACTATTCGGTAGAGGGGAAAGAACGAATCGGGTTTGCGGTGGATTTAGGCAAGAACACGGTGACGGAGACGCTGCTGGAGACCAAGGATGCGATTTTTTACGCCGAGGTTAACAGGGAAGTGGAGCTGGTGCTGGAGCCGGGGGATTATGCGATCTTTTTCCCCGAGGATGTTCACCGGCCGATTTGGGAGCACGGCGGCAGGGCGGCAATCCGCAGAGTAGTCATTAAGATCAACGAAGCCATTTTGTAATCGTTAATTCGCTTGAAAACTTCCTATAACAAGGGGTGTCAGTGAGATGAAAAGCGAAACTCAGACCATACCGAACAGCCGTTGGAAACGGATTTTGCCTCCACTATTGATTGTGTGCATTATTTCATTTATGGACCGTGTGAACGTGAGCTTTGCCATATCTGGCGGCATGGATAAGGAACTTGGAATGACGGCCGGCATGGCCGGATTTGCGGCAGGAATATTCTTCTTCGGCTATTTGTTTCTGCAAATCCCCGGCGGACAAATCGCTGCCAAGAGGAGCGGCAAAAAGTTCATAGCCTGGGTGATTCCCTTTTGGGCGGTTGTTTCCATATTGAGCGGCTTGGCAACGAGCACGACTCAGCTGCTTGTGCTTCGGTTCTGTCTCGGTGTGGCAGAGGGCGGAATGCTGCCGGTTGTCCTGACGATGTGCAGCAACTGGTTCCCTAATGAGGAAAGAGGCCGGGCCAACGCCATTGTGCTGATGTTTGCGCCGATCGCGGCGATCATCACCGGCCCTATCTCGGGATTCATCATTTCTATGTCCGGCTGGCGCGAAATGTTCATTATTGAAGGGATTGTGTCGCTGATCGTGCTTATTCCCTGGCTGCTTATGGTCAGTGACCGCCCGCAGAAGGCCAAATGGATCAGCAAGGAAGAGAAAGATTACATTATCGGCAAGCTGGAAGAAGAGCAGCTGGCGATCGAGCAGGAAAATCAGGTGAAGCAGGCATCGATCAAGGATTTGCTGCCCAATAAATCCATGTGGAAGCTCATAGCTCTGAACTTCTGCTACCAATCGGGCGATTATGGATTCTCCATGTGGCTGCCGACGCTGCTCAAGAAATTGACCCATAGCGGAATGGGGATGGTGGGCCTGTTGTCCAGCTTGCCGTGGGTCGCGTGTATTGCAGGTATGCTGCTGTTCTCGGGCCTGTCCGACCGGACCGGACGGAGAAGGGAATTTGTCATTATTCCGCTGCTGGGATTCGCGCTGTGCTTGCTTCTGTCTGTAACGATTAAAGGGAATATCTGGTTCTCATACGTCTTTCTTATTGGCGCCGGATTCTTCGTAAAAGCTGCCGGGGTAGTGTTCTGGGCAATCCCTCCGCGTTTGTTCAGCAAGGAAGTCGCTGGCGGAGCCCGGGGAGCCATCAATGCGCTCGGGAACCTGGGCGGATTCTTTGGACCCTATATCGTCGGTTTTCTCATTCAAGCATTCAATTATAATGTAGGGGTGTACAGCCTTGTAGGTCTGCTGGCCGTATCGGCGCTTATTACCGCCACGCTGCCGAAGACAGTTCAAAGCATAGTGAGCGATAAAGCGGCCTGATTCACAATAGAGATAGCGGCGGCTGAAGTGGCAGCAAGCTCATGCCGCCGCAAAATACAGGAGATGGAGGAATCATACGATGGATTTATCTGATTTTTCACTGGAAGGCAAACTGGCAGTCGTTACCGGAGGCAACAGGGGGCTTGGACAAGGCATGGCGGTTGCGTTGGCCAAGGCCGGAGCGAATATCGTGTCCGTACAGCGGAGCGGGGAGAGCCCGGAAACTGCGGCTTTGACGGAAGCGCTGGGCCGCCGCTGTCATGCGGTCGCCTGCGATCTGGCGGAGCTGAAGACGGGAGAAGAGCTCGCAGCGGCGATTGAGGAGCAGTTCGGTCCGGTGGACATTCTGGTCAACAATGCGGGGATACAGCGCCGCCATCCGGCGGAGCAATTTCCAATCGAAGACTGGGATCTGGTGATGCAGGTTCAGCTTCGCTCGGTGTTCATGCTCTGCCAGGCGTTCGGCAAACGGATGCTGGAAAGAGGCTCCGGCAAAATCATCAATATCGCCTCGCTGCTGTCTTTCTCCGGCGGCTTGACCGTGCCAGCCTATGCGGCGGCGAAGGGAGGGATCGCCCAGCTGACCAAGGCACTGGCCAATGAATGGTCCTCGCGGGGAGTGAATGTCAATGCCATTGCGCCCGGGTATATGGCGACGGATATGAATACGGCCTTGATTAACGATTCGGTCCGCAGCGGGCAGATCATGGACCGGATTCCGTCCAAACGCTGGGGTTCGCCGGAGGATATGGGCGGGACCGCCGTCTTTCTTGCTTCCGAGGCCGCGCGTTATATTCACGGACAGATCATCTGTGTGGATGGAGGTTGGATGGCAAGATAGCTTGCGGACAGTCTTTGATCAATTTGATATTTTGCAATATATAGGATGAACTTGCAAAATGGCATCAGGGTAAGGAGTAACGAAGGGGAATTTTGGAACTGTAGGAGCGATAGCGATCGCCCGAAAGCTTTCCGGAGGAAAGCTCGCTTCGAAAGCATAGGCTGTCACCGGATTTCATCCGCGAATAGTGGTTTTAATTAAGAAATCTGGGGACAACAGCGGCCGGAAGTCCAAACATTCCTCGTAGTTACGACTGATATCTGATGTAAACAATTCAAGTTCAGCTTATATAATTGTTAAAAAATTTAATAAACCAATAGGAGTGGATCATTCATGTCCAAAGCACGTGTCTATGTTACATATCCGCTGGGGGACGATATTCTCGCACTGCTTCGCGAACAATGTGAAGTGGTGATGAACCCTGAGGAGCGGAGCCTGAGCCCGGAAGAGCTGATTGAAAATGCCCGGGGCTTCGACGCCGTTCTGACCGTGTCGGCAGGAGTCAATGAGGAAGTGGCCCGTGCGCTTGCTTCGAGCTGCAAAATTTTCGCCAACTACGGCGTCGGCTACAACAACATTGATGTCGAAGCCGCATCAAAACACGGCATTTATGTCAGCAACACGCCGGATGTTCTGACGGATGCAACGGCGGATTTTGCCTTTGCCCTGCTGCTGTCCG
This sequence comes from Paenibacillus sabinae T27, assembly GCF_000612505.1. NCBI lineage: Bacteria > Bacillati > Bacillota > Bacilli > Caryophanales > Paenibacillaceae > Paenibacillus > Paenibacillus sabinae. The sequence goes on from NZ_CP004078.1 coordinate 2,283,317, forward strand.
CCGCGCGCCGGGTAGTCGAATGCGATTCGTATGTACGGGCCGGCAAGAAGAACTGGGGCCCCATGAATCTGATCGGAGCCCAGGTCAGCGGCAAGACGATCGGGATACTCGGCGGAGGGCGGATCGGCAAGGCTGTGGCGAAGCGCGCCCAAGGCTTCAATATGCGGATACTGTACAATGATCAGCGGCCGAATCCCGATTTTGAGGCCGAGACGGGTGGGATATTCACGGATAAGAATACGCTGCTGAGCGAATCGGATTTCGTATCCGTTCATGTGCCGCTGCTGCCTTCCACCCACCATCTGATCGGGGCAGAAGAGCTTGAACTCATGAAGACGAGCGCGATCCTGATCAACGATTCGCGGGGTCCCATCATCGACGAGCAGGCGCTGGTGGCCGCGCTTCAAGGCGGCGTCATTGCCGGAGCGGGCCTCGACGTGTTCGAGTCCGAGCCGGAGCTTGCGCCGGGACTGGCTGAGCTTCCGAATGTGGTACTGGCCCCCCATGTGGGCAGCTCCACAACCGAAGCCAGGGTAGCCATGGGCGAGCTGTGCGCCCGGAACATCTTTGCAGTGCTTGACGGCGGGGCGCCGGTCACCTGCGTCAATCCAGAAGTTGGCGTGAAGGCCTAAGCAGGCACTCGCCTTGCATTGACGAAGTCTTTCCGGGGCAGCGCTCCGGGAAGACTTCCGTTATGTCGAATTCGATACTAATAAACAGGGGGCTGGAGATCGAATGAGCAAGCAGCAAGTAGGAGTTGTCGGATTGGCCGTCATGGGCAAGAATCTTGCCTTGAATATAGCCGGGCACGGTTATTCCGTAGCCGTATACAACCGGTCGAAGGAGAAGACAGACCTTTTGCTGGCAGAGGCCGGGGAGAAGGACATCAGGGGCGCATACACCCTACAGGATTTGGCGGAGACGCTGGAGCGGCCCCGGAAGATTCTGCTGATGGTAAAAGCCGGGCAGCCCGTGGACGAGGCTATTGCTCAACTGCTGCCTTATCTGGAACCCGGGGATGTGCTGGTTGACGGCGGCAACTCCTTTTACAAGGACACGATCCGCAGAAGCCGCGAGCTGGAAGATCGGGGCATTTATTTTGTCGGCACAGGGATATCCGGCGGGGAAGAAGGCGCGCTTAAGGGACCGTCCATTATGCCCGGCGGCAATTATGAAGCTTACCAGCTCATTGCGCCTATACTGAACGACATCTCGGCGAAGGTCGAGGGCGAACCCTGCTGCACGTACACAGGCGGCGACGGGGCCGGACATTTTGTCAAAATGGTTCACAATGGGATCGAATATGCCGACATGCAGTTAATCGGAGAAGCTTATGTGCTGATGCAGCGGCTGCTGGGTCTGTCTCCGGCCGACATCCGGCAGGCGTTCACCGAGTGGAATGAAGGAGAGCTGAATAGCTACCTGATTGAGATTACGGCAGATATCTTCGGGAAGACCGACCCGGACACGGGGCAATATCTGGTGGATGTAATTCTCGATTCCGCCGGGCAGAAGGGCACGGGCAAATGGACCAGCCAGAATGCGCTGGATATAGGGACCCCTGTCCCGACCATTACGGCCGCGGTGTTCGAGCGTTATCTATCCGCTTTGAAAGAAGAGCGCGTCACAGCGAGCAAAGCTTTCAGCGATCCAGCTCCGAGAGAAGCCGAAATTCCCGCCGGTTTCATCGAGTCGATCCGCAGAGCTCTATACGTCAGCAAAATCTGCGCTTATGCCCAGGGCTTCAGCCTGCTTGCGAAAGCGTCGAAGGAATATAACTGGAATCTGGACCTTGGCAGTATTGCCATGATATTCCGGGGCGGCTGCATTATCCGGGCGCAGTTTCTGAATAAAATCAAGCAGGCTTACGACCATAATCCTGATTTAACCAATCTGCTATTGGATGATTATTTTCAGCACATTATCGGCCAGTACCAGCAGGATTGGCGGGATACGGTAATGGCAGCCGTCGGGCAGGGAATTTCGGTTCCGGCTTTCGCTAGCGCTATCTCCTATTTTGACAGCTACCGGACGGAGCGGCTGCCGGCAAATCTGCTTCAGGCCCAGCGGGATTACTTCGGCGCGCATACGTATGAGCGAACAGACAAAGAAGGCATTTTCCATACCGAATGGTAAAATAATCATGATTAAGTAAAGTCATCCCTACCGGGGATGGCTTTTTGCTGCGGTCTATGGGTCAGCGCGGTCAACACATTTTCCACATAACCTCGTTTTATAATGAATTTACTCTATTTCATATTATAATAATGACGGGAGAGATGATGGATGAATTGGTCTTCGCTGCTGACGCTGATCTGTCCGCTGATGATGGTGGTTATGATGCTCGGGATGAAGGGAGCGCACGGACACGGACATGGCAAAAAGAGTTCTCATTCACACGGCGTTTCCTCAGCGGATTCCGGCATTCGGCTGGAGCTGGACGAACTGAAAGCGCAGAATGAGCAATTGAAGCGGGAGCTTGATACTTTAAAAGCGTACCAAAAGGCGGAATAGCATAATAATTGCGGCATAGGCAACCGGGAAAAAGAAGGTGACGATCATGGCGCGGCTCCGTGCGCTTGTTGTGGACGATGAATGGAATATGCGAAATCTGCTGCGAATTTATTTGATGAAGGAAGGCTTTTGGGTAAGCGAAGCCTCGACGGGACGGGAGGCGCTTTCGCTTATTGGCAGCGAGCCGTTCGATATCATGCTGCTGGACGTGATGATGCCCGACATGGATGGCTGGCAGGTATGTGAGGCTGTCAGGGACAAGAGCAGCGTGCCGATTCTCATGCTGACCGCCCGTTCCGAAACGAAGGACAAGATCCGGGGGCTGGAGACCGGGGCAGACGATTATCTGACGAAGCCGTTCGAGCCTGAGGAATTGGTGGCCCGGATGCATTCGCTGATCCGCAGGGCGAACCTGGCGCAGTATGCGGCTCCGAAGGAGCGGGTGCTGGAGTTCCCCGGGCTGGTCATCCGTCCGGATGCCCGCGAGGTGTCCGTCATGGACAGCGGGGTCGAGCTGACGCCGAAGGAATTCGATCTGCTGGCCGTTCTGTCCGGCAACCTGCAGCGCGCCTTCAGCCGGGATGAGCTGGTGGAGCGGCTGTGGGGACTTGATTTTGAGGGGGAAACCCGGGTTGTGGACACCCATATCAAGAATATCCGCGAAAAGCTGCAAAAAGCCGGCCTCGGCTACAATCCGGTTCAGACCGTCTGGGGAGTGGGCTATAAATTTCAGGTGCCCGGTGAAATCCAATGAAGAATAATCGAATCGGACTGAAGCTCGGCTTGATCATTTCTGGCCTCTTTCTCGTCGTGCTGCTGTTTCTGGGCGTGGCTGTCGACCGGATGTTCACCAGCTTTTATTATGCCAATATGCGGACAGAAACGGAGGACTTGGCTTCTCATTTTACCGTTATGGCCGAGTCTTCGGAGAATGATACGATGGGCATGATGGGGACGTTCGCCGAATTTTCGGGTGTCGGCATTTATAATGTGAGCCGGGAAGGTAACGTGATGATGCACTCGGGTGTCGAGGACCACGGGTGCATGTCTTTTGTCCGGAGTTCGGACCTGAATGCGATTTTTTCTGGGGAAAAGGTAAGCTATCTCTATAAAGATCCGGGTGGCGCGCGCCATTTCGTTTCGGTCGAACCGATCGTGAAGGATGGGCAGGTCGTCTCCGCCCTGTATATCGTGGCTTCAACCGAAAGGATGGACGAGTCGCTGGCGGGAGTACGGAAGCTGCTGATACTCTCCGGCATCGGCGCGTTCCTGCTTGCTTTGGGGAGCACATGGATTATCGCCCAGTTTCTGTCCAGGCCGCTTCTGCAGATGCAGAAGGCTACCCGGAAGATTGCCGCCGGAGAGCTGGAGACGAGAGTGGACATCGGGAACAGGGATGAGATCGGCGCGCTCGCCGGAGCGATTAACGATTTGGCGGTCGATCTGCAGCGTTACCGGGATTCGCGGCAGGAGTTTTTTGCCAATATCTCGCATGAGCTTCGGACGCCGATTACCTACCTTGAGGGGTATGCGAACGTGGTCAAAGAACGCCTGTACGAGACGGAAGAGGAAAAGGACCGGTATCTTGACATCATCTACATGGAAGCGCGTCGCATTCAGCATCTTGTGGATGATCTGTTCGAGCTGGCCAAAATGGAGGAAGGCAAGATCAGCCTAGCGCCGGAATGGGTCGATTTGGCGGAGCTTGCGGGGCAGGCGGTCGAGAAGACGAAGCTGAAAGCCGGGGACAAAAACCTGGAGCTACAATATACGGTGGAAGGTAAGCCGGTACCTATGTATACGGACGGTGCCCGGATGGAGCAAATTGTGCTGAATCTGCTGGAAAATGCAATCCGGTACACCGAGCGGGGATGGGTCCGCCTCCGGTTGTCGTTTGAGCCGGGTGAGGTGAAGCTGGCCGTACAGGATACGGGAATCGGAATACCTGAGGATGAGCTCCCTTATATATTCGAGCGGTTTTACCGGGTGGAGAAGTCCAGATCCCGCAGCCATGGCGGCACAGGCCTTGGGCTGTCCATCGTTCACAAGCTGGCGGGACTGCTCGGCGGAAATATCACAGTCACCAGCAAGGTGGGGGAAGGAACCTGTTTCGAGCTTCATTTTGCGCTGCGGCAGGAGGAACGTTAATGAAGAAAATCGAATGGCTGATTGTGGTTCTTCTGATCGGTATGGGCATAATGTGCATGAGCGTATCGGCGTTCTCGTTCCGCAGCATGCCTTTGATGCATTTTGGGGAACGCATGACGCGCGTGTTTGCCTGCATCGGGATGCTGGCTGTCGTTCTGCTGCTGCTTCTCGGCTGGTTGGCGTTCAGGAAGAAGCGCTGAAACCAGGGCAGAATAAAAGGTTTACCCCGGCATGCCGATCGCTTATCCTTATAAAAAGAAAATGCAGCCGGTCCGGGTGGTTCGCTGGTTATTTAGTCAGCCGGCGTTCCGTCCAAGCGGCCGCTTAATCAATAGAAAGGGGGGACCGGCGATGGCCTGGTCTTTTTACCCTCTGGGGGATTCGGCGGTGCTGATCGAGTTCGGCTCCGGCGTTGACGAGAAGCTTCATCAAGAAATAAGAGTCGCTGTGCGCCGGATTGAAGGCCGTCCGTTCCCCGGCTTTATCGAATGTGTTCCGGCTTTCACCACGTTGTGCGTCTATTATGATCTAATGGGGCTTCGCCTTCCGGAGCGAAAAATGACGGCGTTTGAGCATGTTTGTTCCCTCCTGCGGGAGATGGAGAAGACAGCCGATGAGGACAAGGAGGTCCAAAGCGGGCAGGTCATCGACATTCCGGTCTGCTACGGCGGCGAATTCGGTCCCGACCTTGGGCTTGTGGCGGAGCTGAACGGGTTAAGCGGGGAGGAAGTCGTTTCGATTCATTCCGGTGAACGGTATCTGGTGTATGCCATCGGCTTTGCGCCGGGGTTCCCTTATCTCGGAGGCATGCCGGATCGCATTGCGGCCCCGCGCAAACAGACGCCAAGGCTCAGCATTCCCGCCGGTTCAGTCGGCATTGCGGGCGCCCAAACCGGCATTTATCCCATCGAGACGCCCGGAGGCTGGCAGATTATCGGCAGAACGCCGCTCGCGCTCTTTCGGCCGGAGAAGTCGCCGCCGACCCTGCTTAAGGGAGGAGACTATATCCGGTTTCGTCCGATCGGGGAGGAAGAATACCGGAGATTGCGGGGAATGCAGCCATGAGCATCTATATACATAAACCGGGTCCGCTAACGACGATCCAGGATCTTGGGAGAACGGGCTATGGAAAATACGGCGTAATCGTCTCCGGAGCCATGGACCGGTTTGCCCATCGCGCGGCGAATTGGCTTGTAGGGAACAATGGCGGCGCGGCGGCGCTGGAGATTACGCTCTCGGGCTTTGCCGCCGAGTTCCGGCAGAATCACTGGATTGCGATAACGGGGGGCGATATGGCTCCCGTTATCGACGGCAGCCCGGTGCCAATGTGGCGTCCCGTATTCGTTCGAAAAGGCAGCAGGCTTGTGCTCAAACGGCCGGTCTCCGGCTGTCGGGCGCATGTGGCGGTCTCCGGTGGATTGGATGTCCCCGAGGTCATGGGCAGCCGCAGTACGTACCTGCGTGCAGGAATCGGCGGATTTGGAGGGAGGCCACTGAAAGCGGGGGATGAGCTGGCTGTAGGCCCTGCTTCGCTGCGGGACCCTTATCCAGTTCCGGCTTCGCTGGAGAGCAGGCTATGCAAGGCGCCGACGATTTCAGGGGCGGCTGGGGAAGACGGCCCCTTCTATGCGGTCCACTGGACCATTCCCTGGTCGCTGCTTCCGGCTTACAGCCGGAAGCCGGTGATCCGGGTGATCCGCGGCCGTCAGTGGGATGACTTTACCCAAGCCAGCCGCCGGGCTTTTTTGGAATCCGCCTTCCTTGTAACACCCCAATCGGACCGGATGGGCTACCGCTTGTCCGGGCCGTCCCTTGAGCTGGAATCGCCGCGCGAATATTTGTCCGAGGCCGTGGCGGTCGGGACGGTTCAGATTCCGGCAGACGGCCAGCCGATTGTGCTGATGGCCGACCGGCAGTCGCTCGGCGGCTATCCGAAGATCGCGCAGGTCATCAGCGCGGACCTTCCGGTGTTGGCCCAGACCGTGCCGGGAGGAAATGTCTCGTTTCGGGAGGTCACGCCGGAGGAGGCGGAATCCCTGTACCTGCGCGGAGAACGAAAGCTGAAACGGCTGGAAATGATGATCCGGCTGAAGCTGAAGGAGGGTTATCATGCTTGAGGTGGATTTGAACTGCGATATGGGAGAGAGCTTTGGCGCTTATATCATTGGCGCTGACGAAGCATTGCTTGCGGCCGTCACATCGGCGAATATTGCCTGCGGGTTCCATGCGGGCGATCCCGGTGTCATGCGCAAGGCGGTCCGGGCGGCGATCGCCGCTGGCGTGAGCGTCGGAGCGCATCCGGGCCTGCCGGATCTTACGGGCTTCGGGAGAAGGAATATGGACATTTCTCCCGAAGAGGCGTTCGATCTCGTGACGTACCAGATCGGCGCCTTGGACGCCTTCGTCCGGCAGGAGGATGGCCGGCTTCATCACGTGAAGCCGCACGGCGCTCTGTATAATATGGCCGCGGCTTCGCGTCCGCTTGCCGATGCCATCGCCGCCGCCGTGTCCCGGTTCGATCCGTCCCTGGTGCTGTACGGCCTGTCGGGAAGCGAGCTGCTCGCCGCCGGCCGCAAGGCAGGACTCACCACGGCAAGCGAAGTGTTCGCCGACCGGACGTATCAGCGGGACGGGTCGCTGACGCCGCGCCGTCAGCCGGGAGCCGTGATCACGGACATGGAACAATCGATCCGTCAGGTGATCCGCATGGTCAAGGAAGGGAATGTCCTGTCTTTGGACGGAGCAGAAGTCCCGCTTAAAGCGGATACCGTCTGCATCCACGGCGACGGGGCGGGCGCGGCCGCATTTGCCGCCGAGCTGGGCCGCCGGCTGAAAGCGGAGGGGATTGAGGTGAAGGCGAAGCGGTAGCTTTTAGTCCGTCAGGATATGCCCCGGAGGGAGCACCGTCCCGGTAAAGCCCGCCATCTGGCGGGCTTTGAAGCCGATCGGCCTGCCGCTGCCGGCGAGAATCATATTTTTCAGGCTGGAGGCGCCTTTTTCGGGGAGAATGAACGCTTCCGTATGTGGGAATACCGAAGTGAGTGTTGTGTGAACCGCCTGGATCAGCCGGTCATTCCCGCTTTTTCCCGTCAGGTTCATCAGCATTATCCCGCCAGGATTCAGCTTCGTCCGGACGAGGCTGAAGAACTCCTGCGAGATCAAATGTCCGGGCGTGCCCTTGTCGCTGAATGCGTCCAGAACGATATAATCGAAGACCCCGTCCCCCTCTTGTTCAAGCGTGTGGCGTCCGTCGCCGATCCTCACCGAATCCCCGCTGTATCCGAAATACGTTCTGCTGATTTCCGCGATCTCCTGGCCGATCTCCGCGGTGATGATTTTTTTGCCGGATAAGTGGCCGGAAATCGTCCCGACCCCATGCCCGATGATGAATACGTCCTCGAACGCCGGGTTGTTCCACTCCATCAAATGAAGGATCGCTCTCGGATACTCGAACAGGATCCGCTCCGGGCGATTAAGGTCCACCGCTCCCTGAACCGCCTCCTCCGAAAATTGCAGCAGCCGGAAACGCCCTTTCTCGCCATACCATTCATCCGTTTCGTATACCTCAATATCATGCCCGTCTCCGCGCGTCTTATAAAGCAGCTCCAATCTTCCCGTCCCCTTGCCGTTCTTTTTCTTTATGATAAGGGATAACGGCCGTGAATCAAAGTGCCTTACGGGTGCCGGTATCAAGCCGCATAACAGGAATGTCCGTCTCCAGAGAACAATTAGCATGTTTGTAAAAGGCATCATCGGGTAACTATAACTATGTGGCAAATAAGTAAAACCTTAAGAAGGAGGAGATAAGCATGGCCGATCAAATCCAAAACGAAGCGGAAATCCGCAACCGGGAAAATAAAGCTGGGGACTCGCTCGCCGAGATCAAGAAGATGGAAAACGGGGTAGATATCGAACCCGAAGCGGACGAGTGGGAAGCCAAACCGGCTCCAACCGCCCATCCCGACCCTGTGCCGAAAAAATAAGGCCCGTCATTAGAATATAAGTTAAGGCATAGCGAGCAGCTAAAATTTTCTAAAATTTTAAGAAAAACAGGCTTTCCTTTGGGACAGCCTGTTTTTTTGTGCCCGCGCGTCTTGTATACTGGAAGTAAATACCGGCTTTATAAATCTGTTGCTTAAGCGGCGCACTTTCTTGATCTGAAACCCATTTTACCTTTAGGGAGGAAAATGCAAATGCGTGATCGGAATCGAAACGCCCGTTACCGGCAGAATCGGCAGGACGCTCCTCACGGAGCCGCTCTTGAGAAGAAGTACGGTCCATATTCCGGGGTCCGCAGCGATATGAAGCTGGAAACTCTTCGAAAGCTGCAAGACGGCCCGCTCCAATCGCCGGCGATTAAAGAGCAGTCTCCCAATTAACGATTACGGTGGCAGCAGGCCGTATATCCGGGCATAACCTTTAGGGTTATGCTTTTTTTTGCTATCGGCTCCAGCTTGTGCGATTTTGGAATTCCGGTTGTCGTCTCTTCGCGGATTGTGATATATTTATCGACAAATTCTGCAGGCGGAGAGGAAGTCGGACAGCATGAGCCTTATCAATCGGTTCCATTCCATGGGGTTAAGGACAAAATTAATGCTTCTGCTGCTGATCATCACCGTTTTGCCCCTCGGATTGCTTGGGATGTTCTCGTACCGCAAGGCTTCCACGGAAATTCAGATCAAAGCTTACGAAATTATTTTGGAGAACCTGTCTCAGGTCAATCACAGCTTGACCGACTTTGTCCAGGATATTGAGCAATTGTCGATGTACATCTACAGTAACGAAGATATACAGGAGATATTGTCCAAACCGTCATCCCGGAGCGTGGCTGAGAAGTATGAGGACGAGCAGACGGTGAACGGCATTTTGAAGAGCTTTCTCGGCTTTAAATCCTGGGACATCGAGCTGTATGTGATCGGCGTGAACGGAGAACGTTATTTTACAGGCGATTTTTTGCCGCCCGCTTACCGGGATTACCAGCCGAACTGGGGATTATTCCGCAAGACAAGAATCGCGGGCGGCGGCCCTGCCTGGGATACCCATTACTCCCTGAAGAAAATCGAGGATTACGGAGCTGTGTTAAGCTCGGGAAGGCTCCTGAAATCGATAAAAACCGGGGAGACGCTCGGCTATTTCATCGTGGATATTAAGGAGTCCGCGCTGGCGGACAAGTATCAGAAGGCTCACCAGTATCCAGGCGGCGAGGTGTATTTGCTGGATGCGAACGGATATGTCATCTCCAGCAGTCCCTCTAAGCAGCAGGTCGGAACGCGCCTGAATAAAAGCTATATGGCTGAAGTGCTGAACGGCACCAAGGGCTATTTTTCCACAGTGGACGAAGGGTCTGACAAAATGATTATATACGACTCCTCCGATTCCTCCGGCTTCAAAATGGTGAGTGTCGTCCCGATCGGCGTATTGACGAAAGAGAGTCACAGCATCCGCAATTTGACGATATTTATCGTCATCTCATGCATACTGATCAGCTATTGCATTGCTTATTTGCTGTCCGATTACATGACGCGCCCATTACGCAAGCTTCGCTTGTTGATGAACGAGGTGGAGAAGGGCCGGATGGACGTTACCTTTCCTTCAAAATATGGCGACGAGGTCGGACATCTGGGACGCAGCTTTAATACGATGCTCCGGCAGATCAACCGGTTAATCCGCGAAGGCTATGAGAAGCAGATTCAGGTGCAGGAGGCGGAAATCAAGGCGATTCAGGCGCAGTTTACGCCCCACTTTTTGTATAATGCGCTCGATTCGATTAACTGGATGGCGCGATTACACGGAATGGATGCGATCAGCAAAGTGGCTTTATCGCTGGGCAATCTGCTGCGGTTCAGCATCCGACGCGGCAATCCGGTCATTCCGATCCGTGAGGACATGAAGCAGATCCGCAATTATCTGACGATTGTTCAGCTTAGATACCGCGACAAAATCAACATCGAGCTTGATATTGACGAGGGCATTCTTGATCTCTACACTCCGAAGCTGCTGCTGCAGCCCCTGGTTGAGAATGCGGTGGGGCACGGGCTGGAGATGAAGGAGGGCCAGGGAACATTGCGGATTTGGGCAGGTGCCGTAGACCGGGATGTAGAGTTCATCGTCGAGGACGATGGCGTCGGGATGAACGGGGACAAACTGGCGAAGCTGTGGGAGCAGGAGGGAGATAGCGGACCGTCCGCAAAGACACGGATTGGCCTGCACAATTTGAAGAAACGGCTGGAGCTGCATTTTGGGACGGCATATCAGCTGGAGGTGGAGAGTGAAGCGGGCAAAGGAACGAAGGTGACGATTCGGATTCCTTGCATTACTGATCCGAAGGAGGTTGAACGGGTTGTATAAAGTGTTGATTACAGACGATGAGTGGCTCATCAGGGAGGGACTGAAGCAGACGATTGACTGGCAGGCTCTCGATTGCGAGATTGTGGCCGAGGCTTTGAACGGAGAGCAATCGCTGCAGGCGGTTAAAGAGCATAAACCGGATATTTTGCTGACTGATATTCGGATGCCGAGTATGGATGGAATGCAGCTTGCGGAAGAAGCGCAGCGGATTCACCCTAGTATTCGCATTATATTTTTAACGGGATTTGATGACTTTACCTATGCACAGCAGGCAGTGAAGCTTAAAGCAGCTGATTATGTATTGAAGCCGACCAATCCGGATGAATTAGTGGAGGTCTTTGAGAAGGTCTGCGGGGATATCAAGGCCAGCAGGGACAATGAAACGGTCGAACGGGAGCTTAGAGAATGGGTGTCCGCCGGGTATACCCTTGTGCTGGAGAAGCTTCTTCATGACCAATTATTAGGGATTTCCGATCCGAAATCCGCCAGGATGTTAACGGAGATCATCGATAACCGGCGGCTGTGTGAAGAAGGGTTCCGCATTGCACTGATTCAGTATGAGGATCATACCTGCTGGCACGAGCAGCTCAAGGATGAACTGCATGACCGATTATGGGATATACTCATAGGGCCTCCTGTGACGCTGGGCGGGAACCGTGCGGCGCTAATGATCGGAGCGGATTCAGGAGATCATGGTAAGCAGCTCTGGAGCCGGATTCAAGAGATTTCAGGGAACAGCCCGCTCGTTATTGGGCTAAGCCTGCCGCATCAAAGCCTTGAGAGTGTAGGGCAGGCTCACCGCGAGGCGACGGCCGCGCTTCATTTCAAGCGCCCGGGTCCGGGGCAGAAGAGCGGAGTATATGAGTTTGGCGATATTGAGTGCTGGGGAGAGCAGCCTGTAGCTACAGATGCCGCCAATTTCAAACAGGTAGAGGCATTCATTCAGACACGCTATGCGGAGGATCTGTCCTTGCAGCAGCTCGCCGCCCAGTTTCACATAAGTGAGGCCCATTTCAGCAGACTGTTCCGTAAAGCTACGGGGACGACCTTTATTGATTATGTGACACAGGTGAGAATGGAAAAAGCGATGGAGCTGTTAAGTTCTCCTGATTCGCGGATATATGAAGTATCGCTGGCCGTCGGCTATCAGGATTCACGCTATTTCAGCCAGTTATTCCGCAAGGCTACAGGCAAGACCCCGACAGAATTCCGTAAAGAAAGGGAACTTATATAAGATGAGCTTGAAAAATGTAATCAGTGTAAGGAGTAACGAAGGGGAAGTTTGGAACTGTAGGAGCGATAGCGATCGCCTTTGTCTCCGGATTGCAACCGCGAAGAGTGGATTAAATCAAGAAATCTGGAGACAACAGCGGCCGGAAGTCCAAACGTTCCTCGTAGTTGCGACTGGTATCTGATGGAAAAATCTTTAGTTCAGCTTATATATGTGAATGATATGACAATTATGCGTTAGATGAATGTTAATAATAAAACCAGTAAAATCAAGGGATCGTCCCCGAAAGGGGGCGATTTTACTGTTTTTGGAGATCATTTTTTTAAACAATTACGAAATTTTGTCCCATTGAGGGAACAGTGGCCGCTAAGTATAGTGGGTATAGATTCAATCGATGAAAGAAAACATGACATCAAGCGGAGGTTGGAAAGAAATGAAGAAAAGATGGCTTAAAGGTCTCGTCGCTATGGCACTCATGACACTAACGATCACGGCATGCGGGGCTAAAGAGGACACAGCCGCAACTACCGGCTCTGAAAGCGGAGGAAAGGCCGGGGGCGGGAAATTGACGGTATACTCCCCGAATGCGGCGGAAATCAACAACCCCATTATTAAAGAGTTTCAAGACCGGACAGGAATTACAGTGGACTTGATCTCCGGAGGCACGGGGGAACTGCTGAAAAGAGTGCAGGCAGAAGCGGGAAATCCGCTAGGCGATGTATTCTGGGCGGGTGGCGCAGACTCCCTGGAATCCTATAAAGAATACTTCCAGCCTTATAAGACTAAGGAATATGACAACCTGCTGCCGGCTTACGTAGATAAGAATTCCTACTGGACGCCATTCAACGCGCTCCCGATGGTTATTACTTACAACAAAGAACTGGTGTCTGAAAGTGAGCTGCCAAAATCCTGGGAGGATCTGCTTGATCCGAAGTGGAAAGGCAATATCGCTTTTGCCGATCCGTCCAAATCCGGCTCTTCCTATACCCAGCTGGTGACAATGCTGACGGCTTTCGGCAAAGAAGACGGCAAGGGCTGGGATTACGTGAAGAAGCTGGTGGCGAATATGGATGGCAAAATCCTCTCCGGTTCAAGCCTTGTGCAGCGTGCCGTTCCGGACAAAGAATTCGCGCTCGGCATCACCCTTGAGGATGCGGCTCTTCGTTACATTGAAGGAGGCTCGCAAATCGGCATCATTTATCCGGCAGAAGGAACCTCCGCTGTACCTGACGGCGCAGCCATTATGAAAGGCAGCAAGAATCTCGAGCAGGCCAAGCAGTTCGTCGATTTCCTCGTAAGCAAAGACGCGCAGGAGATCGTGCAAAAGGAATTCAAGCGCCGCTCCGTGCGTAAGGATGTAGCTCCTGTAGAGGGTCTGCCTCAGACAGGCGATATCAAACTGGTCGATTATAACTTCGATTGGGCCGCGACCAATAAAGACGAAATTATTAAAAAGTTCACCCGAATCACGACTGGACAGGAATAAGGTATCACGTATCAAGGAGAAGAGCGGCGGCAGAGGGAGCATGAATCGGCTGCTGCCGCTCTTCCCGTCATTACCGGAAGCGAGGAGATACTCATGAGCAAGGTTGTTTTCGATCATGTCACAAAATACTTCGGTACGGCAAAGGCTGTTAATAATGCGCATTTTACTATAGAAGAAGGCGAGTTCTTCACCTTGCTCGGCCCCAGCGGATGCGGCAAGACGACGCTGCTTCGGACGATCGCGGGCTTCTACAGACAGGAAGAAGGCCATATTTATTTTGGCGATCAATTGATTAACGATGTACCCACTCACGAACGCAATATCGGCATGGTGTTTCAGAACTATGCGATTTTCCCCCATATGACTGTATTTGATAACGTGGCCTACGGCCTGAAGGCGAGAAAAGTTCCCAAGGACGAGATTCGGACCCGGGTGCTGGAGGCGCTCGACATGGTGGAGCTCACGCATCTTAAAGACCGCATACCGTCCAACATGAGCGGCGGGCAGCAGCAGCGGATTGCCTTGGCCCGCGCGATTGTCATCCGTCCGGCACTGCTGCTAATGGATGAACCTTTGTCGAACCTAGATGCCAAGCTGAGAGTGAAGATGCGCACGGATATCCGCAAGCTGCAAAAAGACTTGAACATCACGACCATTTACGTAACGCATGACCAGGAGGAGGCGCTGGCTGTATCCGACCGGATTGCCGTCCTGCATAATGGTACCGTCCAGCAGATTGCTTCCCCTGAGGAGATTTATCTGTATCCGCAAAACCGTTTTGTCGCAAACTTCATGGGCACCTCGAACTTTCTGGACGGAACCTGTGAAGGAGGCGCTACGCTTAGCAATCCCGCCAATATCAAGCTGATGGGCCTTGAAACCGAACTGCCTCTGCTAAAGCCGCATTCCGGGAAGGTGCTGTTCTCCATCCGGCCCGAACGGGTTAAACTGTCGCCTGAGCCTTCCGTGGAACATGAATATAAAGGCACGATAGACGAGGTTACTTTCCTTGGGGAGAAAGTCAGCTATACGGTAAAAATGGCGTCGGGAGAATCCATTGAGGTTCATGACCATTCGGTGTATACGCGGGATATTTACAAACCGAAGCAGCCTGTTTATCTTGATCTGCAGCTGAGCCAGTCCGTCATTTACAATGGTAGCGGCGAGGAGGTGATCTACCGTGCTATCGAGAGCTGAGCCTAGTCCGGGCAATGTCATCCGGCAGAGACTTCTGCTTAGAAAATGGGATTTCTGGACCGCAGTCACGATCGTGGTCTACCTGCTGCTCTGCGTCTTCGTGGTTTACCCGCTGGTCACGTTGTTCATCAACAGCTTTATCAGCGAAGAAGGCGGCTTCACGATCGAGAATTATATTACCTTCATTTCATTAAAATACTACCGTATGGCGCTGCTGAACAGCTTTATGGTATCCGCGCTTGCCACACTGGGGGCAATCCTGATCGGAGTACCGCTGGCCTATTTATCCACCCGGTATGCGATTAAATTCAAAGGTCTCATGCAGATTATGATTGTGATGTCTCTGCTGTCGCCTCCGTTCATTGGCGCGTATTCGTGGATCTTGCTGATGGGCAACAACGGTTTTATTACCAGATTTATTCGAGACCTCGGCATTTCGGTTCCGTCGATCTACGGAATGCACGGTATCGTGTTCGTTTTCGCGCTGCAATTTTATCCGCATATCTTCCTGTACGTCTCCGGCGCGCTGAAGACGATCGATACGTCGCTGGAGGAAGCGTCGGAAAGCCTCGGGATGACCTCCTGGCAGCGTCTTCGCACCGTGACCTTGCCCTTGATTTTTCCAACTCTGTCGGCCGGGGCGTTAATGGTATTCATGGCATCCTTCGCGGATTTCGGCACACCGATGCTGCTGGGACAAGGCTTCAAGGTGCTCCCGATTCTCGCCTATGAGCAGTTCGTGAGCGAGATGGGCGGCAACCCGGCGATGGCCAGTACGCTGAGCATCATCCTGATCTTGTTCTCCACGTCGGTCTTGTTCACTCAGCGATATTTCGTCGCACGCAAAAACTTTTCAATGACGGGCATGCGCACACCGAAGCTGATTCCGCTGAAGCCACTCGCGAAGACGCTGCTGACAATTCTTGCTTTTATTCCGGCGTGTATTTCGATCCTGCCGCAGCTTACAGTCATCTTAACGTCATTTATCAAAACGAAGGGTCCTGTCTTCCAGTCAGGGTTTAGCCTCGATAGCTACAGGGAAGTGCTGTACCGGGTTCCCCGTTCGATTATTCACACGTATTCGTATTCCATTCTGTCCATCATCATTATGGTTGCGGGCGGCATGCTGATTTCGTATATCCTGGTGCGGCGCAAATCCAAGCTTACGGCGGCACTCGACGGCATTCTGATGATTCCGTATGTCATGCCTGGGACGGTGCTCGGGATCAGTCTGATTGTCGCTTTTAACAAACCGCCGGTTGTGCTAACGGGAACATGGATCATTCTTGTCATTGCCTATGTCGTGCGCAAAATTCCATACACCATACGCTCCAGCACCGCCATTCTTCATCAGCTTGACCGCAGTGTGGAGGAAGCGTCCATCAGTCTGGGCGTTCCGCCGATGAAGACGTTCTTCAAGACAACTGGAAGGCTGATGGCGCCGGGCGTCATATCCGGAGCGATTCTGAGCTGGATTACAACGATTAACGAGCTTAGCTCGACTCTTGTGTTGTATTATGGAGCAACAGCAACGATTTCCGTTACGATCTATAGCGAGGTATTCACCTCCAATTATGGAACGGGTGCGGCGCTTGCATCGATTCTGACGTTAAGCACGCTGATTTCCTTGCTCATTGCGAATAAGCTGTCCGGCGGAAAAGGGCTATCCGTGTAAGGACCCAGTAGAAAGGGAGGATGACAATGACAAAAAACAGTGTCGTATGGGCGGCTTTATTAGTCATTATTACGGTTACCGTCATTGTATATTCCAACTATTTCACTGAGGTCAAGCGGGTCCCGGAGCAATATGACACGGAAAAAGAGAAGCTGGTCTGCTGGATCTATACGGACGGGTGGTCGGACCTGCTGGCGTCGTATCAGAAAGCCCATTCGGGTGTTGAGCTTGAAGTGAGAGTATTTCCTTCATATAAGGAACTGTATACAGAGCTTCTCGCGGCGCTGTCGATTCAGACCGCTCCGCAGATAACTGAGCTGGACAGCTCCTACGGGCTGTCTGAACTGGTCTCGATGAATGCGTTAGCACCGGTCTTCGGCAGTGCGCTTCTCCCCGGAGAGATTATGCCTGCGGCGGCCAAGCCATTCACTTATGGCGAACGGTTATGGGCGGTTCCGGCGGGAGTCTCCGTTCCGGTGATGTTCTACAATAAGAACCTGATGAAATGGACGGGTGTGGATAAAGCGATCGACTTCTCTTCTCTGGAGGAGCTTGGAAGCAAAACGAAGGCATGGAAAGCCGATCTGACGGCCCGCAATTCGGCGGGCTGGGAGCAAGCGCTGGTCATGGATGATTCGAAGCCGTTTATTCTGCTGAATTTATGGGAGCAATCCCGGCAAAGCGGCCTGCCCGGTAATCAAAGACTGGAACGCCTGCTCCGGATATGGAGCGGACTCGTCTTTGATTCGAAGGCCATGAAGCCGCTTCGCAGCCAGTTGGCGCCGAGTGATTTCATTTCCGGCAAGACGTTATTTTATATGACCCATTCAAATATGATACCTTGGCTGGACCATTACATTGCCGGAAAATTTGAGTATGACATGCTTCCGGCGCCGCTTGCGGGCGGGAATGTGTTACTGCCTCACATCAGCTCATTTGGCATCGTGGCCGGCAAGAAGGCTGGGAGTGCGGCGGAAAATGTGGTGAACTACCTCGCCTCCTCCGAAGCTCAGACCAAGGTGCTTGAGGCAACCGGGTATTTGCCGGTGCGAAATCAGACGATTGAGGCCATCACCCGAAACTATGCCTTAAACAGAAAATATGGCGTGCTTCTTGGCGCGGTCGGCACGCTGGAGAGCCAGAAGCCATCGGCAGACGCGGGTCTGCGCTGGGAACAGATCACGCAAATCCTTAACCATCTGGAGATGGAACAGGAGGCGGATTTCGGTGCATACGCTGCGCAATTACTGCCATACATGCCCTAATCTTTAGGGCATTTGGATGGGCGATGCTGCCGGGATGGAATATATATTGGACAGGGGAAGGTTAACATGATTGAAATGGATTGGATTTCAGTTCAAGGCACGGGGGAGTGGAATGAGGACGCCGTCATACTGAATGAGGAGCTGAAGCTCTATGGTGTGGTGGACGGCGCCACTTCGCTTGTGCCGTTCCGCGGGGAAGGCAATGAAACCGGCGGTCGGCTAGCTTCTCAAATCGTCAAGCAATATGCCGAAAGTGTAACCGCTGCAGAATTTAGAGGAATGGAAGCCCTTCTTCGGGATGCCAACCTCCGGCTGGGCCAGGAAATGAAACGATGCGGGATTAATCCGCAGTCGAAGGATGAATTATGGACAGCGGGCGCAGCCCTTGTTCGCATAACCGATGCCGCCGTCGAGTTCATACAGGCCGGTGATTGCATGATCTATGCGATTTATGAGGATGGGGCGATCCGGTCGATAACCCGGGATCATGTGGCTGCGATTGATCATGAGTCGAAGCGGATATGGGTCGATGGCATTGAGGAGGGAGTGCGCTCCAAAGATCAATTATGGGAGACGGTCAAGCCCGTAATTGCGGCTAACAAGCAGAAAATGAACACGGCCGAAGGGTATTCTGTCCTTAACGGAATGGCTGAAGCGGAGCAGTTCTTCGAATATGGAAGAATCAACCGGATCCGGCTGCAGAGCCTGCTGCTCGTATCGGACGGCCTGTTCTATCCGGAGGAGGGTGAAACCTCTGAAGAGGATGGGGTTAAATCAATGGTCCGCGAGGTCAGGCAGACAGGCCTTAGCCGTTATGCCGAGTGGCTGCTGCAATTGGAACGGGAAGACTCCGAATGCATTCGCTATCCCCGGTTTAAAGTATCGGATGACAAGACTGGGATTTATATCCGATTGAGATAATTAAGGTTAAGGTCCGCGCAAACCACATGCGGCCTTTAAAGCCCTGCTAATGCAGGGCTGATTTTATGCGCATATTCCTGTCTCCAGAATGGCATAATATGCCCGATTTGCAAGAAAAAATCGGATATTCCATTCTGACAGTGAAGGCGGGAAGTTAATGATATCGGGATTGTTTTCTTGGGGCCGGGAGGCGGCGCATAGTCTGCCCGGGGAATACTTTTTTTATTTTATTGTCTATTCGATATTGGGCTGGCTTATCGAGGGATTGTATAACCGGTACAGCAACGGGACATTCCGCAAGGAGGGCCTGATGAAAGGGCCGTATAAACCGATGTACGGCTTCACTCCTCTGCTTCTGCTGGCCTTGGGCGGCACGACCATGCCGCTGCCGCTGTTTCTGGCCGCGGCATTTATCGTACCGTCGGCTGTGGAATATGCCACCGGGGCTTTGCTGAAGCTTCTGTTCCGCCGCCGGTGGTGGGATTACACGGGCCAGGAGTTTCAACTCGGCGGACATATCTGTCTGCTGTTTTCACTGTACTGGTGGGGATTAGCCGTTGTATGCCTCGTTGCCGTTCATCCGCTGATGATTCATCTGTACTCGCTGACGGTGGATGTCTGGAGCGTGCTCCTTCCCTTGGTATCTCTCGGCTTTGCCGCCGATCTTGCCCTGACTTTCCTCATTCGCCGCAGGGAAGCGGGGGTGATGGAGTTTGGCAATGAGGCCGGCGATGTATTGTAACGTCCGGGCTTAAAGAGTCGTTGTTTACACAAGAAAATGACAGGCGGTCTCCTCATGAGGCTGCCTGTCATTTTTTTGCCGAAGACTTGAAGTGGGCGATGTGCTAGAATGGGATGGATGAAATACCCAGTCTTGGGAATGCTCCGCATGCAGCCTTAGGGCAGGGCGGAGCTTGGGGAGGAAACTGGAATGGCCGGAAGTCTGCTTGTCGTCTTTCTTCTTACAATGGTTATACATACCGCCGAAACACTGTCGTATTCCGTCCGGTACGCCGGGGTCAGACTGAACAAAATCGCGATCGCGCTGTCCCTGACCGGCATTATTGTGCTCGTCTCTCGAACGGCAAATCTGATTCAGGCTCCGCTGACTGCCAAATTTGTGGATGTCGCGAGAAACGATTCAAGCTTTCATCTGGAGAATTATTTAAGGATTATCCTGCTGGGCGGCTCGCTCGGAACGTTGATTGCCATCGGACTGTTCCCCACTTTTATCGGGTTGTTCGGACGCATCATTGCCAAGCTGGAAATCCAGGGTTCTATCCCGAAGCTGCTGGCCAGCGTCACGATCGGACAATTGAAAAATACCCGGAAGTATGTCAGACGGCCGAAAATCGGGCTGTACTATTTCCGATACCTGGATGTTCCGAAACGGCTGATCGTGCTGAATATTTTCGTTACGGCTTTCTATACGGTGGGCGTGATGTCGTCGCTGTATGCGGCCCATCTCGTGCCGCAGTTCAGCACGACCGCCTCCCAGGCTTCGGGGATCATTAACGGGATGGCGACGATACTGCTGACAATCTTCATTGACCCGCAGCTCGGGCTGATCACTGACAAGGCGACGGCCAGCCCGGAGCACCGCAGCCAGCTTGGCAAGGTATATGTGCTGCTCATGGGCTCCCGGTTTCTGGGCACGCTGCTAGGCCAGTTCGTTCTTTATCCCGCTGCCCTTTTGATTACCTTGATCGTCCGGCTGATGGTGTAGGGAGACGAATATGCAAGATAAGGAGAGGTTGCATTGAATGATTCCAAGAACCGGGACTCGGAAGCCGTGGCTTTTGTCACTGGGGCTTCCAGCGGCTTCGGGCTGCTGACGGCCGTAAAGCTGGCGGAGCTTGGCTGCACGGTCATAGCAACGATGCGCGAGCCGTCGAGGAAGGAAGAGCTGGAGCGGCGGGCGGAGCATTCCGGCATCCTGGGCCGCGTGCGGGTGATGCGCATGGATGTGACCGATCCCGCCGGGATCGAAGAGACGGTGAAGGCGGTGCTGGCCGATTACGGCAGAATCGACGTGCTGGTCAATAACGCGGGCTATGCGGCAGGCGGCTTTGTGGAAGAGGTGCCGCTGGAAGCGTGGCGGCAGCAGCTCGAAACGAACTTTTTCGGCCTGGTCGCGGTGACGAAGGCGGTGCTTCCGCGGATGAGGGAGCGGAGGACGGGGCTTATCGTCAACATCGGCAGCGTCAGCGGCCGGGCCGCTTTCCCGGGCTTTGGGCCTTACGCGGCTTCCAAATTCGCGGTTGAGGGCTTCAGTGAGTGTCTGCGGCATGAAATGTCGCCGTTTGGAGTGAAGGTCGTTCTGCTGGAGCCGGGAGCGTATCGTACGCCCATCTGGAACAAGGGGCTGTCGCAGATCGCTTCCGCCGGGGACTCGCCTTACCGGGCGCGTCTGGATGCCGTGCTGAAGTATTCGCGCAAGGCTGCGGTTACGGCCCCCGATCCGCAGGAGGTTGCCGACCTGATTGGCCGCATTGTCCGGCTGCGGTCACCCCGACTGCGCTATGTGCTAGGTAGAGGCTCGCGACTGCTGATCGGAGGTAGGGCGCTGCTGCCGTGGAGCTGGTTCGAGCGGATCGTCGCCCGGGCGCTCCGATCATGACGAGGTTTGAATTTTGCCGTCCGGTAGTCTATTGTAGAGTTAGGTACATAACAGCGATTGGAGGCAACCGATGCCTGAGTTTATGGAGTTCCAGCTTTGTTTCGACGAAGCGGGACGCGAAATTGAAATTCTCGATGTTACCCGCATCGGCGAGAACGAATACCGGATCGAAGAGACGCCTGTGTTCAGACCGGACTTGTCCCTGGGAGACATCATCAAAGTGAAAGAAGAACGCGGCGTCTATTACTACGTGGAAACGGTGCGTAAATCGGACTACGTGAAAATGGTCAGGCTGCTCAGCCGGGAAGCCGCACAGTCTCCAGTGCTTGCATCATTTAGGAAGCAGGTGCTGAAATGCGGCGGGAAATGGGAGACCGTATTTGGCGGGGTCCTCATCATTCACGTTCCGAAGGTAGCGGAGCAGTCCTTGAAGGCTGAACTTGATAAGATTACCCGTGCTTACGGTATTTAACGGAGGTTATTAAAAGTGAACAAGCTCACCAAGCTGGTTAAAGATTGGGTACCGACCCTGCTGATTGCTATTGTCCTTTCTTTGCTAATTCGCAGTTATGTCGCCGAAGCGATGAGAGTTCCGACGGAATCGATGGACCCGACCATTCAGGTAGGAGACAGGGTGATTGTGGAAAAAATGTTGTGGGCCACCTCGCTGAAGCATGGAGACATCGTCGTGTTCCATCCTCCCATCAAAGGCGAGACCAAGCTGTATGTCAAAAGGCTGATTGGGCTTCCCGGAGATGTCGTTCAGATCAAGGACGGGGCGCTGTACCGCAACGGGGACAAGGTGGACGAACCGTATTTGAGCGTAAAAATGGATTACGCCTTCGGACCGGTAACGGTTCCGGAAGATCACTATTTTTTCCTCGGAGACAACCGGAATATCAGCTTCGACGCGCATATGTGGGACACCCCTTTTGTCGCGAAGGATAAGCTGATCGGCAAAGTCGTGCTGGAGATTCCCGTTCACAAGCTCCGGCGTTGACCTGTGGAAGGAATACATTTACAATTAATTTAAGGAATTGCAAAATAAGAATCAACGAAGACGAAGGGTAAGTAGACGTATGCCAGGAATTTCAGAGAGCCGGCGGTGGCTGCGAGCCGGTGTTCCGCATACGATCGAATGGCCTTCCGAGTTGCTGTCCCGAGCCCGGCCCGCCGGTCGTAGGGATAGGCCGGGGTTCCCGCCGTTATCAGAGGGAACGGTATCGATGAGGCGTGAACCGCCGATTCCGCACCGTCTAACGAGGACCGCCGATTTCGCGCAGCTATGCCGGATAGAACGGTCAACTTAAGGTGGCACAACGAGCAGTCTCGTCCTTATAAGGACGGGGCTTTTTTTGTTGGTCAAAGGCTGCAGAGCCGATTCTTCACTTTACGGGAAGATTTTGAAAGGGGGTGATGGCCTTGGATGGCGGCTGGTGGCGATGGTTAAGGTTGACAATATACCGAATAAGGAGAATGAACAATGAATCAAGAGAGAGTATTAACCGCGGACCGCGTGACCGGAAAGCTGCATCTGGGCCATTACGCGGGAACCCTTAAGAACCGGGTAGAGCTTCAGCACCGGTACGACACCTTTATTATGCTGGCCGATGTTCAGGCGCTGACCACCCATTTTCATCAGCCCGGGCTGATCCGGACGCATCTGCGGGAGATCGCCCTGGATTATTTGGCGGCAGGGATCGATCCCGAGCGGGCGACCATCTTCGTCCAGTCAATGATTCCGGAAATCGCCGAGCTGACCCAGTTCTATTCCATGTTCGTTACCGTGAACAGTCTGCGCCATAACCCGACCATAAAATCGGAAGCGCAGAGCGGCGGCGGAGATGAGATGTACTACGGATTTCTTGGTTATCCCGTCAGTCAGGCGGCGGATATTACGTTCTGCAAGGCGACGATTATTCCGGTGGGCGAAGATCAGCTGCCGCTTATCGAATTAGCCCGCAAAGTAGTCCGCCGCTTTAACGAACTGTACCGGCCCGTGCTGACCCTGCCCCGGGCGCTTGTCGGCGATACGCCTCGGCTGGTGGGTACGGACGGCAGCGCCAAGATGAGCAAGAGCCTTGGTAACGCGATTCACCTCGATTCCTCCCGGGAGGAGCTGGAGCTGAAGATGCGCAAGGCGGTGACCGACCCCTCGCGCGTCCGCAAGGGTGATCCGGGGCATCCCGAAATCTGCCCGGTTTATGCGTATCACCGCTGCTTCCGTCCGGAAGGGGCGGAGGAAATCGGCGAGGAATGCCGCAAGGGCGCGATCGGCTGCGCGGAGTGCAAACGGCGAGCCGTGGAAACCATCTCGGAGCTGCTTGAGCCGATGGCAGAGCGCAGGTCGTATTATGCGGCCCGGCCCCGCGAAGTGGACGATCTGCTGATGAGCGGCACGTCCCAGGCCCGCGCCATTGCGCGTGAGACCATGCTGGAGGTGCGGGAGGCGATGGGACTGGACTATTTTGCAGGATTCAGCGGGGAATAGGCTGCCCAATATTCTAATTTTTGTCCTAAATTTTGGTTGACCTCATGAAGGTAGTGTAGTATCTTGGTAGACGTTCCGTATTGATGAGAACAATAGAAGAGCGGATGCATCCTGTCTCTTAACGAGGCAGGATTTTTTTTATTAGAAGGAGATTAAATAGATGAAAATGACAAAATCCACCGCCAATGTCCTGCTGCTGTTCATTTCCATGCTTTGGGGCTCGGGGTTCGTGGTAACCAAAATCGCGTTGGACGCCAACGCATCTGTAGGATTTATTAATTTTTTTCGGGGCTTTCTCTTTGCCCTGCTTGTGCTTATCTTCTTTAATACCAAGATATTTAATATGACCTTCAAGGATTTTAAAATAGGCTTGATTGCCGGATTGCTCAATTTTGGCGGGTTCCTTACCCAAACGATTGGCGTCAAGTATACCACTCCATCGAATAACGCGTTTATTTCGGCCACATATGTTGTCTTGATTCCTTTCATAGCCTGGGCTTTCTACCGAAAACCGCTTAGGGTCAA
Source organism: Paenibacillus sabinae T27 (assembly GCF_000612505.1). Lineage (NCBI taxonomy): Bacteria > Bacillati > Bacillota > Bacilli > Caryophanales > Paenibacillaceae > Paenibacillus > Paenibacillus sabinae. The sequence continues at coordinate 2,307,738 of NZ_CP004078.1, forward strand.
AAGCTTCATTTCTATCTCGTTATGCATGCTTGGTATGGGAATACTGACAGGGATATGGAACAAAGCGTTTACGGTAAATATCGGCGACTTCTACTCTTTGGTGTGCGCGGTGTTTTATGCCGGCTCGATTGTTTATCTCGGTTATGGAGCAAGACAGACGGATGTGAGTATTGTAGCTTTTATGCTGGCCGCGGTGCAGGGAGCCGGCGGATTGATTTTTTTCCTGTTTGCGGAGACGGAGCGGATTGCCGATATCGATTGGTCGGCCGCCCTCATCCCATTGCTGTATGTGGGAATCCTGTGTTCCTTTGTCGCGCAGACGATTCAAATCGCAGCCCAAAAGCATACCTCGGCGACATCCGCCGGACTGATTATGATGCTTGAAGGCGTATTTGGGAGCGTCTTTTCCATCGCTTTCGGATTCGAACGGTTGACTGACGATTTGTTTTATGGCGGACTGCTTATTATGGCTTCTCTTTTAATGATGGAACTCGATTTTCAGCAGCTTCGGGTCAAGCTGGTCAAGCGCAGAAGGCTGGATCGCGATGCCGAAGCTCGGAAACTGGATTACTTTACCGGGACTTCCCGGGAATAACAAAACTCCATTTGGTAAAAAATATAAAGCGGCTGCGCCATGTTCGGCGCGGCCGCTTATTTTGTCTGTGGTTCGAACTAAAAACATTCACCGGACTGCAACATTTGCCGACAGGTATACGTTTACAGGATTGGAAAAAGAAAATAATGGAATGAATCCCTATCCACTTCAGAAGGAGCGACAGACTATGACCACATCTCTGACTCGCAAGCTGACGGCAGGTGTTCTCGCAGGAACGCTATTGTTATCCGGAATTGTTGTCGGCACCCCCGGCCGCGTATCGGCCAAAGCCTTGGAACCGGGGCATGGCACCCTGATCGCCGCCGCTTCCAAAACCTTCACGTACAAGAACGCTGTGTTCACGCTTCGTCTGCCTAACGATTGGAAGAACCGGCTTCAATTCACAGAGAAAGACAAACAAACCCTGGTCTATTATGTTCCGCAAAACCGGTCGCTGCCCCAGGAAGTGCTGTTCACCATCGAGGCGATCGACAGCGCCAAATGGGCTGACTATAAGGAAAGCGGGGTCTATACCGTGCTCGGCAGCCTGAACGGCATTGTGTACGCGCTGCACAAGTCCGGGGAAACGCCTTATGCCAAAAAACCGAACAGTCCGGATTACCGGATGGCTCGTAAAATATTGGCCAACCTGAAGCACGGGCTGTCCTTCTCGTTGAACCGGACGACGCAGACGGCCCCGGTGTTGGCGATCGTGCTGACCGACGCGAGACAGGCGGCTGAGCTGTATGCCTTTGGCCTGCAGCGGCGCAGCGCCTCTATACAGTATGCCGCCTTCTCCGAGGCGCTCAAAAAGACGATGTATCCCGTGTTCAAAGAGCTGAACTGGGTTACCGGCGTCTCCAGTCCCTGGATCACGAAATGGGAAGTGACCAAGGACACGCCTATCGGCAACAGCAAGGAGCAGATCGAGCTGAGACTGGATATGGCGACTTCAGCCGGTACCGAGCCGTCGGTTATGCTCACGCTTTCTCTTGAAAAAGAGAACGGAAGCTGGGTGATCGCGGCGCTGGCCTCCGATCGTGAACTGCCGAGAAGCGGCGTTCCGGTTAATAAGGACGGCGTTCCCGCATTCGGCCCTGCCGATGCCGCAGGCCTGGCAGCCAAGGCAGCCGCCCATTATTGGCATATCCAAAGCGGCGGCAAAGCGACGAAGGAAGGAGAGATCAAGGAATTCTCCATTCCGGGCAAAGGCGAGCATTACCGCTGGCTTGGCGAAGATCTATCCACCAAAGAGAAGCTGTTCTCCTATCTGAAGGAGGTCTACACGCCGGAGAAAGTTCAGCAATACTGGAACAGCCAGACGCAAAGCGGCAGCCTTGCGGAAGTGGGCGGACGCCTCGCCCAGCCGAATGCCGACGGAGGCAGTCTGCGGGATTGGTCCAAGGCAAAAGCAAGCCTGCTTGCTGATGGAGCGGAGGCGAAGACGTTCCGTTTTGACGTACCGCAAGGCGATACCGAGCATGTCATCGTCGATGCACCATTCCGGTTTGTGAAAGGCACGGGCTGGAGACTGGATTCGGAAGTCGGCATCATTAAATAAAAAGGCTGATCTCCAAGAGTCCGCATTAAATAGGAAGAACAAAAAAATGACCTCGACCTCCACGCTATTGTGGAGATGAGGTCATTTTTGCTCTTAATTGCTGCCTTAATTCAGTTTGCCCGGCAGTTCCGCCGTCCGCTTAGGACAGTTTCACCAGCACCCGGCCGCGCGTGTTCGATTTCAAGATGTCGGCAAGCGCCTGCGGCAGTTCCGCCAGCGTGACCTCACGGCCGACAAGAGTTTCCAGATCCGCTGGCTTCAGATCGTTCGCCATCCGGCCCCATACCTTGAGCCGTAGCTCGGCCGGGCAGAAGACGGAGTCGATGCCGAGCAGATTCACGCCGCGCAGAATGAACGGCAGCACCGTTGTCGGCACTTTCGTCCCGCCTGTAAGTCCGCTGACGGCGACCGAGCCGCGGTACGCGATTTTGCTGAGAATCGCCGCAAGCTGATTCCCGCCCACCGGATCGACGGCGGCCTGCCAGAGCTGCTTGTCCAGCGGCCGCTGCTTGGCTTCAGGGTCGTAGATCTCGCTTCTCGAGATCACCTCGGCTGCGCCGAGCCCTTTCAGGTAATCGCTCTCCAAGGTGCGGCCTGTACCGGCGACAACGTGATAGCCGCGCGCAGCCAGCATCGCGACGGCCGCGCCGCCGACGCCTCCGGCCGCGCCCGTGACGAGCACTTTTCCCTGATCCGGCGATACGCCGTTGTCTTCAAGCGCTTGAATGGACATGGCTGCCGTAAAGCCCGCCGTGCCGTAAATCATCGCTTCTCTCAGGGACAGGCCGTCCGGCAGCGGAACGACCCAGTCCGCAGGGACGCGGGCATACTCGCTGTAACCGCCGAAATGAGACACGCCGAATCCGTATCCGGTAACGAGTACCGGCTGGCCTGGCTTATAGCGTTCATCCTCGGACGATTCCACCACGCCGGACAAATCGATGCCGGGCACAAAAGGATACGATTTGACGATATTGCCGTCAGGAATCGAGGCCAGACCGTCTTTGTAATTCACGCTGGAATAAGCAACCTTGATGATCACTTCACCTGCGGGCAGATCGTCTAATGAAACCGGTTTGACAGCGACGCTGAACGGCTCCGTGTTGTCTACAAACAGGGCTTGAAAGGATGAGGACATAATGATACGCTCCTTTTAATGAGTATGTAAAGCATTAATGAATGATTAAAGCCGGTTGGTTGGGTCAAATGCTGTCGTTATATTTTTATTCTGACCGGTCAACTTTTTTATGTCAATGATTTCTTATACCTTTTTTTCAATTACAATATCTTCTTTACAGGCAGGTGCTCTATGGTCCGTTACAAAAAATCCGAAGAAAAACGCAAACAGATTCTGTACGCTGCCTTTCAGGCCATCGCCGAACAAGGGTATGATGCCGTAACGCTCCAGACGATAGCGGATAGCGCAAAGGTCAGCAAAGGCGTCGTCCATTATTATTTTGATAACAAAGAGGCCGTGCTTGTGGAACTGCTGGGGTGGCTGACAGGGAAAATTTATGAAAAAGAAACCGCGGCGGTAAACGGACAATCCCGGGCAGTGGACAAAATGGCCGCGTATATCGATTCCGTCTTTGTGTCACCGGAGAAGAACCGGGATTTCTACCGGGTGTATCTTGACTTTCTGGCGAGAGCCAGCCGCAGTGCCTCCTACCGGGAAATCAACAGCCGCTTCTATGACAACTGCGCGCGAATCAGCGCGGAAATTGTGGAGCTTGGCCAGCGCGAGGGCATGTTCGATCCCCGGCTGTCGGTGCAGGAGACCGCCCCGGTTATCCGGTCGATCATTGACGGCTGTCTGATCCAGTGGCTGATGACCGGCCAGGACGAGCTTCATGCCGTGTACCGGGATGCCTGTCGGCAGTCGGTGATGAAGCTGCTCGCACCGGAGACGGTGAAAAAGTCATAGGCGGCGGGTAAATAAAATGTTAAATTATTGAAATCTGCTCTCCAGGAGGGGATTTCAATGTTAACTATCAGGCGGCTCGGAAAGGTCGGTGCTATATACGCCGTATTACTGATGGCAGGCTGCAGTCTGATCAGCGGCGGCAAGGACCTAACGTATGATAAGGAGCAAATGTATAATAATAACGCTGCTATCGTTCAGGAAGGCGACCAATATAGCTATTTCTTGCGGAAAGGTTCAACGACTTCCCGGATAGCGGATATTGAATTTAAAGGCTTTTCGGGTACGGATACCATATGGATTCTGAATGTGAAGAAAAAAGCCGACATCCGGATCGATTATTCCCTGACCGTCGGCAAAGGGGAATTCAAGGTTGTGCTTGTAACCCCAAGCGAGCAGGCGTCAACTATTGCAGAGGGAAGCGGCAACGGAGTCAGTATGGTGACTCTGGACAAAGGCAAAAATCGTATTAAATTCGTCGGCAAGCATACGGCGGGTAAGGTAGAGATGCATCTTCAGGCCGGGGACGCAGTCAACATAACGAAGGTATCGGACGAGTAGCCTCTAATTCAGACGGGCTGCGGAAACCAGACATGCCGCAGATCGATCCAGCCCTGGCTGTTGAACCGGACTCCCCGGACGGATGGCAGATAGGCCGTTTCCACCGGCTTTTCGTACAAAATATGCAGCTCACGCTCCCGAATCAGCCGGCCCTCGATCCGGCTGAACGCCTCGGCCCGTGCGGCATGACCGGGCTCGCGCGCGATCAGATGCAGTTCGGCTTCGATCTCCGCCCGGGCCAGCGGCGTGACGTGCTCCGCAAGCGTCTGATACAGATCGAAGAGCCTGAGCTGCTCGTCCCGGTCGCGGACGAGCGCGAACAGGATGAGGTCGGCTTCCATCCGCACCGGCCCTTTGAATTCTTCCGGCGGTACGGAGATGATAGCCGCCGAAATGCCGCGCTGCGCCAGTCTCGCGGCGACGAGCCTGGCGTCCGCCGCGTACTGCGGAATCGTGGCAATCCGCAAGGACAGCCCGGACAGTGAGCCGGCTGCTCCGAAGGCGGCGGGACGGCAAGTACCGGTGGGAGAGGGAACGCCGGAGTCGCCGGGAACGCCGGAAACCCTTGGGTTGCTGTCGGGAACGTCGAAAGCACCGGGATTGCCCGTGGTACCATCCGAGCCAGAACCGCCGATATCGCCGGGGGCACCAACTGTGCCGGGTACGCCCGGGACAGCATCCGTGCCTGAATCGCCGGATGAGCCCGGAATACCAATCGTGCCAGAAATCCCAGGATTGCTGGAAATCCCGGGATTACCAGTGATACCGCCCGGGTCATGAGGGCCGGAACCATTCTCCGGCTCGTCCAGCCTTCCCAGACAAGACATCACGTCCGCCCTGACGGCGGGATCGCTTAGCGGTCCCGCTTTTTTGGTGTTGCAGGTAAGAAATTTGCGGACGGAGGTCTCGGTGTGAATCCGGCTTAACGAAGCGGATTCTTCCGGACGGGGATTCTGGATGATGTGAAAAGGGAATTCCGCATCGGCCACATCCGGCTCCGCATCCCACGGAACATGCAAAATCTCCACCCGGTCCAGCTGCGCCCTTCCCTGAAAATAATGCGGGAACGCCTCCAGCACGTAAAACCCATCATTCCATTCCGCAACTTTGAACGGGCCGGTTCCGACCGGCTTCGTGACGAAGCGCCCCTCCAGGCTGCGCTCCGGCTCCCGCGGAACGACGGCCGCCCGGCTCGTACACAAAAACGAAAGAAACAGCTCGTTCGGCGTTTTAAGCCGGATGCTTACCGTCAGCCTGTTCAGGGCCTTCACCTCAACCATATCCCGCAAAATAAAGCTGTACAGCCTGCCCCGGGGCATCCGGATCAAGCGGGAGAAGGAGTGGACGACATCGTCCGCATCAAGGATCGCGCCGTTATGCAGCAGCACTTCCTTGCGGAGGTGGAAGGTCCAGCTTGTCCGTGTTCCGTCGGTCTCCCAGGCATGGGCCAGACCGGGAACAATCTCTTCGCCGCCGGCCCCTGTGCGGACAAGCCCGTCATATACGTGGCTGGGAACAAAGGATTCAGCCAGCAAATTCATGTTCTGTAGGGAGAAGATGACTCGGTGGTATTTTTTGCCTTAAATCGAACATATGTGCTATAATGGAAATATCCTACACGAAAGGAGGCTCTGTGGCATGTTGGTACATAAAGCTTACAAATATCGTATCTATCCCAACCCGGAACAACGGCAACTCATCCATCAAATGTTTGGCTGTTGCCGCTTTGTCTTCAATCATTTCTTAGTCAAATGGAACAAAACCTATGCAGCAACCGGCAAAGGGTTGTCCTATAACACCTGTGCCACACAGCTTCCTGCACTCAAACAGCAATTTGAATGGTTGAAATCGGTAGATAGCATTGCTTTGCAATCGGCGGTGCGGAACGTGGCAGACAGCTTTGAACGTTTCTTCAAGAAACAAAATCAGTCTCCACGCTTCAAAAGCCGCAAGCATCCTGTGCAAAGCTACACCACCAAATACACCAATGACAACATTGCTATTGATGGAAACCGACTTAAACTTCCGAAGCTTAGCTGGATTCGTTTTGCCAACTCCAGAGCGTGTGAAGGTCGCATTCTTTCGGCTACCCTGCGGCGAAATGCGGCAGGCAAGTATTTTGTATCCATCCTCTGTGAAGTGGAAATAAAACCTCTGCCGCAGACCGATAAGGAGATCGGCATTGACCTTGGACTCAAGGAATTAGCGGTCTGCTCTGATGGGTTGCGGGTTGCCAATCCCAAAGTATTTCGCAAATATGAACAAAAACTTGCATTTTGGCAACGCCGCATGGCTCGTCGTAACCAAGGGGGCTCCAATTGGCAGAAAGCCAAACAGAAGGTTGCCCGGATCCATGAAAAGATCGTCAATGGCCGCCATGATTTTTTGCATCAACTCACCACGAAGCTGATTCGTGAAAACCAAACGATCAGCATCGAAAATCTGAGAGTGGCGAACATGCTCAAAAATCACCGTCTGGCCAAATCCATCGCCGATGCGTCCTGGAGTGAATTTGCCCGTCAGCTTTCGTATAAAGCGGAATGGTATGGACGTACGGTGAAGGTGGCCGACACGTTCGCCCCAACGAGCCAAAGGTGTCATATATGTGGCTATATCCATTCCGAAGTAAAGAAATTGTCTGTGCGGCGATGGACATGTCCATCGTGCCATACCCATCATGATCGAGATGAAAATGCCGCACAGAACATCAAAAGCCTTGCTGTTTAAACGTCAACCCCTTCTTTCCTAGATATTTTGCTAAGGTAAAAATCTTAAAGCTGTGGGAAGATCGGTACAGATTTTCCTTTGGAAAACTGCGGGAACCGCAGGGATCGCTTGGTATACGATTTTTCGTGAGAAAATATCGATATGAATTCCCCTCAGTAGAAGGGATTACCCAAGAATCCCCCACTTCAAGTGTTAGCTAAGTGAGGGAGTGTTCAACTTCTTATTTTATCATCTAAAATAAGGTACAGTAAGTAAAAAATGGAGGGATTACCATGAACGAAGAAGCTGCATCCATCCAGGCGCGTTCCCTGGCGTTGCCGGCCGCCGCTTTTGCGCTGGGCGTCATTCATCAGTATCTGTTCCTGGGGAACCGCTATGGCGTCTCGTATCCGCTGTTCACTGTTCTTTTTTATGCTTATATGCTGGGCTTTGCCAAAGATAAAATCCGCAAGCCCAGGGCGGGGGGATATGCGGGTCTGGCCTTTATCTTTCTGCTTTCTATGACCTTCGGCCTGTTCGGCAATGAATTTTTTTACCACTTGAACATGGCAGTTATTCCTGTGCTGATCTTCCTGCATTTGGCCTATGTGCTCGGGGACGGAAGGCCTGCCTATGACCAGTTCTCCTTAGTCTTCGGGGCGCTCGACCATCTGATTCCGCAGAGCCTGCGGCAGTGGCCCCGTGTCGTTGACATCTTCAGGAGAGAATCAGGACATCCGGAGGATGGAGGGAACAGGCACGTTCTCGGCAAAGTGCTGATCGGCCTCTGCCTTTCCTTCCCGCTGCTGCTGGTCGTCCTGCTGCTGCTGTCATCGGCCGACGGCGTGTTTCACAGTGTGCTGTCGGAAATACCTGTATGGCTGAGCAACGTTTCGTTTGTGGAAGGCTTAACCCGGACGCTGTGGGCGTTGGTCCTGGGAATGTTCTTTTTCGGGCTTCTGCGGGGATTTCTGTTTCCGTTTCAAGATGAGGGGGTTCCAGGAGTCATGGCACAGCCAGAGCAGCCGGACAAGGCCGAATGGCCGGATATGCGGGTCGATTCGATCATTGCCGCCACCGTGTTGACTGCGGTTAACACTGTATATGTGCTGTTTGTCTGTGTGCAATTCTCGTATCTGTTCGGTTCATGGCAGGGGGTGCTGCCGTCGGGTGAGACTTATGCTGAATATGCGAGGAGAGGATTTTTTGAGCTGATTATGGTAGCGGGTATCAATTTTATCATCCTGCTCGGGCTGCTCCTGCTGGGGACGAAAGGGACGGAGAGGCTGAACAAGGCGATTCGCGGACTGCTGTATCTACTGACGGGCTGCTCGGCGGTGATGCTGTACTCCGCTTATTCGCGGCTGGCTTTATACGAAGAGGCTTACGGCTATACGACCATCCGGTTCCTCGTTCACGGCTTCATGATTTTTCTGGGGCTGCTGCTGGCGGTGACGGCGCTGCGCATCGGCTTGCCGCGGTTTCCGCTGGCCAAATGCTATATTCTGCTGACTGCTGCGGCTTATCTCGTTATGAACTTTATCGGCATGGATGCCATGATCGCTGGAAAAAATATCGAGCGCTACGAAGCCACCGGCAAGATCGACGCGGCTTATCTTCTCACTCTGTCGGACGACGCGGTGCCGCGACTGATCGAGTTCAGCCGTCAGAATAACGGAATGCTGGACAGCGGATTGCGGAATAAGCGCTCGGATTTAGCGGCTGCTGCGGGCAAGTGGCCTTCCTTTAATCTTTCGCGCCACCGGGCGCTAACGGAGCTGGGGCGGTATTTGGAGAAGTAGAGACGAAAGTATATAACTCTGCAGTGCCCTTTTTTTTACACGAATGTATGATTGATGCGTAATTATGTAGCTGTTAGTATTACCTCACTTACATAAGTATCGACTGGTTAAGATTACGATGTAAGGGGAGCAGAGAGGATGGAGAAAAAATACGATCATTCGTTGGACGCGATGAAAGGCTTTAGCTGTTTGCTGATGATGATGGCTCATACCGGGCTTGTTTTTTCCGGCAGCAGCCGCTCGCTTCAGATCATCGGTGAATTGGCTCCTATTCTATTTTTCGCCGTGTCCGGCATCACTTCAATCTTCCAGAGCAAAAAATCCGTTCTGCCGCTGATTGCCTACTATTTCGTCTTCGCCGTCATTGGACTATCCTATAACGCTTTGTGGAGGCCCTATATTTGGTCCGATCCCGTTTCGGATGTGCCGCAGATCGTGGCGATGAGCGTGCTTGCCATTATTTTGTTAGAAAAATATTTCAGACCCGGCCGCTACGTGTATCTGATATTAGGCGTCTTCCTGTTCGTCCTGCACTTTGGGTTTACGGCAAAAGTACCTTCTTTTCCGGGTAAGCAATTTTTCATACCGGAGGGGGATTACACCTATTTTACCTTCGTCCCTTGGTTTTCGATATTTTTGCTTGGCGTGTTCGCCTACCGAAGCCGAAGGTTGGTGAATCTAATCTGCGGTATAGCTGCGGCATGCGGTCTGGCGGCGGCTTATGCTCTTACCCCGAGGGAGACGGAATTTCTGATAAAATACAACATGTCGCCAGGCTACTTTTTCCTTTCCCTGGTGCTGCTGTTTATGTCGTTCGCCCTGTTCAGGCTGATCCGGCAGTATTCGTTGAAGAACCCGCTGCTATTTCTCGGCAAACATTCGTTTCTGTTCTTGTACGTTCATGTGTTCCTGATCTTCATACTCACTTATTTCAAACTGTATTCGATCAACGTCTATATGGTTTGGGCCGGGGTTCTGCTGGTCAGCTATATCGGAATGAACGCTGTTTTATGGATCAACCGGTATGTTGAAGCGTTATTCAAATACAGGCTGGTCTGGCTCGGGCTGATGCTGCTCATCCTGCTGGTGCCTGCGGCCACCGATTCATATGGACTTATTGTGACGTCGGAGGCTGTTCTTGGAATGGCTTTTGCTTGCAATTATAAAAAGCTGTCCCAGGTGATCTTTTCAATGTTTACATTAGTTCCAAAAAGCACAAATTTGCAGCCGGACACAGCCGAGCTTTCCAGGCCGATTCGTTCCTTGAAGGATACGGGAAATTGAACTTGGTGAAAAAAGCAGCCAAGCTTGTCTTATAAATAGCGGACCTTCGGGGAAACCCGAGGGTCCGTTTTTTGCTTCGGCTGAAGTTAACCAGTCGCGGGGGCATTCGACATCGTTTTCCGGACACGGTACAATGTTTCCGTGTAGGAATGAAGGAGGTCTGTTATGCCGAAGAAAGTAGTCAACCATATTACGGAACTGATCGGAGACACCCCGGTTGTCCGGCTGAACCGCCTGAGCGGACCGGATGCTGCTGAGCTGTATGTCAAGCTGGAGAAGTTCAATCCGAGCGGAAGCGTCAAAGACCGGGCCGCGTACAATCTGATTCTGCAGGCGGAGAAGGACGGGCTGCTGAAACCGGGCGGCACCATCATCGAGCCGACGAGCGGCAATACGGGAATTGGTCTGGCGATGAACGCGGCGTCCAAGGGGTACCAGGCGATTATGGTTATGCCGGACAATATGACCAAGGAGCGGATCAATCTGCTGAAAGCGTACGGAGCGGAAGTAGTGCTCACGCCCGCCGCCGAGCGGATGCCGGGAGCCATCGCCAAGGCGCTCGAGCTTGGAAAAGAAATTGAAGGAAGCTTCATCCCGCAGCAGTTCGAGAACAAGGCGAACCCCGACATTCACCGGACAACGACCGCGATTGAGATTCTGTCGCAAATGGAGGGGAAGCTGGATGCGTTTGTGGCGACCTCGGGAACCGGCGGCACCATTACCGGCACGGGGGAGGCGCTGCGGGCGCATCTGCCCGGGGTGCGCATTCTGGTGGTTGAGCCGAAGGGATCGCCTGTATTGTCCGGCGGAGAACCGGGGCCGCACAAGCTGGTGGGGACAAGTCCGGGTTTCGTGCCCTCCATTTTGAATACGGATGTGTATGACGAGATTGTACAGGTCTCCGATGAGGATGCCCTGAATACCGTCCGGGCGATGGCGGCCCAGGAGGGCATTCTGATCGGCCCGTCCGGCGGGGCGGCAGTGTGGGCTGCCATGAGAGAGGCTGAAAGACTGGGCAGCGGCAAGCGGGTGCTCTGCATTGCGCCCGATTCGGGTGAGCGTTACTTAAGCATGGGGATTTTCTAGCGGACGATTGCATGAATAACGGGCGGGACTGCGAATTTGCGCGGGACACCGCCTGGACGCAATAGCGAGGTACGGAAGCCGCTCTTCTTTGAATAGCGGCTTCTTTGTCATGGAGCCTCATCCCAACACCTTTGAGGGTGGTTTTTTTTTCGACAATGACAATGCCTTTCTTGGACAGCGATGGATGCAACGGTAGCATTTTTCGCATCGTTTTGACATGAAGACGGGATAATTCCTTGCATCTTTTTCAAGTGCGGCGGCAGGGCAGTTTCGGATACACTTTCCACAGCCGGTACATCGATCCTTATGGAGATAAATAGGAAATGTCAAATGCTGTCCCAGCCATTTATTCGGATAGTTCAGAATGCTATAAAGCTTGAAGCGGGGCATATTTAATTGGCAACCGCCGGTTGTCATTTTTGAAAGGAACTCTTGGCAGTCCGCATCAATTTTATTATCAAGACCTTTTTCATGGTAAAACCATAGTTTCATAAAAGGGGCCAATAATATTCCATCTATTGCCGCGCAGCGGTATGCTCTGTGTGTTACCGGGATGATATTTTTCTTTACACAGTATTTGGAAAAGATTCTCAATGTATTTGCGGAATATAATCCGCAGGTCGTAAAGATATAGTCCGGTACAGGCTTTGCAAGAATGCCGAGGCTCTCCATAAAGCGCAGTATGCGAGTGGACGGATGAGTATGAACGGTAGGAAAACCGAAAACAAAGCCATCGTAATGATTTAAATCGAGGTTCCCCGCGATCTGTTCTACCGAATAAACCTCAAGATGAAAATCTCGGTTTAGATTTTCATAAATTCGCTCAGCCACAAATTTCGTGTTCCCGACACCAGAATGATACAGAATCAAAATTTTCTTCACATTGTCCTCCGGCGATTCTAAAAATGTTATGTAAAAAGCCGTCCCTGAGTCTTACCAAGACACCGGGACGGCACATTTACGCTAATAAAAGAGGGGGAACGCGCGTGGTTCCCGTTCTACAGCTCTTCCACTTCCCGCAGCCAGAGGGCTGCGGAAGCGTCGCTTGGCATGCGCCAGTCTCCTCGCGGGGACAGGCTGACGGTGCCTACCTTCGGGCCATCGGGCAGGCACGAGCGTTTGAACTGCTGGGAGAAGAAGCGGCTGTAGAACACGCGCATCCACTGAACCAGCTGCTCTCTTGTGAAGCGATCGCCGAAAGCGTGCTCCGCGAGATACAGAATTTTGGCGGGCGGAGCGCCCGTTCTGAGCATGTAATACAGGTAGAAATCATGTACATCGTATGGGCCCAGAATGTCTTCCGTGAGCTGGGCGATCTCGCCATCCGGTGAAGGAGGCAGCAGCTCCGGACTGATTCCCGTGTCGATAATATCGTACAGGAACCTGGCGGCCGTTTCGTCCGCCTCGTGGTCCGCGTACCACTGGACGACATATTTGATCAGCGTCTTCGGAATCCCCGAATTGACACCGTACATGGACATGTGGTCGCCGTTATAGGTGCACCAGCCGAGAGCCAGCTCGGACAGGTCGCCGGTGCCGATGACGATGCCGCCGTTCTTGTTGGCGAGATCCATCAGAATCTGCGTCCGCTCTCTGGCCTGAACGTTCTCGTAGGTTAAATCGTGGACGTCCTTGTCATGCCCGATATCCTCGAAATGCTGCAGACAGGCGTCCTTGATATCGACGACCTTCATCGAAGCCCCCAGGGCCTTGATCAGGCCGACGGCATTATCGTACGTCCGGTTCGTCGTTCCGAAGCCGGGCATCGTGACGGCGAGCACGTCGCTCGCCGGGCGTCCAAGCAGCTGCATCGCTCTTACGGCAACAAGCAGCGCGAGCGTGGAATCGAGCCCGCCTGAGATGCCGATGACCGCCTGCTTCGTGCCGATGTGGCGGATGCGCTTCATCAGGCCGGAGGTCTGAATCGCCAGAATTTCCTGGCAGCGTTCGTCCCGCTGCAGCGGATTGCCTGGAACAAAGGGATTGGTGACCACTTTGCGGGCCAGCTCCCGGGGCGAATCGCTCTGCGGGGCGGGGTTGCTGAACGCAATCTCGCGGTAATCGGCGCCGCCCCGGCCGCCGCGGAAGGTTCCCATAATGATCCGCGAATAATGGATCTTCGGAATGTCGATGTCGGCGACGGTTATCCGGCTCTCATGGATGAACCGTTCGGATTCCGCCAGCATCTGCCCATTCTCGGCGATGAGGGAATGGCCGCCGAAGACGACGTCCGTCGACGATTCGCCGGTATTGCTGCCGGCATAGACATATCCCGCCACGCAGGAAGCGGATTGGCTGCTGACAAGCTGCCGGCGGTAATCCGCCTTGCCGACAAGCTCGTTGCTGGCGGACGGGTTGAACAGCAGCACCGCCCCCGCCTGGGCCAGCCGACTGCTCGGAGGAACGGGAACCCACAGATCCTCGCAGATTTCCACGCCGAAGACCAGGTTGGAATTCTCTTCGGAGACAAAGAGGAGATCGCTGCCAATCGGGACCACGGCTCCCCCGATGCGCAGCTCTGAAGTCTCGAGCTCCTCGGCTCCGGCGAACCACCGGGGCTCGTAAAACTCGCTGTAGCCGGGAATGCAGGTCTTCGGTACAATCCCGAGAATGTTTCCGCTTTGTATAACGGCGGCGCAGTTGTAGAGCCGTCCTCTGATCTCGATGGGAAGGCCGGCAATTACGACCATGCCAAGGCCTGCTGTCTTGCGGGCGATGGCAAGCAGCGCCTCCAGCGCGGAGTCAAGCAGCCGGCGCTGCATGAATAAGTCCGCGCACGTGTAGCCGGTGATGCTGAGCTCCGGCAGTACCAGGTATTCAACCTGCTGCTTGTCCGCCTGTTCAATAATTTCCATAATTTTATCAGCATTAAATGCGCAGTCGGCAACCCGCAGCTCGGGGGAAGCGGCCGCGACTCTTGCGAATCCGAAATTCTGCAATGGTTTCACCTATCCTCTGTATGAATATTATTTCGCTTTCATTAATTTAGCACAGTTCCAGCCTTTTCTAAACCAGTTGGTCCCCAAGACGCTGGACCGTAACAAGGGGAGCTTCCCCTATTGTTACCCCGCGAGCAGTACGACTGCAATAAACACCAGCTGGAGCAGGGTGCGGACAGGAAGCCCGGGAACCGGACTCCCGGCAATGGTCAGCTTCTTGCGGGCCGCATGCACATTGGCCGGAAACATGATGATCAGCAGCGCAGCCAGACACCAGGACGCCGTCCGCGATGTGGCGGGAAAGAGCAGGCCCACAGCGCCGGCTATCTCAAGCAGGCCGGTGAGGGTCACGATAAGCCCGGGTTGCCTAAAAGAGGGGGGCACCATGCGGATCAAGTCGGCTCTGCGTTTTCCCCAGTGGGCGGAAGCGGTAAGCAGCAGCATGACGGCTGCGGCCGCTTGCAGCGACGGCTGCCAGCCGTCGAAAGGGGTGAGGCCAAACAGTCCAAGCACGCGGAACAGTACGAAAGAAACAATAAGGGCGATGAAAGGCGCCATGGGTATTCCTCCTGTCGAAATGGAATGGATGCTTAACATTCAGCTGTCTCCTTGACCGAAGTTCTCGAAAAACTTGGTCGCCAGAGTTGACGCATATTTTCCCTTCATCATAATAGCCGCAATGCGCGTGTGCAACGAGTCGCTGTTGATTTCTTTATAGACCAGGTTGCCGCTGCTTACCAGTCCGAAAGCGGATTTCGGCACGATGCCGATGCCAAGACCCGCATTGGCCCACAGCAGCGTGGTCCGGGCGTCGTCGTTCATGCAGAAGAGCTGCGGCTCGAAGCCGTGCCCCAGGCAGGCCTCTGTGATAAGCTGCTCGAACCGCCGGTAGATGATCAGGGGCTTGTCTTTGAGCTCTCCCAGATCAACCGAAGGCTGACCGGGGCAAAAGTCCAGCTCCCGGCTCATGACAGCGATCATCGGTTCGGAATCGGCATAGCGGCATTCGAGGTTGGCCGGATTGAACGGCGTGCGGACAATGCCGAGCTCCACGATTCCCCTGGCCAGCAGGTCAATGATTTTGAATGTGTTGCCCTCATGAATTTCAAATTTGACTCCTTCATAGGTCCTGTGGAACTCGCACAGCCGATTCTGCAGCAGGGCAGACCCCGAGGAGGAGACGGTTCCGATGGACAGCGTCCCCGTTAGTCCCTTGACATAATCACCGATTTCCCTTGCCGTAGCATCGGCCAAATCGAGAATTTGCTGCGCCCGGTTTCTCAGGATCACCCCTGCGTCCGTGAGCTGGATGCTGCGCGGTCCCCGCTCCACCAGCTTGACCCCAAGCTCTTCCTCCAGCTGCTTTAACTGCTGACTAAGCGGCGGCTGGGCCATTTGCAGCTTTCGCGCCGCCGATGTAATCTGGCCTTCCTCCGCAATCGTCAGAAAATATTTAAGCTGTCTGATGTCCATTATGCATCTCCGCCTTATTGATATGTTAATCGTATCGGAGAGATACGAATCCAATATTATTAATATGGGAATAGGTATGCCATAATCATAACTGGCTTTTATTGTTTGTGAAATATATTACGTATACTTTCTCGAATGGGTGTGACCAAGCAATGAACAAGATTGCCGTATTTCTGAAGCCTTACCGGAAACAGCTGATTATCGGCCCGATTTTCAAGCTGCTGGAGGCGATTCTTGAGCTCCTGCTGCCGACCATAGTCGCACTGATGGTGAACAGGGGCATCGGACCGCATAACGCCGCATATGTGTACCGGATGGGGGGACTTATGCTGCTGATGTCCATCCTGGGCTTCGCCTGCTCCATGGTGTGCCAGTATTCAGCCGCCCGGGCGTCCCAGGGCTTCGGCACCAGGCTGCGCAACGCGATGTTCCGGCATATTTCCTCGCTGTCCTATGCGGAGCTTGACCGGTTCGGTACGCCTTCGCTTATTAACCGGATGACGAATGATGTGAACCAGCTTCAGCTGGCCGTTGCCATGCTGATCCGGCTTGTCATCCGGGCGCCGTTTATCGCCATTGGAGCGATTATCATGGCCATGATTCTCGATTTGCGCTTGTCGCTTGTGCTGCTGGCGGCTGCTCCGGTCTTCGCCGTCTTACTGTACTGGATCATTTCGCGTTCGTCGCCGCTGTACCGCAAGTATCAGCAGAAGCTCGACGGCATCGCCCAGGTGCTGAGCGAGAATCTGTCCGGCATCCGGGTCATCCGGGCTTTCGCCAAACGGGGCGCTGAACGGGAACGCTTCGGCGCCGCTGCGGACGAAGTGACGGCGATGGCGCTGAGCGTCGGCCGGATCTCCGCTCTGCTCAGCCCGTTGACCACTCTGGTGGTCAATGCGGCCATCCTTGCGATTCTTTGGGCCGGAGGCATTCACATTAATGAGGGCCGGCTCTCGCAGGGAGAGATCATCGCTTTTATCAACTATGTTACGCAAATATTGCTGGCGCTGATCGTGACCTCCAATCTGGTAATTATATTCACCAAAGCCAACTCGTCGTTGGCCCGGGTAAACGAGGTGCTGACCGTAACCAGTTCCGTGACGGAGCCGGAGCATCCGGCGGTCTCACTTCAGGCTGCCAGAGCGGATGTCCTACCTGCCGCACAAACGGAACGGAACGCTTCTTCCGCATCTGCCGACCGTGTTCCCGCCATTGAGTTCGACCATGTCTCCTTTGGCTACAGCCGTGCCGGAGAGCTGGCGCTGGATGATATTTCAGTGACCATTGAACGGGGGGAGACGGTGGGGCTGATCGGCGGCACCGGCTCGGGTAAATCGACCTTTGTCAATCTGATTTCCCGCTTCTATGACACTTTCTCGGGCGAAGTGCGAGTCGATGGTGTGAACGTCAAGGACTACCCGCTTCTCGGGCTCAGACAATCCATTGGCATCGTCCCGCAAAAGGCTGTGCTCTTTACCGGAACCATCGCCGAGAACATCCGTTGGGGGAAGCCTGAAGCTTCCGAGGATGAGGTCCGCGAGGCAGCGGCTGTCGCGCAGGCGGAGGAGTTCATTTCCAGGCTGCCCGAAGGCCTGGATACGGCGGTTTCGCGCGGCGGACTTAACCTGTCCGGCGGGCAGAAGCAGCGGCTGACCATCGCGCGGGCGGTGATCGGACGTCCGGACATTCTTATTCTGGACGATTCCTCCAGTGCGCTGGATTTCGCCACCGACGCGGCGCTCCGCCGGGCTCTGAATGAGACCCGGGCCGGAATGACGACGCTTGTCGTCTCCCAGCGGGTCGCCACCGTGCGGCAGGCCGACAAAATTATCGTGTTCGAAGACGGGCGGATTGCCGGGATCGGCCGCCATGAAGAATTGCTTCGCAGCTGCGAGGTATACCGTGAAATTTGCAGCTCCCAGCTGACAGGAGAGGAGACGGCTGTATGAACGGCAACAACGTTTGGAAAAGACTGATCATCTATACCGCGCAGTTCAGAAGCTCGGCCATCCTGGCGGCGTTCAGCGCCATACTCAGTGTAGCGGCCAGCCTTATCGGGCCGCTGCTGATCGCCCGGGCGATCGACCGCATGACGGGGCAGGGGAAGGTGGATTTCCCTGCGCTCCTGAAATTGCTCCTGGTTTTGGCGGCTGTATATATCGCCGGAAGCTTATGCGGCTGGCTGCTGACCTATCTTACGAACCGGATCGCTTACGGCACGGTCAACAATATGCGCACCGAGCTGTTCGACAAGCTGAACGTTCTGCCGCTGAGGTTCCATGACAATCATCCGCAGGGCGATCTGATCAGCCGGTTCGTGAACGATATGGATGCTGTATCGGACGGTCTGCTTCAGGGCTACCAGACGCTGCTCACCGGGGTGGTGACCATCGCCGGCAGCATAGGATTGATGCTGTACATCAGTCCGCTCATGACCGGAGTCGTGCTGCTGTCCGCGCCCGCATCGTATTATATGGCGCGGTTTATTACGACGCGCTCGCAGCAGCTCTTCCGCGACCAGGCCAAAATTCTCGGCGGTCTCAATGGCTATGTGGAAGAAATGGTCGGCGGGCAAAAAATCGTTCAAGCCTTTCATCAAGAAAACGCCGCCTTTGAACGGTTCTCCGGGCTGAACGGGGAGCTGTACCAGACCGGAGTCAAATCCCAATTCTACGGTTCCCTATCCGGGCCGACGACCCGGCTCGTCAACAATATCACATTCTCCGTGATTGCGATTATCGGCAGTATCGTCATTATCGCAGGCCGGCTTAGCGTGGGGGACTTGTCCGGCTTTCTGATCTACTCCAATTTGTTCGCCAAGCCGTTTAACGAAATCACCGGCGTCATTACACAGCTTCAGTCAGCGACCGCTTCGGCGCAGCGCATCTTTGCCATACTTGACCTTGAGCCCGAAACCCCGGATGCTCCAGATGCTTTTGTGCCTGAGCCCGGCCAGGGGACGGTTGTATTCGACAAAGTCAAGTTTGCTTATCATCCCGAGCGCCCCTTGATAACGGACTTTAGCCTGGAAGTCAAACCGGGTACCCGGGTCGCCATTGTCGGACAGACGGGAGCAGGCAAAACAACGCTGGTTAACCTGCTGATGCGCTTTTATGATGTGGATGGCGGAGCGATCCGAATCGGCGGCGTGGACATCAGGGAGATGACACGAGACAGCCTGCGCCGGAATTTCGGCATGGTGCTGCAGGATACGTGGCTGCTAAGCGGAACCATCCGGGATAATATCGCCTACGGCAAGCCGGGCGCGACGGACGATGAGGTCATCGCCGCCGCCAAGGCCGTAAGCGCGCACAGCTTCATCAAACGGCTGCCGGAAGGCTACCATACCGTGATCAGCGGCTCCGGCGACAATCTGTCCCAGGGACAGAAGCAGCTGCTGACGATTGCGCGCGTGCTGCTGGCCGATCCGCCGATGCTCATTCTTGACGAGGCCACCAGCAGCATTGACACCCGGACCGAAATCCGCATCCAGCGGGCGTTCCTAAAAATGATGGAGGGACGCACCAGCTTTGTCATCGCCCACCGCCTGTCCACCATCCGTGAATCGGACCTCATTCTGTTCATGAAGGACGGCGACATTGTGGAAAGCGGAACCCACAACCAGCTGCTGCTCCGAAAAGGATACTACGCCCGTCTGTACAACAGCCAATTTGCAGCAGTTTAACCGGAGGTTCAGCCCATTTTCATGCACCTTTAAGCGTCCGGCTGTATAGTATAAACATGACCCCCAAAGATGACACTTGGCCCCGCCGAATGGCGGGGTTCTTTTTGGTTTTATTGGATAAAAAAATGCCCTCCGGCTTGCCGAGCAAGCCATGAGAGCAGTTTTTTCAAATTATTTTTACAGAAAATCAACGAACTCGCCCACCGGCTTGCGGTAGCCGCGCGGTCTGATCTTGCGCTGGTTGTCTTTGCCGATCGTGATCAGCATGACGGGAACCAGATGGTCCGGAAGGGAGAGCGTCTGTTTGACAGCCTCCGGGTCGAAGCCGATCATCGGGCATGTATCCCAGCCCTTGTCTTTGGCGATCAGCATGAACTGCATGGCCGACAGGGATGCGTTGCGGATCGCCTCGTCGCGTTGGAAAGATTCTTTGCCTATGTAAGCTTGATTGATCGCCCCAATCATTCCGTCATATTCCTCCTGCGACATCGCTCCCAGCATTTTGAGACCACCATAAATTTCCGGGGCCTGCTCGTAAGCGCGCATATCGCCCAGAACGGCAATGACGGCCGAGGCGGTATGGATTTTGTATTGTCCGTAGGCGTTCTCGCGAATCTTTTCCTTAAGTTCCGGGTCTGCGATTACCTTGTAACGGGCGTGCTGCAGATTGAAAGCCGAAGGGGCGAGTCTGGCGAGGGAGAAGATTTCTTCCAGATCGCTCTGCGGAATCTTGATACCTTCCACAAAATTCATAGCTGATCTGCGGGCTTGGACCACGTCTGCAAAAGAATTCGTCGATACGGGTGTGCTCATGGGTAATGCCTCCATCCTATAATCAAAAAATAAATTGGTTTAATAAACTAACAAACTTACTAATAGTTACTTAATAAACATATCACAGCTTTTGATATCCGTCAATGAGGTCGTACACACCTTCAACAAAGCTCCCGCTTTTTGGGATTGCCAATATTTCCAAACCGTAATAGAGTCTATTATAAAGGAGGATTTCCAAAGATGCTTTTTAAAGAAAATGACGTGATTCTGTTCCAGGGAGACAGTATTACGGACGTTGGCCGCGACCGTTTCGACGCTTATTCGCTGGGAAACGGGTATCCCTTGATGGTAGCCGGGCGGCTTGGCCTGCTGTATCCTGAGAAAAACCTTACCTTCTACAACCGGGGCATCGGCGGCGACCGCGCGGCCGATCTTGTGCGGCGCTGGGACAGGGACTGCCTCGCGCTGAAGCCGACCTGGGTATCGATCTATGTCGGCATCAACGAAAGCTGGTGCCGGTATGACAGCGGCGATGAGACAACGGCGGAAACGTTCGAAGCGCAGTACCGGAATCTGCTCGACCGCACGCGGGAGGCTTTGGATGCGAAGCTGATCCTGGTCGAGCCGTTCGTCCTGCCGGTTCGGGGGCTGAACCGCGACTGGCGGGAAGATCTGGACCCGAAAATCGCGGTTGTGCGGAAGCTGGCCCGAGAATACGGAGCGCTGCTCGTCCCGCTCGACGGCCTGTTCGCCGCCGCTTCGGTGAAGGCCGATCCGGCTTACTGGGCCGAAGACGGCGTTCATCCTACTCCCGCGGGTCATGCGCTCATTACCGAAGCCTGGCTGAAAGCGGCCGGTGTGAACTGAATATTTTTGAAGCCTCGCTGTGTTCCTGAAGCGGAACATAAGGCGATTGCAAGCGTGGAGAGGATGTTCCAGGGCTGTTTAAGCCGGGCATCCTTTCTTTTTTTTGTCCGTACAGCGGGGAGACCTCCTGATTTCTCCAGTTTCGGTTTTGCTGTTATAATATAGAGAACGCGTGTTTTGGGAGGCGATCTACCTGAGCTGCACCATAGCGGTAATTTCGGACATACATAGCAATACGCCAGCGCTGGAGGCGGTCTTACGGGAAATTGACCGGAGCGGCGCCGATTGGATCGTCAATCTGGGAGACAGTTTATTCGGTCCGGTAGATCCGACGGGAACGGCGCGGCTGCTTCGGCAGCGTGGAAATCTTGTGAACATCATGGGCAACTGCGATGAAATTCTTTTGGAGAAAGACTGCGAATCGCCGACGTACCGCCATGTCAAGCCGCTGCTTGATGCCGATACGGAAGCGTGGATTGCGGGGCATTTAGCCGTGTGGCGCCATGAGGATCTGCTGTTCTGCCACGGAACGCCTGATCACAATAGACGGTACCTGCTTGAAGAAGTAACCGAAGACGGCGTTTTTTACAAAAAAACGGAAACGTTGCAGGCGGAGCTGCACACTATAGAGGAGCGCGGCATTTTCTGCGGACACAGCCATGTGTTTCATACCGTCACGCTGCCGGACGGCAAGTTTCTGGTCAACCCGGGAAGCGTCGGTCTTCCGGCTTATGAGGACGATCTTCCTTTTCCCCATGTTATGGAATCGGGCACGCCATATGCGAGCTTTTGCATGGTCCGCAAGAAGGAAGGAACGGGCTGGAGCGTGGAGCATAAGCTGATCCCATACGATTGGAATGCGGCGGCGGAGATCGCGGAGCGCAGCGGAAGACCCGATTATGCGGTTGCCATTCGCACCGGCAGAGCGCGGTAATTTGCGGCGGACATATTATTTTTACCGATATTAAATGAGAGAGGATGGGCGTCGATGACAAGCGATACGGAACAAGATCTGGAAGGACTGAAGGCGGCGGGAAAGGTCGTCGGGTTCACCATCGCGGAGATGAGGAAGAGCGTAAAACCCGGCATGACCACCTTGCAGCTCGACAAAATAGGGGCGGAAATTCTGAAGCGCTTCGGCGCGAAATCGGCTCCGAGAGAGGTGTATGATTTTCCGGGGGACACCTGCATCAGCATTAATGAGGAAGTGGCGCACGGCATTCCGGGTTCCAAAGTGATTCGTCCCGGTGACCTGATCAACATCGATGTGTCGGCCGAGCTGAACGGGTATTTCAGCGATGCCGCCGTGTCCTTCCAACTGCCCCCGTACAACCAGAAGCTGCTGCGCCTGTGCACCAGCGCCGAGGAAACGATGATGAGCGTAATCTCCCATTTGCGAGCGGGGATGCGGGTCAACGAAATCGGCAGAGTGATGGAGCTGGAGGCCCGAAAACGCGGCTACAAGGTTGTGCGGAATCTGTGCAGCCACGGTATCGGCAAAACGCTGCATGATAAGCCTCATGAAATCCTGCCGTATTTCAGTCCCCGGGAGACAACGGTGCTGAAACCGAACCAGGTTATCACGATTGAACCGTTCCTGACGACCGGCGCGGAATTCGTGGACCAGGAGGCGGACGGCTGGACGCTGACCGTTCCGGATAACAGCCGGGTTGCGCAGTTCGAGCATACGATTATCGTAACGAAGGGGCGGCCTATTATTTTGACGGGGGCCTGAAAATCTCCCGAAAGCCAGCCTGAGCCGAAAAGGGCCGCAGCTACTGGTTCTTCTAATCCAGATAAGCGACGACATCATTGAGCTGTTCCAAAGCCTGCGGCGGTATTTTTAGCGTCGAACCGGGCTCTCCCGTGCCTCCATATATGAAGGGATAACGGAAGAGCCTCCGGTCCACGATGCAGGGCAGGGGGAGCTTTAGTGATACGCTGCCTACTTCCTGTCCCGTAAGCTTTAGAACCTGCTTGGGGCTTGCCATTTTTAAAGAGCCCAGTCCGAGCAGAGCCGCGGGCTCGTCCAGATTGACGCGCCCCCGGTCGCCGGACACGATCAGGGCGTAGAATTGATCGTCGGCTCTCAGCACCAAAGCCGGGGCGGTCTGCCCGATTTCGATTCCGAAATAGGCCGCGCCTTCCTGAGCCGTCTTGATGGGTCCTTCATGCTTAATGATTTCATATTGGATACCTTTTTCCTGCAGCACCTGTTCCAATGGCTTCAATTGATTCATGAGCGCCTCCCGTAACGTTTCTCTATTCTGGAAAGTATTTTCCATATTATAACATATACGAATGAGACAGGTTGGGTATATCCTGTGAAGGAGGAAGTATGAACGGACAAGCGTACGCCGCGCTGGCGGAGCTGGAGCGGTGGATGAACGGCGGCGAAGCGGCTCCCGATCGGCTCGGGGACGAGATGTCGGCGGACAGCCAGCTCCCGGGGCCGCGGGCCAATCTTGAACTGGCGGAGAAATTCGCCCGGCACTTTGCTGTCCCGGAGCTGGCCGGAGGACTGTGGGAGCTGCTGGTTGAATGGGCGGAGATTTCGGTCGAAGCGGCGGGTACGGGCAATCCCCGGGAGTTTTTGCCTTTTTGCGCGGTCCAGGCGATGGGCGCGCATTACGGATATGCGGACGCTGAACGCAGAGAGAGGATTGCGGACGCGTTCAAGCGGGCGATGAACGATTCCCGCTGGCGGATGCGCGAGGCGGCCGCGATGGGGCTGCAAAGCGTCGGCGAGCAGGATTTCGGGCTGCTCCGCGCTCTGCTTGAAGCGTGGAAGAGGGGGGCGAATGAGCTGGAGCAGCGATCTTTTGTCGCTGCTCTGGCCCATCCTCCGCTGCTGAAAGCGAAGGACAACGCGCGGTACGCGCTCTCGCTGGCGGGCGAAATCATGGAAGAGCTTGCGGCCCGGCCGGTACGGGAACCGGAGCCGCTTCGCGTACTGTCCAAAGGCCTCGAATATGCCTTAAGCGTCTTCGCGGCAGCCGAGCCGGAGGAAGGATCCGCCCTGCTTGAACGCTTCGCCGGCATGTCCGATCCGCGAATTGTCCGGATCGTAAAAGCCAATCTCGGCAAATCCCGGCTGACCCGTAAATACGGGCCGCAGACCCAGGCCATCCTCGCCGTGATTGACAAGAACAGTAAAGGTAACTATGATAGTTCCAATTAATAAGGTCTTATTAATACCGGACGGCAAAAGGAGAGCACCCTATGAACATCAGCACCCGATTGGCGGTTGCCATCCATATCCTGACCCTGCTTGAGGTTAACAAAGAGGGTAAGAATACTTCCGAATGGATCGCCGGAAGCGTTGGCACGAACCCGGTGGTGATCCGCCGGATCACGAGCATGCTCGGCAAAGCGGGTCTCATCGAGGTTCGGCCGGGGATCGCCGGAGCCAAGCTGGCCCGGCCGGCCGGAGAGATTACGCTGCTCGACATTTATCTGGCGGTTGACGCCGTTGGCAAAGACTCCCTGTTCGCGGTTCACGATCATCCGAATCCGTCCTGCCCCGTCGGCCAGAACATCGCCGGGGCCATCATTCCGGTCTTTTCAGTAGCCCAGCAGGCGATGGAAGACGCGCTGCGCGGAGTCACGCTGGCCCAGATCTCGTCGCAAATTCCGGGTTGACGGCAGGCGTACTTCCGGTGCTGCCCGGCGGGGTTACGGAGCGGAAGTGCGGCTGCTGTCCGCTTGACCGAAGTTCAACAGCGGACAGCTTACTGCGCCCCATCCGCCAGTTCGGCAATGCGTCGGCCCGCATCTCCGCGGTATAGTCCGCCATGATAGCAGATGACGTTCTCAACGGCATAGTCTGCATATTTGCGCAGACTGGACAGCGCGGTAGCCATATCCGGCGTTACCCGGGGATCAGGGCCATGCAGTTCGCCGTTCTTCACTGTCAGGCTGTCGGCGGCGATCAGCGTCCGGCTGGCGGGATGGTACAGACTGACATGCCCCGGGCTGTGGCCGGGGGTCTCAATGACGATGACGCCGCCTGCGACCGGCAGCTCCTGGCTGTCTTCGATTACGGCGTCCACTTTTGCCTTGGGAGGATGGGCGAGAAGGTGCAGAAAGGCCCGCCGCCACTCCTCCGGCACATGAGGCGGGAGCATGGCTTCGGCAGCGGCAATCGCTTCCGGCGTATGCTTGAGCAGCATCCGCTCCCCTTCGATATAAGGCTGCTCGATGGGATGAGCCAGTACCTTGATTGTTCCATTCGCCTCGTCCAGCATGGAAGGGAGTCCGCCGATATGGTCGATGTCCTGGTGGGTGAGAACGACGGTGTCGAGTGTGCTCCATGCGACTCCGGCTAGTTCGAACGCTTTCTTGATTTTATCGAGCAGTCCGGGGTAGCCCGTGTCGACCAGTACCGCATGATCTTCATCCCACAGCAGGGCTGGATACAGTGTATCTGTTCCTCCCATTACTTCGGCTGTAATCTCCAGCATTTCAATTCCTTGGGCGATTTGCATGGTATTCCTCCTAGACGGAAAATGAGTGCAGAGACTATCTTAGTCCAAGAGGGGATTTTAATCAATATGCAAATTTATTATTATACCATAAATAACTTTTTTTGTCAAGTGATAATAAAATGAGTATGCAGCTGAATATCGACGAATCGTAGAACATAATGGGTTTTGTATTGGAATAAAGAATGTTATCCGCTTTTTTCTGCTTCTTCATGAAGATTTACGATTACGATAAAATGATGCAAACCTAAATTGGGGGGATGGTTCTATGGAGACGTTTATCGCCGTGCTTGTCCTTCTTGGTCTGATCGGTCTATCCAAAATTGTCAACCGGTTCATTCCCTTCGTTCCCGTACCGCTTATTCAAATCGGTTTCGGGGTTGTCACCGCCGCCTTTCCTTGGGGGATTCACTTGGCGCTGGAACCGGAGCTGTTCTTTGTCCTGTTTATCGCTCCGCTTCTGTTCAACGACGGAAGGCGTACCCCGCGGGCCGAGCTGTGGAATCTGCGGGCACCGATTCTGCTGCTGGCGCTCGGCCTGGTGTTTGCGACGGTACTGGTGGCGGGTTACACCATCCACTGGATGATTCCGACGATCCCGCTCGCGGCGGCGTTCGCACTCGCGGCGATTCTGTCGCCGACGGACGCGGTCGCAGTAAGCGCTCTGGCCGGCCGGGCAGGCCGGGTGCAGCTGCCGAAGAGCGTCCACCGCGTACTTGAAGGCGAGTCGTTGATGAATGACGCTTCCGGCCTCGTTGCGTTTAAGTTTGCGGTAGCGGCTGCAGTCACCGGCGTATTCTCTCTATCCCAAGCGATTGGCAGCTTTATTCTCATTGCTGCCGGAGGACTTCTTGCCGGAGCTGTGCTGTCGTTCCTGCTGATTCGTCTTAGCGTCTTTATCCGGCGCTTTGGGATGGAGGATGTCACCGTACATGTCCTCCTGCAGATTCTGACGCCATTCCTGATCTACCTTGTCAGCGAAGAGCTGGGCGTGTCGGGCATTCTGGCGGTAGTGGCGGGGGGCATTGTTCATGCTATTGAAAAAGACCGGACCGATTCCCCCCAATACAAGCTTCAGCTTGTCTCGGCAAGCATATGGTCGGTGCTGCTGTTTATTTTGAACGGCATGGTCTTCCTTATTCTCGGTATTTCGATTCCGGATGTTGTATCGGTCATCTACCGGGATACGGCGGTCGACAACCTGACTGTGATTCTGTATGTGCTGGCTATCACGGCTCTGCTGATTGCACTTCGTTTCGTCTGGGTGTGGTTGATCTGCCTGAGGAGCGCGCGCTTTAAGAACGGGGGCAAGCCTTCGATGAAGTCGCGGATTATTACCTCTATTTCGGGCGTGCGAGGTGCGGTTACTCTGGCCGGCGCTTTCTCTATTCCGCTTGTGCTGGACGACGGATCGCCGTTCCCGGAGCGGGACCTGATTATCTTTTTGGCGGCGGGTGTTATACTGTCTTCCCTGATCATTGCCAGCGTCCTGCTTCCGCTTATCGCCCGCAGGGAGGAGGACAGTCGTGAAGAATCGGAGCAGGCGGCCAAGTCGCAAATTGTGGAGAACTGCAAGGCGATAGTCCGTGGCGGGACGGCAGAGAAGAATCGTGTCGACGCTGTTCCAGCTGTTCCGGGACTCCCGGGTACGTTCCCGGCGCTGCAGGAAATACAGAACAAGCTGATGATTACAAGTCCGGATGACAAATATGGCAAGGAGTGCGCACTCAAAGCGCGGTTGACCGGGCTGCAGGCTGAGCGGCGGGAGCTGAGCGGGCTTATTGAAGGCGGGTCCATCTCTTCCGAGGCGGGGCAAGCGATGATGGAGCTGCTGGATCACAAGGAAGCGCTGCTGACGAGAGGACTCGATTCACAGCTCAGACTGTCGCTAGAGAAACTGGGCCGGATGTTCTCCGGAATATTCTCGAAGCCGCTGCAAGAAACCGGCCGTTCCCGCCCTCTTCCGGTCGGAGGCATCCGGGAAGCCAAGATCGGGATGTGCCGCGCCGCGATCGGCGCCATCCAGGAAGAGATGAACGAGGATAACCGGGAAGGTTACGGAAGCGTGGCAAAGCGTTACGGCTTGCTGATAGACCGTCTGAAGCACGACCAGGGCGGAAATGGAGCGGAGCATGAGGAAGGCCGCCAGCTGGAATTGAAGCTCGAAGCCATTCAGGAGCAGCGCGATACGGTGCAGAGGATGTTTGAGGACGGGACGCTGGGCCGCCAGGCCACCGCCGAGCTCCGCTGGTTTGTTGATGAACTGGAGTTGGCCATTTGGGAGGATTAAAGATGAACTGCGAAGAGCTGTCTTTCGCCGAAATCGGGGAAGAGCATTTGGCTGAGGCGACAGATATATATAATTATTATGTGCTGAATACGACCGTGTCGTTTCACACCAAGCAGCTGACTATACAGGAAATGAGACGGAACATGCTGACCGACGACCCCCGGTTTAAATCCTATGCGGTCATGCAGGACGAGGAAATGCAGGGCTATGTTTTGATAGCAAGACACAAGAGCAAGCAGGCTTATGACGTAACGGGTGAAATCAGCGTATACCTGAAGCCGGAGTGTACGGGGAAAAAATTCGGAAGGCCGGCATTGGCCTTTATCGAGCGGATGGCCGCGGAACAAGGATTTCATACGCTGGTGGCCACGGTATGCTCGGAGAATGGCCCGAGCCGGTCCTTTTTCGAGAGCAGCGGTTATGAGCAGAGTGCCTATTACAGGGAAATCGGCCGTAAATTCGGCCGGTGGCTGGATATCGTTGTGTATCAAAAAAGAGTCGGAGCATAGCGGGATTCGGAACATCTTCGCTCCTATATAATCGCCAATAAGGCCGTCCTGCCCGGATCAATAATCCAGGGCAGGGCGGCCTTATTGTTCCCCCAGCGCTGCGCCCGGGGGTGAGCTTATTTGGGAGGGGGTATGATCTCCCCTTGAAACGGCAGTTATTTTCGGCCGCGGCGGAACATCTGTCCCAGCACCTCGCTGAGTACAAGCCCGGTGGCGATGGCCCCTGAGAGCAGGAAAGCCTGCACGGCGGCCTCCAGCGCGGTGTTATAATCGTCTTCAATGAACCGGCGCATGGCATCGTAGGCGAGGCCGCCCGGTACGAGCGGTATGATGCCGCCAACGCTGAAGATGATAACAGGCGTTTTAAACGATCTGGCAAAAATTTGGCTGACCGCCCCGACGACGACCGTGGCAAAGAAGGTAGCCACGACGGATTTCCACTCGGGATCGAGCAGCAGAAATACCATCCAGCCCAGCATTCCGGCCAGTCCGCATTGAAACAGCATGCGTTTGGGCGTGTTAAAGAGGATGCAGAACGTGGCGGAGGCGATAAAGCTTGTGATAAGCTGCACAATCATGATATTACTCCTCTTTGTAAGGCTATGAAACGAAGGACAGTACAAGTCCGATACCTGTTCCGATGGCAAAAGCGGTCAGGAACGCTTCCGCTCCCTTGGACAGCCCCGATATCAGATGACCGGCCATCAGGTCTCTGACGGCATTGGTAATCAGCAGTCCCGGCACGAGCGGCATAACGGAGCCGATGATGATCTTGTCCGTTTCCTTGCCGATGCCGGCCTGGACGAACAGGTAGGCCAGCAGGCCGATCAGAAAAGACGCCGTAAGCTCGGCAAAAAATTTAATCTGGACCAGCCTTTGCAAATAAGTCGCTGAGGCGTAGCCAAGCCCCGACACTAGGAGTGCGGGCAGGGCGTCCTGGAAGCCGCCCTTGAACATCATGGTGAAGCAGCCGCCCGCCATGGCGGCGGCCATGATCTGGAGCCAGACCGGGTAGGCATGGGCCGCATCGTCCACCTGGGCCAGCCGCTCCCGTGCCTGCGCCGAGGTGATCTGCCGCTGGCTGAGGCGGCGCGAGATGTCATTGACCTCCGCGACCTTTTGCAGGTCGGTCGTACGCTCGGCGATACGGAACAGCTTGGGCTGCTCGGTCCGGCTGGTCGTAAAGAGGATCACTGTCGGCGTCACATAGCTGTGCGCCCCCGGAAATCCGAGGGAGGCGGCCATGCGCGTCATCGTATCCTCCACGCGGTAAGTCTCCGCGCCATTTTGGAGCATGATTTTTCCGGCCAGAAGGCACAGATCTATAATTTCATAGGTTGTCCCGGATTCAGCGTTGTTCAAAACCTGGTTGATCCTCCCCTTGAATGTTATATATCCGATTGTGCCTGCAACGGACCAAAAGATCAAGTTCCAATTCTTTATTTCATCTATCCGTGGCGAATCAGGCTTGAGTGGACCGCATTTTCCGGTTAAATCTTAGCGTCAAATAAACGGCGCGAATAATCAAATCAATGGCGATGGATAACCAGACCCCGGCAATGCCCATGTCGAAATAAAGGCACAGCACATATACGCCGACCACGCGGATCAACCACATTCCGATAGCTGTGCTGTACATGGGACTCTTCGTATCCCCAGCTCCTTGAAGGGCTCCGGCGATAACCAGTCCGACGGCCAGGAACGGCTGGGCGAACGCATCGATACGCAGCGCGGTGGTCACCATCCCGATAACGGCGGCATCCTGGGTGAACCAGCCGGCGGCAACTGGGGAGAACACAAACATCAAGATCCCCACAGCGGTCATAAACGCCACGGCAATCCACATGGTTAACAGCCCGTATTGGCGGGCATCCTCTTTTTTGTCCGCTCCCAGGTTCTGGCCTACAAGCGTGGTCGCCGCGACGGCCAGGCCGTACCCCGGCATATAAGAGAAGATCTCTATATTTCCGGCAAGAATATGGGCTGCGTAAACATCCGTACCTATTCGCACAATGAGGCCAAAATAAAGCACCTGCCCAAAACGCATGATCAGCCTCTCGGCTGCCGCCGGGGCGGAAAGCTTCAGCAAGGGCAGCGTGTATTCGCTTGAGCCCCTTTTTCGAATGGAAAAAGAGAGCTTCGATCTGCGGATATGGATAAACAGCGCAATGGCTCCAATCACCCGAACCGCAGAGGTCGCCCAAGCGGCTCCCGCGATCCCCCAGCCTGACCAGCCGAACAGACCAAAAATGAGAACGTAATCCAGTGCGATATGGACCATATTCATCCAAATGCCGACCTTCATGGGGGTTTTCGTATCGCCGGCCGCGCGCAAAATGCTTCCGAATACCGTCATCAGGGACAAGAAAACAGAGGGGACGGCCACGATCCGGAAATAGACCGCACTATCCGCCAATACTTCCGGCTCCGCTCCCATCAGCCGCAGCAAAGGCTCGGCAAATAACAACGTAATGATGCCGAAGGCCAGGCCCAGCAGCGCCGAAATCCACGCCGATTGCCGGGCAATGGCTTTGGCCTTGCCGATCTCCCCGGCGCCGACGCTCCGTGCTATCAGTGAGGAAGTCCCCACTCCCATAGCCATAAAAATAGCGATATAAACGGCCATAATGGCATTGGTGACCCCGACGGCGGCGACTTCATTCAGACCGATCCGGGATACAAAGAGGGTGTCGACAAAGCCGACAATAGTCTGCAAAAAATTTTCAATCATAGACGGTATGGCCAGAGCCAGGATCACTTTGATCTTTCGGCTCCGGTCGCTGCGGGCGGCTGCTAACATGAGGAACCTCCGTAATTTATGTGAATGTACTTGATAACCTTCTGCGCGTTTCCGATGCTCACGGTCATTGTATCCCCCCGGGAGGGATGTGTCAAAATAAAGGCAACGCAAACGGCAGCCCTGGGCAGAGCTGCTTCAAGGAGGAAGCGTGACTGGCGGTTTCCGGCAATCTTTCCCCACTTAAGTTTCCTTGTTCCGTTCTTTGAGCGATTCTTTCAGCAGCGTAGTCAGCTCCGACGTATACCTGGTCAGCCTGAGGCTGATCTCCGACCGCATCACATCGCGGGTCATGCCAAACCGCTCCTTGTATCCCCGGCAATAAAAATAATGATATACGACCAAATCGGACTGTTCCTCCGTCAGAATCCGGATATTTCGCTGTTTAAGCTCCCGGCGCAGTCTGTACAAATCTTTCATGATTTGCTCCAGAATGTATTGGCCGGCGGCGAGATACAGGCGTTTGAGGATATTGGTGGAGTACTCGATTTCGGCTATGCTTTTTTGCACCATTGTTTCCATATACGGAAGCAGGATGCAGTCCCGGAGCATTGTGCGTTCCTCGGCGGTAATGATCTTGCCCGGGTGGGGAAGATGCTGCTGTTCATACTGCTCGACATGCTCTGTCAGCAGCATTTTGGATTTCCAGCGTTCGTTGTCGTCCAGCTTGCTCATTTATAATGCCCCCCAATCTGTTCGGCTCTTTCCCGCGCGACGCCGGCTTCCATCAGAGAGGAGGCGCGCATAATGGCATCGCTCCCGTACCGGTCCTTGATTCCGTCGATGGCCCGTTCCCGGTCGTAAGCAAGGCAGCGGTTATCAAAAAAGGTAAGCTGCATAATGCTGTCGTCCGTCAGCTGGGACAGGGAGACGCTCAGGTGGCTGACAGGCAGCCCGCTCCAGTGCTTCTTGAACAGGGAATGGGCGGCGGCGGCCACTTCATGGGTCAGGGCGGTCGGCTCGGGCAGCGTCATCTGCCGGCTAAAGTGGGAGGAGCGTTCGCCGTCCGTTTCCGCTGCGGAGACGGACACAACCGAGCCCATGTAATGATGATATCTTGTGCGCCGGCACACCTCAATCACCAGCTCAAGCAGGACAATTTCGATGTCTTTAAGCCTGTGATACAGCCTCCAGCGGAGCGCCTTGCCATGGTTCACCGATTTTAATTGATGCCGTATTCCGGCGGCCACGGGGCTTGGATCGATCCCCCGAGCCGTCTGCCAGTAGTACTCGGCCTGAATATCGCTCTGTTTTCCCATTTCCCGCCGCATCCGCTGCTTGAACTCATAGAGCTCCATACGCGCGATATCTCCGATGCAGGCCAGGCCCATCCGGGTAAAATGGCGGGTCATCGCCGATGCCACCATGAACATTTGATGCACGGGGAGCTTCCATAACGTCGACTCCAGCCTCTCGAACGAGAGCTCAAATATGCCTTCCTGCATCTTCTTGGCATAGTTGTCGGTCGCCATTTTGGCCAGAACCTTGGTAGGGCCGATGCCGACCCTCGTATGTACTCCGGTTGATAAATAGACATGGTTTTGAATCATTTGGGCCATTTCATAGGGAGATCCGAAATAAGCTAGCGAGCCCGAAACGTCCAAAAATTGCTCATCGATGCTGTAAGGCTCCACAAGATCGGTATAGGACTCAAAGATTTCGGTGATCAGGAGCGAGACTTGAATATAGGTCCGCATTCTGGGACGGATGACCACCAACTCCGGGCATTTGGCCAGCGCCTCTCCGACCCGGGACGCCGTCGTCACGCCGCGGGATTTGGCGATTGGGCATGCCGCCAGCACGATGCCGTTCAGCCTTTCGGGGTCTCCTACAGCAACGGGCTTATCGCGATATTCGGGATGAGCCGACTTCTCTATCGATGCGTAGAAGGACTGTCCGTCAATTAAAAAAATGTGTCTCAACATGGGTGAACCCTCCATCAAAAAACTTGTAATCACACCGGCGCTTCCGGGAAGCGTCTCCTATGTACCTGGGCAGGGGTCTTTCTGAACGGAAAAAGAGGACTATGCTCTAATTATATTGCGAACATATGATCGTGTATATACATATTATTTTCCAAAGGGTCTTGAATTGCGAACAAATGTTTGCGATAATGGTGCTAATAAAAAGCGAACGCTTGTTCTTGGAGGTGCGCCATGCCGAAGAAATATATAGGCCATACCGTCGAAATTGTCTATCTGGACCGAAGCGGACGCTTGTCACAGCGGCGGATTACGGTCAACGATATCCGAGGAGGTCTGGTCCGGGCCTCGTGTCTGACAACGGGAAGTCCGCGAACGTTCCGGCTCGACCGCATTTTGGCCTGGAAGCCGGCGGGAAGCATGCGGGCGTCTTAAAGAGGAAGGTGAGTGAGCGGAGGGTAGTGGATGGACAGATATCGTCCTGTTGTAACCTTGCGGCCCCATGCCAAGAGGCTGTGTTCATCGGCATTGCGATGAACACAGCCTAAGGACAGCAGACGAAGGGGACGGGGGCTTAGAGGATGGAGCGCTCTTTATGGTTCAGATATTTTTCCTGATACTCGCCCGGAGGCATATGGTGAAATTGTTTAAACACATGAGAAAAATGTTTAACGCTGACGTAACCGACCTTCTCCGAAACGTCGTATACTTTCATGGCCGGGCTGGCCTTGAGCAGCTTTGCCGCCTGCTCCATCCGGACCCGGGTCAGGAATTTGATATACGGCTCCTGCATCGTTTTGTGAAAGATGCTGCTTAAATAGCCCGGAGAAATTCCTATCTTTTCGGCGAGGAGGGCAAGGCTTAACGGCTCCGCGTAGTGGGAGTAGATATAAGTTCTGACCCGGCTGACGATGTCCTGTTCATTCTCGTGGACAGGCTCTTCCGGGCCGCCTCTGGTCAGGCAATGAAAGATTTCCTGAAACAGCCCGAGCACAGCTTGTATGGAGAGTCCGGACGGATTGCCGGGCATCTGCCGTAGATGCTGGTAGGCGCTTTCCGCGAATCCGCCCTGACGTTCCAAAGGTCCGTTCGCAAGCTGTCTTAGCAGGTGAAGTCCGAACTTCAAGACATGAACGGAGCCAATATGCGGCAGACTTTCAAAATAACGCTTCACCGCCATCAAAAAGGCGGCCTCATTCCGATCCGGGACGGCCAATTGCACGGTGGCCATCGTCTGCTCAAGCATGGAGAGACACTGAGGGAGAACGCCGCCGTTTCGTTCATTGAACAGAAGAGGCTCTTCCGAGAATAGGCAGCGGCCATGAGTTTCAATGGCTTTGGCATGGGAGTACTGCAGATGAAACAGCTCGGATTCCAAGGTTCCGAGGGCGCCGGAGACGGTAATTCCGGTATTGGCCAGCATGGCTGAAGCGACTTTATCATAGAGTAAGCGGCACTTATGCTCAATATCGTTCTTGTCTTCGCCCGTCACCAGCACGCAGGTGTGCTGATCTTCGTCCAGGAAGACGAACCCGAAGCCGCATGCTTCGGACAGCTCGCCCGTCATTTGATGAAGAATAAAACGGAAGACGGGGAAGTCGCTGTAAGGCATCCCTTTTTGGGCAAGCCGGTCTTCATCGAGATCCAGCACCATAATAAGGCCTTCGGTTTCAATCAGCTGCACCTTCAGGCGGAAGACAAGGGGATAGAGGGCCTTAATCTCCACGCGGTTTTCGCTTACAAGGGCCTTCAGGAATTGTCTGACGACCTGCGCCTGGCTTTCCTTGGAGACCTTCCCCATAGCCCGGGCGGCAAGCTCGTCATGGAATTTGCGGTCCAGCTGTGCGGTGACCTGCGTCAGGGCTTCGGCCAATTCATCTTGAACTACGGGCTTCAGCAAGTAGTTCTGCACCCCGAAGCGGAGAGCATCCCGGGCAAGCGAGAATTCATCAAAGCCGGACAGAATCAGAATAATGGGCGGATTATCCGATCGGGCCAGCCGTCCGCACAGCTCGAGTCCGTCAACAACCGGCATTTTAATATCGGTGATGACCAGATGAACCCGTATGCTCTGCAGCATTTCCCAGGCTTCCTGCCCGTCCATGGCTTCTCCCGCAACCTCCCAATCGGGATGATTCGAGGTGATATGCAATTTCAAATATTCGCGCACGAGCGGTTCATCATCGACAATCAGCACTTTATACATCCGCGACGCTCCTTCCAAATCCGGCTTCCGGCAATCGTACATATACGGCGGTTCCCTGTCCCTGCACGCTGTCGACTTGAAGTCCATACCCGGAACCGTATTTTAGCTTGATCCGTTTATTCACGTTTAGCAGACCGATGCCGGTTCCTGCCCGGATGCCGTCCGCGTCCGAATCTCCGGCAGCTGGATGATCCGGCCGGGCCCGCTCGAGCTTGTCACGGAGCTTCTGCAGCGTTTCAGCGCTCATTCCCTGCCCGCTGTCCCGGATCGTGAACAATACCTCGCCGCGCGCGGTCTTTTCGCCCGAAATCCGAATACTGGTCTTTTCCCGTTTGGCTTCGCAGCCGTGAATCACTGCGTTCTCGGCAATCGGCTGAAACAGCAGGGCGGGGATGGGCATGTCATACAAGGCGGGGTCGACCTGCAGCTCGTACTCCAGTCTGCCTTCGTAGCGGCTGCTTTGGATGCTTAAGAAAGCTTTAAGGAGATCCAGTTCCTTCTGCAGCGGAATGTCCTTATCCATCCGGGTCATGCCGCGAAGCATGCTGCTTAGTTTATGGAGATGGTCGATGGCCTTGTCCTGCTTCCCGGTCTGCATCTGCATCGATATCATATTCAGCGTATTGAACAGAAAATGGGGGCGGATCTGATTGTACAGAGCCTGTACCTGGGCTTCTTTCTGGAGCAGCTCCGTTTCGTATACCTGCTTCACGAGCTGCGTATTTTCCTCCAGCATTTCGTTGACTCTGGCGACCAGGCCGTTAAAGGAGGTGCCGAGATATCCGATCTCATCATTCCGGTGCGCGGGAAAAGAGACCTGCAAATTCCCCTGCTCCACCTCCCGCATCAATTTCACGATATTCAGCAGTGGAGCCAGGAAACGGCGGACAAAGAAATACATCAGGACAAACGCGAGCAGCGAGCAGGCCATTGCGATGAAGAAGCCGAAGTTCCTCGTTTCCGTCGCTTTTTGATTCAGTTCCTTGACGGAGCTTACGGCGACGATTGTCCAGTTGGAACGCGGGAGCTGCGTCGAATTGAGCAGGTAGGAGGTGCCGTTCTGATCAATCATCATCGTCGGTTTCCCGCCCGCTTTGACTTGATTGAACAAGGATACAGCGTTTAGCCGATCCGTACTCCGGTAGATCACGTTGCGGTTGTTGTCCAGAATAAACAAGCCTCCGCCCGAGCCCATATCGACCTTGTTGCAAATGACGGCGATGCCGTTATAGTTGGCATCCACCTTGATGGCCCCGAGTATTTTCTCCGTATCCCGGGTGCTCCGAAGCTGCTTCACGATGGAAAATACTTTGGGACCGCCGTTTTTCACCATCTGCTGCGTATGCGTAGGCACAAAGATGGAGTCCTGCGTATTCATCGCCTGTTTATACCAATCGAATTCCTGAAACCGGCTGTCGTAGTCCACGCTGATGGGCATGCGTCCGACCGTATAAATTTCATCCGTCAAAATAAAGACCCGGTTAATATCTTTCCGTGGATAAATCATCATCTCTTCGAGATAATTGTCAATGAAGCGGCGTTTTTTCAGCTGGGCCAGCTGGGAATCCTGCACATCTTCCTCGAGAGTCTGCATCACGCCATCGTTCATATAGGGCGACAGGGTAAGGCGGAACAGATCATCCAGATAGGTGTCGATATTATAGGAGACCTGGGCGATAATTTGCTGTACCTGCTCGGAGGATTGCTGTTCAAAGTCCATCGTGTACTTGGAGTAGGACAGGATAGAGGCTAGAAAGACCGAGCCCAGAATGAACAATACGGAGAAAAAGAGCAGTTTTTTCTTGATACTCCAATATCTGTAGCGCTTCCATTTGTACATATTCACTCCCCCCAAGATCAGTGTAGCGATTTATTGTATGCGCTTCAATTCGTTTTTCGGGGATCTGCAAAAATCGCACCTTTGTGTAAAAATGCGGTGTTTTGCGGCCGGGGATTCCCCCTTATGATGAAACTGTAACAGGGAACACAATCATAGGAACAGCCAACAAAGGGAGGAGTCAATCATGAGAAAAAAGAAACTGGGGCTGCTGCTTACAGGCGTGATGATGGTCGGTTTATTGGCAGGCTGCGGCGGGAAGAACGCAGATTCGCCAAGCCCAAGCGGTACTGCTGCGGGCACGGTTCAGGAAACGGCCCCCAAAGAAACCGTGAAACTGAAGTTTTTTACCGGAAAAGTGGAGACGGTCGACTTAATGAACACCCTGATCCAGAAGTTCAATTCGGAAAATCCGGGGATCGAGGTGGAGCAGGAATACCAAAAGGACGCAAGCAATGTCATTAAAGTGAAATTTGCTTCCGGCGACATTCCCGACATCACCACAGTGGTAGAGCAGGATTATATCGACCAGGGCAAATACCTGGATCTTTCAAATGAGCCGTTCTGGCCGAGAGTGCTGCCTGCGGTCAAAGAGCTGTCGACGGATGTAAAGAGCGGCAAACAGTATCAGGTGGCGACGAACGTGACGATGGCCGGCATTTTTTATAACAAAAAAATATTCCAGGAGCTGGGCCTGAAGGAAGCGCTGACCTGGGACGAGTTTAAGGCGAATCTGCAGGCGATCAAGGACAAAAAGCCGGATGTAACGCCGCTGTTTATCGCCGGAAGGGATTCCTGGACGCTTGGACATCTGATCGAGTTCCTGGCTCACGGGATCATCAAGCAGGATTTGGGTGTAAAAAGCGCCCGGGAAGCCTTCATCAACAATGAATCGGATAAATTGAAATTTGATCAGGAGAACGGCCCGATTGACACCTTCGCGAAACGTCTGTTGGAGCTGCAAGCGGCCGGCCTGATTAACAAAGACGCTTTGACCGCGACATACGACAACCAGAAGGAAGCGTTCGCTACAGGCAAAGCCGCGATGATCAGCCAGGGAATGTGGGTCGTTGCGGATCTGCTCAAAATTAGCCCCGACTTCCAGAATGACCTCGGGTTCAGCCCTTACCCGTCCATTCAGGACGGAACGAAGCCGGTTGTCCTGTCTGCGGACGATTCGAGATACGCGATCACGGCCCAGTCCAAGCATCCGGATGAAGCGAAAAAATTCCTAGAGTTTTTATTGCAGCCGGAAAATCTGAAGACCTACAGCGAGTTCCTGAAATCGCCTCCGGCGTTCACGGATGTGACTGCGGATTGGGGACCGCTTAAAGAACAAGCCAATCAGGCCTTAAGCAGCGGCGTTAACATTGCTTTCACGGATTCGCCGTCAGGCTTCTCGGGCGACGATGCCGGCAGAATGGTGCAGGAGCTGCTGGCCGGCCAATATGCCGCCTCCTTGGATTTTGCCAAAGCCTACAAAGACGCCTGGGACAAAGCCTGGAAAGCAACCCACAGATAAAGCGCCAGATAACCCGGGACCCGGAAAGCGGCATACGCAAGATAAAAGCCGGGTCCCGGCAACGGATTGGAGAGAAATCGGATGAATCTACTGCGTAAGCTATGGAATAACCTGCATCTTTTTATGGCGCTGCCGGCCATCGTGCTGTTTGGACTGTTCTTCATTTATCCGCTGGCGCAGGGAATCGGGATCAGCCTGACGGATTCCAACGGTATGTCCCCGCCGCGTTTTATCGGACTGCAGAACTTTGTGGATTTTTTCCATGATGCCCGGGCGAAGAAAGATGTGTACAATACGGTCTTCTTTGCGATTGGAAGCGCTCCCCTGCTTAATTTATTCGGCTTTCTGTACGCGCTGATTCTGGACCGGCCATTTAAGGGAAAAGGCTTTGTGCGCGCGGTCGTCTATTTGCCGGCGGTCATCAGCCCGCTGATTATGGGATATGTCTGGTATTTTATCCTGCAGCCGGATCGGGGCTTTCTCTATCATCTGCTGGCAAGCCTGCATCTGGGCACCGGCGGAAGCGATTGGCTGGGCAACGCGAACTCTGCGCTCCTCGTGCTGGTGTTCATCAATGTGTGGCAGTTCGTGGGCATGACGATGATTATTTATCTGGCGGGTCTGCAGTCCATTCCAAAAGAGCTGTACGAGGCCGGGGAGATTGACGGCGCCGGGTATCTGAAATCGCTCTGGTACATTACGATACCGATGGTCGTTCAGTCGATCAAAATCAATGTCGTCACCAACATTATCGGGTCCCTATCTGTCTTCGAGATCATCGTCGCGCTGACGGACGGAGGGCCGGGCTACAGTACGGAATCGCTGAGCATCTACATTCTTCGCATGCTGTACGGAAGCTTTACCGGCTATTCGACTGCGGTAGCGATGATTCTGTTCGTCATGATTATTATTCCCGTCTTTCTCTTTATGAGATATATCAATAAGAAAGAGTTTGAAATGTGAGGGCCGCCGCTATGAAAAATACGCGAACACTCGGTAAATACACTTTGGTAGCGGCAATGACGCTGCTGTCGTTGATTCCTTTTTACATCCTGCTGTATTTGGCGCTGAACAATCCTTCCCGCACGTTGTTTAACGGCCTGTCGCTGCTGCCCGATTTCAACTTCTCCAATTTCTCGGAGGCGTGGGAATCGTCCAAAATGGGACTGGCTACGCTGAACTCCCTGATTATCGCTATAGGGGGCGCCGTCCTGATTATTCTCGCGGCAAGCTCCGCGGGCTACGCCATCGCCAGGTATAGCAACAAATTTCATCAATCGGTGTTCAACGTGCTGCTGATCTGCATGATGATCCCGGCGATCATTATTACCGTGCCGCTTTACACGCTGATGAAATCGATTGGCGGTATCAATACTCATTGGGCGATGATTCTGCTTATGGCGTCGAACGGCGTTCCTTTTTCCGTCTTCCTGTATACCGGCTTCATTAAAGTGCTGCCCCGGGAAATTGAGGAGTCGGCGATTATCGACGGGTGCACGCCGTTTACGGCTTTTTGGAGAGTCACGTTTCATTTTCTGCGTCCGGTTACGGCGGCGGTCGTTATTTTGCAGGGGCTGGCGATCTGGAACAATTACGGTCAGGCTGTATTTTTCCTGCAGGGCCAGGATATGAGGACGATCCCGTTGGCCGTCTCCATGTTCTTTCAGCAGTACGGCGCGCAGTGGAATCTGATGGCAGCGGCTGCTGTGATCGGACTTGCGCCTGCTGTCCTTGCTTTTCTGGTCTTCCAACAATATTTTGTCAAAGGGATAACCGCCGGAGCGGTGAAAGGATGAACCGTATGTTTCCAACGATTAAAGACGCTTACCCGGGTAAAGCCCAGTATCTGACCGGAGAACCGGTATGCATTAAGGTTGAATTGGATAATCCGCTCCAGCATGAAGTTACGGTTCGTCTAACAGCGGAAATTATATGTTCGAATCGTGTGCTGGACAGCCAAGCCTATGAAATTGTCATTCCTCCAGGTGCCATTTCAACGCATGTCCTGGATTTTGGCCCGCCTGATGAAGCCTTTCGCGGATATGGCGTCGATTTGCTGCTAACGCGGGAGGAGGCGGAGCCTGTGCGTTTCTCGACCGCCTTTGATGTGGTTTCGAGCTGGCGGCAATCGCCGAGGTACGGCTTTTTAAGCGATTTTCATTCGCGTGAGCTGGGAGATGCCAAGGATGTGGAGAGCCTGGGCAAGCTCCATATTAATCTGGTGCAATTTTACGATTGGATGTACCGCCACGACGACCTCGTTCCGCCGGAGGATACCTTTACCGATCTGATGGGGAGAGAGCTCAGCCTTAAAGTGGTGAAGGAGAAAATCGCCCTCTGCCGCTCCTATGGCATGAAGACCATGGCTTATGGGGCGATTTACGCGGCGAGCCAGGATTTTTACCGGGAGCATCCGGATTGGGCGCTGTATTACGGCAATGGAAAAGTCATCGATTTCATCGATATTTTTACGATCATGAACGTCAGCGAGGAGTCGCCCTGGCATCATCACATCATTGGAGAGTACAAAAAGGCGATCGAACAGGTCGGCTTCGACGGCATCCATATGGACACGTACGGATATCCGAAGACGGGCATTTCAAAACTCGGCGGCGTGGAGAAGGTAGAGCGGCTGGAGCAGCAATTCCCGGTTCTGATCGAGAATACTCGTAGAGAGCTGAGCAAGTCCAAAGCGGATATCGGCCTCATCTTCAACAATGTCGGTAATTGGCCGGTCGATACGGTCGCGGGGGCGTCACAGGATGCCGTATATATCGAGGTATGGAATCCGTATGAAAAATATCATCATATCCAGCAGATTATTGCCTGGGCGCAGCAATTCGGTCATGGAAAGCCGGTCATTCTTGCGGCCTACCTGAAGCCTTTCCGGCTGGAGCCAGCGGAATCCATCGATAAAGCCCACGCTGCCGCGCTGCTGCTGTCGGCGGTGATTTTCTCCCATG
Organism: Paenibacillus sabinae T27; assembly: GCF_000612505.1. Classification (NCBI taxonomy): domain Bacteria; kingdom Bacillati; phylum Bacillota; class Bacilli; order Caryophanales; family Paenibacillaceae; genus Paenibacillus; species Paenibacillus sabinae. The sequence goes on from NZ_CP004078.1 coordinate 2,349,522, forward strand.
GGGCTTACCATCTGCTGCTTGGAGAGAAAAGCGGAGTGCTGACTCAAGGATACTACGTCGATTATTCCGTAGCGGACGGTGCCTTTATGCGTGAAATCCGGAATTATTACGATTTTATGGTTCGCTACGTTCATCTGCTGTATGATCCGTCTTTACGCAATGTCTCAATGACTCATGTGGAGGGTGACAATCTGGAGTATGTATTCAGCGGCGCTTCTTATTCCACATACGGCGAACCCGGCAAAGTCTGGACCGTGGTCCGGGAGAGCGAACAGATGAAATTGATCCAGTTCATCAACCTGACGAATAACACCGAGGATTACTGGAACGAAGGAAAGAACCGGCCGGCGGAAGTGAAAAATCTGACCGTTCGCGTACAAGTTAACGAGTCGGTCCGTTCCGTATTTACGGCGAGCCCCGATATCGACATGGGCAGACCGAAAGAGCTTGAATATTCCCTTGAAGAAACCGAGCGGGGATATGTGCTTTCGGTTACCGTTCCCAACGTGTATCAATGGAGCATGCTGGTGATTGAGCATTGAACGGGCGCCGTGGAAAGGTCAGGAATAAGCTGTATTTTGCCTCCTTACAGCCGGTTGATCTATAATAAAGCCGCTGTTACTGAGACGGGAGGCATGCTGGATGCGGATAAAAGATATGGATGCGGGAAGCAGGAAGGAAGCGGCGGGCGAGGCTGGTCCGCTGATGGTATCCCGGGGGAAAGTCCACCGGCTGGAGGAGCTGCCCGGCTGTTGTGCGGAAGATGAAGACGGGAACCTGCTCTCGGCAATTTTCTATAATGTGACGAATGGAGAGTGCGAGATCGTCTCGCTGGAGAGCAGAGTGGAGAACCGCGGGGCCGGCACCCGACTGATCAATGCGGTAATTGCACACGCCCGGGCTGAAGGCTGCGCCAGAGTCTGGCTCATAACATCCAACGATAATACTAGGGCGATCCGTTTTTATCAGAAAAGGGGATTTGATCTCCAAGCCGTTCATAGGGACGCCATTACAGAGGCGCGGAAGCTGAAGTCGTCGATTCCTCTGATCGGATATGACGGCATTCCCATTCGCCATGAGCTTGAACTGGAGTACTTGTTGTAAACTGCCATCTGGAATGTTGTGGTATTATATGGAAAGGAGGGATGTTATGGCATTAGCGGTAATGAACAAGCGTGAATTCGATTCCTTGGAAGATGAAAGATTGGGCTGGGCGTGCATGGAGCCGACCTTCAGCCAAATACGGGCCAAAGATATGGCGGTGAAGGCCAAGGTAATATCCGAACTTTCTGAAGGGCAGCGGGCGTTATGCATGTTCAAAGTCTTCTACGGTCATGCGAAGAATTCGGAAATGGAGTATTACGGCTGGATCACCCATCTGCTGCAAAATCCGGACATGTGGGCGGGTGTGATGAACGGATTAAGCTTTTTTGGCGATGTGGATATGTCTCGTCTGCTAGAAGAAACCAAAGAGGTTCTGGAGACCCGAAACCGCAGGCTCGGCTTGGAGTGGAAGGACGCCGCAATTACCGATCTCGATCGTGACAAGGAATTGCATGCCGAGGTGGAGCAGTTATACCGGCGGTTTCAGCAGATTTCTCCGGCAAGTCTGAAGGCAATCGCCGCCCATATCCGGGCTAATGCCGATGAATTTGTGAGGTTTGAGGAGGATTCGTTTGAAGTTTAATGATGTCGTTGAGAGAGTGGAGAAGGTTTCATCCCAGTACTGCCGAAAATTTAATATCGAGCGGGATAATGATTGGTTCCTATTAAAGATTCAGGAGGAATTGGGCGAATTGGTGCAATGCTATCTGGAGAGCGCTGGAAAAGCCAGAAGCAGGGGAAGGTCACTGGAGGAACTGAAGGAAAACTTTCAAAACGAGCTGGTTGATTTACTTTGTTTGACCATGGCAATGGCAAGGTTCAACGATTTGGAACTTGAGGAGGCCATTCAAGAGAAATGGCTCAAATAGCTATAATGTTTAAGAAAATAAATAAAAAAAACTCGTTTGAGCGTCCGCTAGCGCGGGCGTTTTTTTCGTCCATTTGCGTACTAACGGTTCACTTATCCTTTACTATAAGCTTTGGTGTTCCTGGCCATTGGCCAAAGAAGTCCCGCGACCAAAGTCCAGAACGAAACTAAACCTCGGTCAGTTACCGCTAATTTCATCCTTTGTTAATCTTAGGGTGAGGTGAAGACAATGATTGACAACAGCAGAGACAATAATTCCGAGAGCAGCATTTATGTTTTGTTGACCGATACGGGAACTTTGTTCACAACATTGATCAAAAGCATCACCGCCGCTCCGTATAACCACGCCTCTCTGGCGCTCGACGAGGAGCTAAGCGAGGTGTTCAGCTTTGGCCGCAAAGAACCCAAAAAACCGTGGGCCGGCGGATTCGTGAAAGAAGATGTTTATGAGGGAACGTTCCGCCAATATCCGGGCACTCGCTGCGTACTGCTCCGATTGCGGATTTCGAGGCAAGAGCGCGACGCTGCACTACGGACAATCCTCTCTTTTCAGAAGAAGAGGCAGGTCTACCGCTACAATCTGATCGGATTATTAGGCGTGCTGATGAACTTTGATATGGAGACGAAAAATGCTTATTTTTGCTCCCAGTTTGTATCCGAAGCGCTTCGCCGAAGCGGACTTTCCCTATGGGATCGGCCATCCGCGCTGGTAACGCCCAACGACTTTCTGCATCATCCGGCTTTCGAGACGGTGTACGAAGGGCTTCTATACGATTATCCGCTGCTTAAAAGGGAGAGGTTATCCTGCATACCTGAACAAAAGGAAAGTTCAACCGAATGGGAGGAGCAGGCCGTTTAATGAATGCGGCAGAGCAGAGTCATTCGGCAAGTGTACGGTTAAGTCTGGCCAGCGAATCACCGAAAGTCCGGCATTCCTGCGGCGACCAGTTTTGAAAGATTTGCTCGTACCTGTTCATGCGGATTTTTTTCGCTTCGGCAAGCCTCTGTGACCCCAGTTCGGTGATCTGAAAATAGCTCGATCTTCCGTCCTGCGGATCGGGTATCCGCTCTATGTACCCTTTAAGTTCCAACACGCTGATCTGCCTGCTTATGGTGGAGGTGTCCAGGCCGAATTCTTCGGCCAGCGCTTTAACCCCGATATTGTCATGGCTGGACAAATGGTACAGCAGGGTATAGCTTGAACGGTCCAGACCGCCATGCTTTTTGTCCAGAGAGGCGCGGCGAATCAGCTTCAACATTTCATTGCTAATGAAATCCAAATTTTTATCGTCCATTGTTTACTCCGTCCTTTGCTGTGTACTCTTCTCCATATTATAAGTGAAAATACCTCCGGCAAGGCAAATCCATATCCATAAATGAAAATAAAATGAAAAAAGTTATATGCATTTTCAAATTATTAGTTGTATAATACATCTATGTAAAACTAATTGTATTCTACACCTAAATTTGTTTTTTCTTTTTGGTGCAGCATAGGGGAGAGAACGCTTTGAATAAACATACAGCCGGTATTTCTTCATTTTGGCCCATTATTTTAGCGGTTTTTTTCGGGAATTTCATGTCTATCCTGAGTTCAACCACGATTAACGTGGCTTTTCCGGTGTTCATGAAGGATTTTCATGCGGAGGTCAGTTCCGTTCAATGGATGATCACCGGCTATCTGATGGCGACCGGGGTAGTCGCTCCGATCGTCGGATATTTTGGCGACAAGTGGAGCTATAAGTACTTTTATGTGTTTGCCTTAACGGGCTTCACCCTTTTTTCCGGACTGTCGACGTTAGCCTGGAGCATGCATTCCTTGATCGCTTTTCGCATCATGCAGGGCGTGTTCGGCGGAATGATTATTCCTACAACAATGGCGATGATCTATCAGTTTATAGAGAAGGATCGGCAGGCTTTTGCCATGAGCTTATGGAGTCTTTCTTCCATGCTGGCTCCGGCGTTCGGGCCTACACTCGGCGGCTGGCTGACCGGATATTTCGGCTGGCGCTCCCTTTTTATCATCAACCTGCCGATAGGAATTGCTGCAATTGCGGTCGCGCTTAAATTTTTGCCCTATTCTCGCCAGTCCAGTCTGTCCAAAACCTTTGATTTGCCGGGCTTCATCACGGTTATTCTAAGCAGCGCCTGTATTATCCTGGCTTTCAGCGAAGGCAACTCCTGGGGCTGGACTTCGTTGGGGACAATATCGCTGCTCGTTGTCGGGGCGGCCCTGTTGACTTACTTCATCCGCAGGGAGCTTTTCCTGAAAGAGCCGCTGCTCAATCTGAAGGTGTTCCGCCAGAAGCGCTTTACGTACAGCTTAATCATCAACTGCACGATTACCATTTCCCTGTATTCCGGATCGTTCCTGATTCCGATTTTTATGCAGGATATCCAGCAGTCGACACCGCTGCTAACCGCTCTGGTGCTGCTTCCGGGCTCGCTGGCGATGGCGTTTATGTCACCGGTGGTCGGCAAGCTGTACCCCAGGGTGGGGCCGTTCCGGCTGATTCTGGGAGGGATTCTGCTGCTGGTTCTCTCGACCTGGGAACTTAGCCATCTTACACCGGCTGCAACTCATATCTATGTGGCCGCATGGATGACGCTGCGTTATGTCGGGATCGCCCTTGCTTTTATGCCGGTGACCAATGCCGGGATGTCGGCCATCCCCAAAGAATATAGCGGGCATGCCTCTTCGGTAACGAACTGGGTGCGCCAAGCCACCGGAGCGCTGGCTATTGCGATCTTCAGCTCCTTGCTGGCTGCAAGATCCGCGACCCATCTGAAAGCACTGACCGGGGGAGGGGCGGCAGGATCTTCGCTGTTAAAAGCGCAAGGCATGGCGATGGGCGTTCAGGATGTGTTTCTGGTCGCTACATGGATTGGCGTTGTTGCGATCCCGCTAACCTTTTTGTTGAAGACAAGAAAGAGCGCTGCTGCCGCAGTCTCTAAAAGTGCCGGAGTGAAGAGGGAGGCGAATGGTTGAAATATACGAAAGGGTCATACCTTCTGAAAGATGATGGCGAAAAGCCAGTCGAAACACGAAAAAGTGTTAGACTGGCTTTTGTTTAATCGAACTATAAATCACGAGTGAATGGCGGGACATCAGCTGAAACGCTGCCGATACGCCCGAGCGGGTCAATGATCTTAACCGTAACGCTGAAAGCCTGATCGACTGCCGGTCGTGGTAATCTCGCGTATATACGGTAACTGCCCGCCTCCCCTACACGAACGATAGCCCAGCCGCCCGGTTCAACAGGCGGGAGATTCGATAGGTTGTCAACATCGGTCACGGCGTCGAGGCGTTCTTCAGCGCGTGCAATTACCGAACCATCTGCATCACATGTCTCCAGCACGATGTTGTGAGGCCCCAAAGGCGTAACAGTCTCAGGTGCATGACTGGTCCAACTAATCCACACCTCGGAGTTGCTCGAACCGGATTCATTGACTCTCAGATCAATAACTTCGGGCAGGCTGCTCGGCGTAAGTAGGAAGGATACCGCCGAAGAGGCTGGCGAGCGGGCTTCGATCATGCCGCGTTGATCGTCGCGTGCCGACCAGGCCACGGCACGATACCAGACGCGCCGCCACCCTGGAGTTAGTGTATTGTCGGTAAAGCTGATTTCGGGACCAGCCACATGGAGAGTCGCAATTGGAGGGCCCATGGTATCGACGTTGGCTGCCAGTTTTTCGTTAGCTGTCCGGTAGAGCTCAACATTCTCCGCGGCAACGCCTTGACCCAATCCTATAGTCAGATTGACTAATGCTCTCTCTGCCATTGTAAGAGGTGTTGCTTCCAGTGAGGGTGCTGCCGGTACGGCTAGCTTCGGGGCGGCTACAGCAATAAACTTCTTGCTGTTGTCCGGCCAAGGAGACTCGACCTGATTATGACTCATCGCCGTTACAGCGTAAAGGTGTATCACTGTGCTGCCTCGCGGCAGCGCCGCTTCGTAAACCGTCTCAGGCGTAGCAGCGGGGATGAGTTCCTTTCGCACTCGCCGGAAGGCGCTGCGCAGTGCTGAAAGATTGGCAGCACGTAATATCGCCAGCCGATCGGTGAAGGGCTTGCTGGTGTCCGGGCCAGGCAGCCCAAGCGCGGCAAGGAGCGTTGTTTCCGTTGCTTCGTAGAGTACATACCCCGCTATGGTACTGTTGCCAGACCACCTTAACTGCGCACGGCTCACACCTGTAATATCGGGCAGGCTGGCCCACTGCGGCACTTCCGGCACGGCGGGTGGTGGAGGCGGCGCAGGGTCATAAATCGCTGTGCCTACCGGTTGGCTGAATGGGCTTATATTCCAGTCAGGGATTGAGATATGATGGTTGTGGCACTGGCCTCGGGCCTGAACCTGAAAGAATCGGTAACGTTGTCCGGCGAAATGGATAGGGATCGTAACGCTTAGTCTATAGAAGCGAACCTCCGGCTCCGACGGATCCGTGTCCTGCGCTCCGCCCCAGCCAGCGGCAAGTTCTCGTTTAGAATTCAGCGGGATAACCTCAAAACCGCTGGACTCAGGCTGCTCATAGCCGCCAAACTGCAAATGCACCATGAACAGCCGGCTGCCGGGATCGTCTTCGTAAGTGCCGATCAACTCGATGAATTCAGGACTGCGATTGGACCAATCCCAGGAAAAATCGACCACAGCCGCGCCGGATGGATCTAATTTGATCGAAAGAACGGAGGGCGTCTGAGGCGGTTCATCCGGGCCCTGGAACAAAGTCGTGGTCCAAGGGCTCCAGCGGCCAAAGATATCCTGAGCGGCTACCGCATAGCTGCACTTCAAGCCGAGTGAGCTGGCGATCAAGTGAGAATCACTATTGGCCGCCGGGTGCACGACGTGATCGGTAAAGATCACGGGCCGGGCTTGATCCGGCTTGCTGGCGACGAACGGGAGCCAGCCTCTAACAAGTTCGGGACGCCGGGTTAACAGGATCTCGGACCGCCAGGATTCAGGGCCGAAACGTCCAACAGCGTAGGCAGCCGGGTGACTCGTGTTGCCCGGCGGCAGGAAAGAGTAGTTAGGGTTCTCGGACCGATCCCAACTGACGCCGATATTTTCGAGTACTGGATCGTCAAGCAACTGCGGCCGATTGTGGGCGATAATGCGGGCGGTAAGGCCAGTAGGTGCCTTTGGTGCGGGTAAGTGCTGGTTTACAGTCACGACATCCGCCAATTCGAATTCATACTCCTTGTTTCCCACCTGCAGCCCATGACGAACCGAAACCATATACAGATCGTCCACTTCGCCATCAGGGACCCGTGCCGTGCCAAAGCCAAGTGCCAAGGCTGTGAGCGGGTCCGTTCCGGCTCCCACCAGCAGCAGCCCAAGCGGGTGCCATTCACTGCGGGAAGGTGGATGAAGCCCGGCCGCAGCCTTGACCTGTTGAAGAAGCAATCGGGGATTAAGCTGCCCCGGGTAAGCTTCCGCCTCTTTTACCACGTACTTGTCATGGTCTCGCGCATTGTAGAGGTCCCGAAGCATGGCTTGGATACCGAGCAGCAGCCTGCCCTTAAGCAAATCATCGAGATAGGCTTCCGGTTCGGGCGGCTCCCAATCGGGCAGGGGAACGTTGCTTAGAGACAACCGCGTCCAGCCGTTTCGCGGCGCACCCAGCTTCAACCGCTGAAGTGCTGCCCGGATTGGGGATAACAGATGGTTAATCGGCCCCTGATCATTCAGATCGTAGCCGGTATCGCGCCACGAATTGTCGACAGGAAGGCCAATGACCTCGAGCGGTTCCCAGCCCGGCAGGTTTGCTAATTCCTGGGTGCTCAGATCACCGCCCGGGTGACGGTTCTTCCACAGGAAGAATGGCTGCCTTGGGAGGCCAAGCGAAGGATGCAGCATCCAGCGGAATTGGAGGGCGGCTTCATCCATGTCTGTATGCGAGACGGGTTCATTGTATTGTGACCGGGTAAGCTCATCGCTCCAACGGATTGCTGCTGACTGTAGTTTAAACAAATGGGGTAAAACCCAACGAACGCTCATGATTGATCCTCCCAAGGAGCCATTGCCAGGCTGATCGTTTTTATCGAAGCTGTCCTGACGGCAGTATTACCTTCGAACAATATATGATGGGTACGGCGCAGTGCCAAAGAGAGCGTTCCACCTCTCGCCGAAGGCTTAAGAACGACCAGTGTGCGACCGCCGCCGCTTGAACGGATGAAACGGGACACTAAACGAACGCCCGCTGTCGTCTCGATTACGTCCAACCAGGCTGCGGGTTGCAGTTGGTACCGGCGCGTACCGTGGCTATCCATCACTTCTTGCGGAACATCGCGCCAGCGCCAAAGCGGTTCAGTCGTCTCGATCAGCAGAGCAAAGGGCTGCGGGGGCGTACCTGGAGCACCGTCTTTCCAGAGCACCGTCAGGCGGGGGTTCACCGGCCGGGCGAGATCGCCCCAACGCGCTCTCCGTAACGCGTTTTCGATATCCAGGTCGCTAACCTGTAAGACCGAAGACCCCGGATTCTGAGCGGCGAGTATCGCCAGCGGCGCAGTACTGGCGACGCGGCGATGCTGCACTTGTGTCTTGTTAACGTCTGCCGCCAGCGCCTCCATGCTCTCGTAGCGCGAGGTGCTGAAATGCCGCCGGAACATGGGGTAAGAAGGTGCGGCGGCAGAAGACCGAGCTTCAAGGTCGAGAATATAGTCGGTCAACGGCTCCAGTTTCATCTTCAGTGTAACCAGCTCGTGAGCAGCTGTTTGGTTAGAGACGCTTAAGCAGGACTGCCCGGCAAGCGCTTCTCGCAGCGAGCTTTCAAATGGCGTCATGGCAGCTGCCGCAATACCTTTCGGAGGAAACACACTATTCCCCAGTTTGGTCACCGCAGCATCAAACCCTGGTGACGCCTGAGGATGCTTGCCGGAGGCAGCCTTGACCACGGCGAATAGCTCCTGGTTATAAGCCTTGAACAGTTTACGTGTCGCATTGGTGGCAAACACGATTCGAAGCAGGTCGCCATAAAAAAAGAAATTCTGCGCTGGTCCAGGATCAGTCGCTAGAACCCATGGATCGAGTCGCTCAGGCGGCTTCGCATCGGTCTTGAAGCGGAGCTGCTGCCTTTGACCGATCAGTTTCTGGATATCGTCTTCCTTCGGATTGCCGTTACCGTCATTGTCCGCCGCTTCCACATCATAAGTTAGATCAACCGTATAAAAGGCGTCAGGACGAAGCAGTGCCCGCTTGCCCTGATCTGCTCCAAGCGCTCCATTCACAACTTGGATGTTCTGCTTAACGGCTTCTTTGTCATAGTTATAGCGTAAAAATTCGGCTTCAAGCAGACCCTCGATGATCAGCAGCCCCCAGTTTGGGAGAAATCCAATTTTCTTCGAGTCACTGTCATAAAAATCTTTCGATAGGCCAATCTCGAGCTGCGCCGCGCCACCTTGTAAATCAGCCTCAAATACTACCAGCTTAGCCCGCTCGGCAATTGCCCCTAAGCTGTGGAACCAAAAATTGCAGGCCCCCTCTGTTAATGGCTTCCAAGGAGCATCGGAATCGTTCCAATCCGAAGGAAGTTCGTCCGGATGGGTTATCACCCTGCTAGTATTCGGGGAGATGGTTTGTTCGAAACCGGTAGGGCTACCTTCATTGTCCAGTGCTCGCAAGAGCAGAAACTCGTGTCTCCACACTACAGGGTGGACAAAAAGCAGCAATCGGACGGTTCGCAGTCCTCCGCAGTTAAGCCGAATGGCGTCGGCCAGAGCGTCTAGTCCACCGGGCCGCAAAGCTTGCAATAATTCATCGAATTGATGATCATTGGGAACAGCAGGCCGAAAACGTATGCCGGTATGCGGGGCGACCAGCAGCCGGTCCGGCTCACCCTGCCAGGCGCATATATAGGCCGGATCAGCAAGAATCATCCCGTCAGCAAGCTGTTCACCGGAGCGCCAGGGCTCGGTCACTTGCAGGCGGGTCTCCGGCAGCATGCCGCGGTACGTCCCAGGAGAGTCAGGCCATGCAAGCCCTTCTAATCTCCATCCGGACTTCGAAGGTCCGCCTGGAGCCTGCCGGAATGTCCATAGAACTTTGGTTGGAGGGGCCACCTCAATACATACATTGCCCCAGCGGGCCTTGACCCGCTGGTCAAGGCTGGTTGTGCGCTCGGCAGCAGCCGGCGTTGCATCGGGAATCCAGCTTAACAGGGCCAACTGCACCTCATTATCACCGCTGCCGCTTTGTTTGCCATACCGGTCCCACCAAACGGCAGGTGTTTCTCCTTCGTATACCGGAGGATATAACGGAGCACCACTAGCGTTTGTGCAGATAAGCTGGATCGACTGGAGTGTATAGCGATAGAAACGCTCGCCGCGTCGTACCCAGCCATTCGGCGGCAGTTTGGAATCAATCGTCTGGTTAAAGAATTTGCACGCTGGATCAACGCAAGGACGCATTTCCATTTGCAGCACCGGGATGGTGTCAATAGGTACAACTGGTAGCTCTCCAACCCAATTACCGGCAAAATATGCGGCATCCCCTAAGTTTCCATCTACTGGACGGTCGACAGCAGATCCGGTCAACAGAGCCGGCGAGCGGCTGTGAAGCGACAGCGCCCGCACCAGCGGTTCAGCGGGTGGTTTACCCGGCCGTTCGCCCAGCTCCAGCTTGACGCAGCCTTCCACATCGAAAAAAAAGAAATCAACCGAACCGCACACTTCCGCCGAAATGAAGTGACCTATGGGGCTGATGATCACCTCAGCCGAAGCCGAAGCTTCTATACTGACAATGAACAGATGCAGTTCCCCGCGGAGCGACATCTTACCTATAATCAGAAAAGGCTTGAAGCTGATGCCGACGTCGATCTGGGCGGCGATTTTTAGATACAGGCCGATCTCCTCAGGTCCCCAGGTAAATGCGGCGCGAACCCCGGCAGCCACCGAGAAACCATATAACGGACCGATCGGAAAATCTGCTTGGCTGGGAGGCGTAGGATCGCCGGCTGAAGGGATGCCGTTACCGTGGATAAGCAGATAGCCGTCGGCCCGCATTTCGTTAAGGAACTTAATCGAAGCCGGCAGACGAGGCGGGATACCGCCTACATCCAGATGCCAGTTCTCCGGCTGTTTGAAATCAAAAAAAGCCTCAACAGGCACGCGAAACTCTAGTAGAGGCTTGATGCTGTAGTCAACGACAATGCCCATCGTAAGCGACTTATCTGGCTGAATATCGATGATCGCCAGGAATTTGCCGGTCTCAGTACCTCTCGTAGCAGGCCGTCCCTTTAGCAGGTCGGCGTTCGTTACCAGCAGAAAGCGCGGGCCGGGAAGCTCAATTACAACCATCCCCTTGGCGTGGGTCAGAAAGCCTCCCTCGACCGTTCCAATCACTGCGCCTAAACCCAGCGCCCAGGCGTGTGCATTAGCTTTCCACGCATTAAGGTTGGTCGCATTGCCTTTGGCACTATCCACGAACCAATTCAGCGCAGTTTGTGAGGAAAGCTGATTGCGCGTAAAGTGCATGCCGAACATGCCAAGTAATCCGAACAGGCCCAAACCCGAGTTTGCTAATGGTATAGGGACCGGCAGCTCGACACCCAACGTGACCATCACGGCGGTAAGTGTTTCATTCGATGTGCTATCTCGAGCGTTATCGATTTGTAATCCGGATGCTACGCGCACACCGAACGGGGGAGTAATGGCTGCATCCAGGCTCCCTGCAAAACTGCCGTCCGGCAGCAGTTTAAGGTAGCCGCTACCCGATAAAGCGCCGGGTACATTGATATGTGCACCCAGTGCTGTCAATGTGGGGAGGGCGGTTGAATCGACCGGAATACGTACGCTGGCCCGGTCGACCGTCACCACACCGAGGTCTGCCTTGAGCACGAGGTCAATCTCGAAGTTGAGCGGGTTCTCGCGCGCCATACGGGCTCCTTCCGGCTGGACAATATCCCCCAGTGGAGCCGGCACCTCGAACAGACCAGGGTCGCTCAGGTCAAGACTGAAACCCTTCGCCGGGTCAAAGACCGGCTTGAATTGAGGCGGACCATCGCCGGGGCCGAAATCGAGCCGCAGACCGATAGCTCTTTGGCGCACCTTAAGCGGCCGTCGGGTTGCCAGCAGCTTCATGGCACCGATTTTCATTTTGAAATGAAGTTCGGTCTCCAGGTCAAAGAACAAAAACGCCTCGGGAGGGGCGCCAACCGGCTGGTGGATGACCAACTGGCCTCCATACAATGTAACCGACTGCGTGCTGACCGATTGGCTGGCTGCAATCGCGCCCGCTGCTCCAGCGCTGATTCCGAGGTCTATGTAGCCGCTGCTTCCCGCACCGGGAAGGTTAGGGATCAGCAGCGGACTGAATACCGCATACGCTCCCAGTGTATCTCGCGGCAGGTCATGCGCGTCGGGGTTTGGGAATGGGCGCTGTGTTCGCCAGAGGTAGTTTCGGTTACCATTGGCTTTCAAGGTGAGTGCCGCCTTCCAGCCGCCATCGAGCATCAAGCTCAGCACGTAATCGATTAACTGGGAGGAATCCTCCTGTAGGCCGACGAGGACCCTCAACTCGCCCGGCAGGTCAATCTGGCCGGTTAATTCCAATAAGGTAACCGAATTGCGATTAAGGCGCAAACGAGTCGCCATGTTTCGAAGAAATCGCGGACGTGCCGAAGCCAGAGCACCATTAACCAGTCCAAGGCTGAAATCGCCGGACAAACCGCCGCCGCTCAGGCCTAAGTACAGATCGCGGCAGCTGCCGTGCATCGCCAAAGCGGGGAGGGCCGGAGGCGAGACATAAATCTCGACTGTAGGAACGAAGAGCTCCGGCGTATCCGGACCCTCAAGTTTAAGAGCCGCCCGATCGAAACCAAACCCAACCACTGTACTTGGGCCAAAAAGTGCAAGAGGGGGCGTCATCGTCACTTCCAACGCTGCTGTGGCATTGCGGGAAGGGGCGAGCTTTGCGCTGCTGCCAGCAACAACAAGCAGGAGGTCAGGGAAATGGAGTTCCACTTTTCCGGCCGCCTCCTGTAATGTTCCGTCAGGTTTGAGTTGAGCGGGACGCAAATAGGGAAGAGGCACAGGAAACGAAACCAGCTTCAACTCCACTTGCGGCTTCGGATGAACAGCATCCGGGGGAACCAGTTTGAAGTCCAGAGGACCCACAGGCAAGGTAAATACAAGAGCGTCGGTAACCTGTGCGGGATGTACACTGAGCCCATCGTTCGTGAAGGTCAAGGTCAGTGGGGTAACATCCGCCTGCCCGGTGAGCATCTGATCGTCAAAGGGCGGTCTAGGACGAAGGCTATTCAAAATTTGCCCGCCATTTGAGTCTGGGTCAATCCCGACACCAAAACGTCTCTTTATCACATCCAGCATGGTTTCAGGGATTACATCTCGCATAGCTGCCGCCTCCAAATCCTTAATCGGCTCCTGAGGTCAAGAGCAATCAATAATGGAACATTTGATGGAATCGGTATAACGAACAATTTTACCGGTATCGGTGTCATGCATTTTTAAACTAACCTGTAAATTGCCATTCTTAGTTGTGTTTATCGTAAAACGAGTCCCAAATGTGGTTTTTAATGGAGAACCGGCACTTCTATAGACAGGATTGTTATCCGTTGCCTGTTTTTGAAATACTACATTCCCACTTGTATCTATGAACTTAACATCGAGGGTCAGTTTAGGAGGCGTAAACGGAGTCGGACGCGAAACTCCATCCGCATCAACGTGATACAAAATGTCAAAGATGAAGGGGCTGCCGCACTGTTCAACATTTCCGCATTGACTACTGAAAAGATTTTGATAGGAGGGAGTGGCATCTCCAAAGCAGGTTGAATCTTTCGGAAATATTGCAATAGATAGAAATTGATCCGGATTCCATTGAGCACCTGGTGCAGACTTTTTCAGTTCCTGTGGCTGACTCAGATCTAAATCTGGTGTTGCGATGGCCATAGAAGAGGCACTCTCGGGAATTACGCCTCCATAACTGCTGCCTCCGAATGCTTGATCGTCACCTACCGTATTGCCGTTAGCTGGGAAGGCCCCGCTTAGTACCGAGCTTTCATTACTTTCCGGGTCTTTGTTGTCAATCATTAATGATTCTCCTTTCTTTTCTGTTCCTTTTATGCACACTCTCATGAAATTCGCTACTTAGTATTTGTACGGAACTACTATTTATACGGTAAAAAAAAGCAACCAAATCATAAACATTTGGCTGCTTTCTATTACTTAGTGATTTTTTATCCATTCTTGCTTTTGCATAACACTTAATCGGCACGGGGTCATCCAACTTTCTATGTAACGTGGACTAAAACCTCTAATGACGGGTCCCTTATCGTTAGAGAAGACGTGGGGAATGTTATAGTTTGGCAGCATACCCTGTGTAAACATAGTGTCCCCCAAGGATCCGCAACTTACAAAACGGTCAACTGAATGCATGTTTCCATACTCTTCACAGAGAGCTTGAAACCATACGTCGGTTTTAAGGGCCGCCAGACTGTCCTCCAGCCGCGTCAATGTCAGTCTTAAGTTGCTGTCCACGGTAAATGTCGGTACATTCACCATCTTGGTCAATCCACATTTCGTCGTATGATTTGTCACCATTATAAGATGCGCTGGCAATTGACAAATAAGTCAACATTTCATTAGCGGTGCCAGCGGACATGAAAAAAGATGACCCTGAGGAATTCCAAGGTCATCTGCTGCTTTCCTTCCTGCAGGAAAGAAAAGGGAAGTAGATTTTTTATGCTGGGCTTTCTAAAAACACAAGGGGGTAGACCCGGTAATGGGCTAAATGTAAATCTATCCAGTCTGCAACCGCCATGGTATAATGACTGGAGCAATAGAAAGGCTTGTAAGGGCGGCCGGCTAATCTCCCGGAAGGGAGGTGATGCCATGGAGGTTTATCAAGCGTTGTCACTGATGTTCATGTTCGGCATGTTCATTATTGCTCTGCTGAATTACCTCAAAAAGAAATAGGCCGCCCTCTGACCGGGTCGCGGCCTATTTCTTGTAGGTAAACCGTGTTAAAGCCGAACCGCCCTTAAAAGCGGCTATTGCTTGGAGAGTCGTGTTCGCGCACGGCTCTCTTTGCATTGTACGCTGTTTCTAGCCCTACTATACCACATTTCCATAAAACTAAAAATAGTTATACGTGGATTGCTTTCAGCATATTTTCGAAGTTGCTTGCTGCGGCTAAATCAGCTCCATAAAGAACAATGGTACCAAAAGTTTAGGGTTTGTGCTGAAATTCGTCCCCCGATTCGTACCTGATTCTACTTTTCTGGTGAATTTCAGTAATTTCAATCAACGGGAAAAGAAAAAACCCTTGATTTACAAGGGTTTTTCGTGGTGATTCGTATAGGACGGATGGGGATCGAACCCATGACCCCTACCCTGTCAATGGAGCACCGTGGTTTCCTTTGCTGTCCCGCGAGGGCATTAAGGCTTATAAATCGAGGAATCGAAAGGAGAGTTGATAAATCACATTACCTTCGATATCCGCATGTTATTTAGAGTGTGCTACCACAGTGCTACCATGGTACCAGACAAATCGTAGTGCTATTCTCGTTATTTTGCTGCTTATCACATTATAAAAATGAAGAGTGTTTTGAATCTTTTTAATAACTCTTTCATCATTCACACTATTGTATATAAGTCCATGCGATTCCTACATTCAAGCATCCATTCACCATCCTAATATGACAGATCATAAACGAAGTGGTATCTTGTCTTAGCATCGTGATAACCCCAGTTCTTGCCGTTATCAAAGGTAATCCATTCATTTCTTTAATGAAACGAAAGCATCGATGTTGATTCGATGCAGAATAACATCATGATAGGCCTCGCAACGATGCCTCTTTAGTAACTATTGTATGAAGATAAGGGTTTGGCAATCCTATGTGTATAGAACTTCATTCAACCATTGATCAGTTGCCATAGTCAGTTCTTCCCAGCTTATCCCTTGTTTAGCCAATCTGAAATCTGCTTGACCTAAAACGCCTGTGTAGTTATAAGCCATTTGCCGACAAATCATGATCACAGCCCGAGTTGTACAATTTAGCCAGTAAGCATCGAAGCTATTGCTGCTAGCAGTAGCTGTAAGCTGAGCTAATTCGATTTCTCTGTAAGTATTAAGCTCGGGAATAATTTTTTTTAAATGAGTATATAAAGTTTGATCTTTATACACGTGGCACATAACCGTAGTCGCAATTACTCTAGCACTGACATTACAGGCTTCGTAAAACTCACTTTTTTTAGGATTATTCTCTTTATCCATTTGTAGATAAGTTCCTAACCAGTTAATAAAAGCCGCATAACCTAAAGCTTTCTCCAACTCCGTGAAGGCTTTATCACTCCTATTACCTTGCATCTCTTTGCTGGCTCTTGTTGTCTCGTTTTTAATTAACATCATCGTTCGCTGGTCAACTAATATTATATTACTAATAGTTTCAGATGACACGGCTGCTTGGTGTTTAGTGGAAATTCCCCCTTGGTCAAGAGTTTCATTAATAGAACTCGATAAGGCTTGAACACCTCTCTGTTCATAACCATTAAAAACATAACCACAGTTCTCGCACCTTGCATGATTCATAGAAAGAAAGTTTTGTTTATAACAGTTAGGACACTTAATATATAAGGATGAATTATCAATTCTTTCATTGGCGCTCTTACTACCGCTCTGACCATCAGATGTATTATTTAGCCCGTTCTCCTCGACATATTCACGGACACGTTTTAAATGGCGCTCAACAACGTCTAGTCCGCGTTTCTCATCAGGAGTTATTTCCTCCGCATCCAGCAAATCCTCGTAGCGAAGATAGGTACGAGTACTCCCATGATCAGTCACCGTGAGCCAGTGAATCTTGTG
Organism: Paenibacillus sabinae T27; assembly: GCF_000612505.1. Classification (NCBI taxonomy): domain Bacteria; kingdom Bacillati; phylum Bacillota; class Bacilli; order Caryophanales; family Paenibacillaceae; genus Paenibacillus; species Paenibacillus sabinae. The sequence continues at coordinate 2,366,307 of NZ_CP004078.1, forward strand.
GTTCGTGACTTGACCTTTGATGCGCTCCGAAATATTGAGCGAATCATTCTTCGTCTTCTCGTACTGCTTTTCCATGACCAGCTCTGCTTGTGCTAAGATAGCCGCCTCTTTATCAGCGCGATACGTGCGAATACCGCTGACTATAAAGATAGCCAGAATGACTAGAGCGATGGAGATTACGATTTCGATAGTAATAGACACAGAACATCCTCCTGACTTTTATAAATAAAACTAGTCGGTGTCTTCCTAGCACCTTTCTTGTCCTCTGAAATCCTGTAAGTTGTTGGTTTTCCGTTACTATCTATAGCTTGAACTTTACTTCCTGAGTAACCAGAAATGATAAATCTTACAATCTGAATGTTATCTGTTACCACGTAGTATGTACTCAGTTCGATTGATGTACAGAAAAGTATTGGTTTGGTTTAGCGTCGTTGATTGAATGAGTTAGTCACACTGTGAGATCAATCAAGTGATAATGGTCCCTTATCTCCCCATACCTTTCTTATGGCATTATTTTCTCGATCTGAGAAGATGTATCCTGACCCGTCCCATGAGAAATCAGTAGGATGGTGCATTTGGACTTCATCTGCTATGCCATCTGTATAGCCTTGTGTACTGCCAACGAATACTTCTGTGTCGTTATGTCGATTTGAAGTTCCGCGCGGGATCGTTCGAATGATAGGTTTAAGCTTGTCTTTCACTAGAGAATAGTAAATGGTCTTCTCCTTGTCCACCCATACATCTAGGATCTGTCCTTCGTTTGTATTCAGGACAATAATGGACTTACGCGGGAAGAACTGCTCATAGTATATAAAGCCGCCCTCTGTCGCAACCATTACACCATCTGGGAGGAGTTCAAAGTTCGTAGGGTTACCATACCACCCTGTGGGTAGTAACTCCTCCATAGAGCCATTCTGAGGGTTATAGAGAGCAAATCCATAGGTACCGCCTCCAAGCTTACTCCAGAACATAAAGGCTAACTGACTCTGATACGATTCCATTCGGTAAATGTAGTGATACTGATTTTCTTTCATCCACTTTGCAACCTTAGGCATCTCGCTCACTATGCCGTTAGTCACTTTATAGGTTCTATCCTTTAAAGCGAAGTACACGTTATTCTTCACTACAGCGAGTCCTGCTGTATAAAATTCTCCTTCACGACGAGTTACTTTATTTACTGCCATATCTACAATGGTTGTATTCCTCTTACCATTCCACATCCGAAGCTTTGTTTTCTTCTGGTCTCCATCTAAGAAGTACACATTGCCTCTGGTATCAGATACTGGGAATCTTGGGTGATCTACTGAATATGTCCCTTGTCCTGCTGTGCCATTCCCCGTAATCGTACTTACTTCGCCGTACTCCCCTTTAGCTGTGACATAAGCCTCAATTTCTGCAGCTGACACGGTACCGCATATGAATAACCCCATTACTATAACCAAGATTACTAATCTTTTCACATTATCATCTCCTTTACTACAGCAAGTGCTGCGCTATAGAATTCTCCGTCACGGCGAGTGGCTTTATTCCTTTATGAAGCTGGCGCTGGCCAAGTATACGGCTTGTTGCTTTGTGTTTACAGCCGCATGTGAAACAGGGGTTATTGAAGTGGCTACTGTAAAAGCTATTACCGTTGTTACGTTCTGTTCATATACATGTCTCCTCATAATCTAATTTAGACTGGTCGGTTGTTTTGGTCCGCTGTTATTTGGAAATCACTACATACGGCCCTTACTGTGACAGTCTTTAAACGGTTACATGCTGTTAAGTAAGCTTATTGCTACAGCGCCAAGCACTATCAGCAACAGTATGAATAGCAGGCATCCCCAGCCGATCTTTCTAGCAACACCCTTATCGCTAAACAGCATAAATCCTACTATGACGATACCTGTAATCAATCCAGCGCTTATCATTCTTTCTTCACCTCCTTACCTTAAAAATTCATATAAGGATTCAAAATTCATAAATTTTTCCAGGGTCAAATAATATATATGATTTGTTCCTTTGAAATCCTAACGAGCCCACCCCTTATCTACAAAATAGTAGTTCTTCCAGCCTAAACCTATAATCCTAGTTGTATATTTATTACAATAGTATATATATCACAAATGATACTAATACGCTATAAAATTGAATTTATAATACTATTAAACTATCGATGCTCCGTTTGCTCTAGGCTATGGTTGCCGTAGAGGTGATAACGTTGAGTAGTCGTACAATGAAGCTTATAGGTGAGCGTATACGCGCTTTACGTGAACAACGAAAGTGGAGTCAGATGAAGCTAGGGGAGCTTGCCGAGCTGCATTACACTTACATCGGGCGAATTGAACGAGGTGAGAATAATGTCACAATGAAGAGCATTGAAAAGGTAGCCGCTGCGCTTGATGTCCCCTTTGAAGAACTATTCCGTTTTATTCAACCTTTAGAAAAAGGCAGGGATAACTACTATCTGTCCTTGCTTGTATCGAAATTCCAAAGCAGAAGTGCCTCGGATCAAAAACACGCTTACGAATTACTTAGCTATATGCTTGAATGGAAAGACGAATAGTAGTACATACAAATTAAGGACTCGTATTTCATTCCGTTGAGGGATGAGTACGGGTCCTTTTTTGCGTTCTGCCGCTTAACAGAGATTATTAGGAGCTGTGAGATAAAGCTCTAAATTGGAGAGGAGGGAAAAGTCATGCTCAGACAACCATTACAGAGGATGGAACGTGGTCATCCTCGAAGCTTATCAGGATGCGGTTAAACTTGGACTCAGCTATGATTTCATTCAGCTTCTTAAAGAAGAACTGAATCGGCGCGGCATTAACACAAATCTTACAGAGGAGTGATTTGATTGAGCAGACAAATATTGATTGCACAAGCTAAGGGGAATATCCAGTACCAGTTTTACAGTACAAGCATGCTATATCCCGCTTACTACAATAACTACAGAGGTTCTGAAATCATTAAGAATGTAAAGCTTAGCGTATATGGCATAGTTGCAATCATTTTTATAGGTCAGGAACAAATTCATTATGACAGTGGCCCGCTTAATACAAGGAATTATAAGGTCAGCGCATTGTTCCATCATCTGTGCAGACAGGACATACAAGAAGTTGAGGAGATAAGACGAATTATCTGGAGCGAATATTCGGATTGGTGCAAAAATTCATATGGCAATCCATTCAGTCAAAAAGCGAATCAATTGCTAAGGAGGGATCTATCCATCAAGAAATTCAGGCTGAAATCAGATAATGAAGTAAGTAAGAATAATGAACGGTAGGACTCCTACTTATTTGCCAATCACGGCAATAGTAGGAGTCTTTATTAATTTCAGCAGTTTAACAAGCCAATATAAAACAAAGCTTGATATCCAGACATAACAGGCAAGACAGAGAATAAAAAGGCTGTGTGAGAGTAGGTCGTCGGGAGGTAATTAATATTGAAGGAAAATAAAATCATCAATGAAGAAATGACTGTTCTTTTACGGCAATTGGTTATGCAAAATCAGATCAGTATGGCAGGGCATGTGCTTAAAGCCTATTTTATTCGACGATGGAAGACCAATGAGGAGTTGGCGACCAAGTATGTAAGAGGTTATTTCTTTAAGTATTATCCCGAGCAACTTGAGAGGCACCTGAAGCGTCTACATGCAGTTAGATAGGGAGGTTGATAATCAATGATGAAGGAGCTCCCAGAGTGTAAAAGAGGCTCTACAGGAGGTCAGGAAGCTCCGAACAGTAAAGCTCCACTTCATACCAAAAACGGGTTAAGAAATAATCGTTACCTGACCCTGTTGGTAATGACGGAAATGCAGCTTGAGCAACTGCAAGATAATGAAAAAGGACGCTTTGCAGAGCGCCCTCGGTAATACTTATTCGAATCAATAATAAACAAATATCAGTTCATATTCAAGAGGAGCGGCTGCGGCTGACTCCTCTATTTTACGTTATGGAGGAATTTATAATGACAACCAACAATCCATATATGGCCATAATCGCCAATACATTGCGTGAGAAAAAGAGCAGCTACACCGTTGAGGAAATTATGAAGGTATTCAGCACACCTGAGGAACTATTGGGTGCTACCGAACAGGAGTTGATGCAGATACGTGGTATTGGAAAAGTTAAAGCCCAGCAAGTCGCAGCTGCCTTGGAGCTTGCCAAGCTGCTAAATACACCCAAGCAACTTCCTGCTGTTATACGCTCTCCGCAGGATGCTTATGAACTTCTGTACAGTGAATTGTCATACCTAACGAAGGAGCACTTTATTTGTCTGTTCCTCAACACCAAGAACCGTATTATTGGTCAGCCAGAGACGATCTCTATAGGTTCCCTGAACTCAGCAATTGTACATCCAAGAGAAGTCTTCCGCGCCGCCATCAAACGTTCCAGCGCAGCCCTTATTTGCGCTCATAATCACCCCAGCGACGATCCCACTCCCTCTTTTGAGGATATTCAGCTTACAAAACGCTTAGTAGATGCTGGCGATATTTTAGGCATTAGTGTACTTGATCATTTGATCATAGGGGGTCAGGATTATGTATCCTTAAAGGAACGTGGTTTGATGTAACCAAATGGGGAGTCAGTCAAACGGCTAGCTCCCCTCCTTTAAATGCCTGCGGCTGCAGGATACGCGCTCTGCTTCGCTACGCGCTATATGTTCTCTCGTCCGCCCCATACGCAGTTCTATGTATAAATGTGCAAAATCATATTCGTGGAGGAATGTTACAATGACAAACGAAGCAGCTATCGGATACGCCTTACTGGCGGCTAAGAAGATGGGATTATCTAAAGAGGACTTAAAACGCCTCGAAGCAATTATGTACAGCTATCTTGACCTTGTTACAGAGGAAGAGGCAGAAGAATTGTATCGTAGGAATTAGCGGAGTTTCATCAAGTGCCAGCTATTATGGTTGGCTCTGCGTTCCTATTTAAGAAATCCAAAAATAGACAAGCGGTATGACGGGTCAATTGCTTTGTTAATATGCATCTCCTGTGCTAAGTCCGTATACGTTGTTTCCTCATCATTTTGCCTCTTATTAATATAATGTAGGCACAGCCTACGTCTATGTTCATTTGCCTCTTTCTGACATTTTGTAGTTCCAGGCAGACTATCCTCTAGTTCCAGCGCCTTAAGAAATTCTTCTTCATAGCTATTCATCATCGTCAGTCCCTTCTTCAGATTGGTTAGAACCAAAAACAAAGTCATCCTTGCGGTCAAACGTTTCGTTGTTAATATTCAAATGGTTCGCTCCTTTATCGTATTACATTCACATTCAGAGTACCGATCCCCACATGTCAGAGTCATTACTAAATATTGCTTTCCAGTAAGCTCTTTGTTCCTCGATATCCATCAATTCCTCAGCTTCATAGTTATCGTCGGGATCATCTTCAGAGTACTGGAAGTAAAGCTGACAATCAACGTACCAACTATCGTAAAGATAGCGTTCGAACGCTTTACGGCTTTTTACAGGGATAAGCAATTTCCCTGTCTCGATAAGGCTGATTGTAGATGCTGGAAGGCCCACAATCTTGCCCAGCCCCTCCTGATCGAAACCCTCTATAATTCGCTTCGCCTTGATCTGCTTGTGTAACGCCAGATTATCCACATTGATGAACACAGATCTCCTTGCATTGTAGATACTCATAATATCATCTGGATTATGAACATAATCGCGTCTAAAGCCGAAATCACCATACTTAACTACATCCGATAGGTCCATATAATCATTCCTTTTGATGGGTATTGGGCCTCTCCCTGGAGAAGAGAGAGGCTATATTAGGAAGGAGAACCGATGCAGGAAACTCTAGAAACCCTTATCGATTCTATTCTCAACTTATCCATTTTAGTAAAAAAATACAAGTGATTTATTAAACAAATTAATAATCCTGTTTGCCTTTTTGCTTCACCTACACACAACTTACTCCTGTGCTTGAGCAAACCCGCACCAGTACTGGATTTGTTGGCTCTCACAGTTAAACTCTCAGAGTGCGGAATATGATGCTCTCGGTGGGGGCCAAGGTACTATAATCAGTAACCAAATAATCATTGATGATTAAACACCGATGAATAAGCATAAGAAATGCTAAGTGCTGGCTACATCTTCTCATGTTATGATTCCTATATGCCGTAACTTGAAAGGAGCAATAATGATGAAGTCATTAATCAGCGAGGACGAATTCAGGATTTATCTAGGCAGGGTATTAAGTAGTGAAATATTAGTTCGAAATTGTATATCAAGATGTCGGCGTGTTGAGCATTCGGAAGGTAACTTGTATGATCAATACGCCAAAGATTGTGGAAGATCGCTTCTGAAACGCCTGTTCTATAGTAAAAAAGATGCTGATCGTGGACTTGAACCTGAACATGGAATTACGTTTAATGGGAGTAAGGGATACCATTCAATACGAGAAGGTACAGCCTCATTACGGAGCGCGGTTCAGCACTACTTTGAATTCTTAAGACAGTAAAGCTGATGTTTGTTCGGCGCGACCATTCAAAGCAAAGGGAATAAAGATGTCGCTTGCCGCTAGGCAGGCCTTCAAACGAAGTTTGAAAGGCATGGGAATAGCTTGAATAATGGAGACTCGCTCGTAAAGGGCAAGCCGCATACGCGGTCGCTATCGCGCCCCTTGACGGCTCACGTGCGTTTTGGCAAATCATCTTAAAACGAGGAGAGAGTACGCCATAGATATGAAACCTGTAGAGTGAGTATCGTCGATATTAGCGTAAGCAACAAACAACCCCACCTTATCGTTAAAATGAGCTTGTGGATGTTTGCATACCTAGCAACACATGGAAGCGGCGAGAGGATCAAAAATCCCTCATAAAACCTTGTCATTTCCAGCAAGGAGCAATAACGATCGTATGTTCGTATTATATTCCGTTCTAGTACTTTCTATAAGGGAGGAGAGCTTTGGCATTACAGTAGATCAAATACCTTCTGTAAGACAAGCGACTGAATATCGAAATTATACTCTTCATATAGCGTATTGTTGAAAACATTATTTTTGTACATTTGTTCGGTCAGGATAACTCGTTCCTCACCTTCCCATAACCATTTCATCGTTACGCCTAACCCAAGTCCATTACGATTTTCGATATGATCGTCAGTTACAATACCGACAGCTTTAATGACCAGTGATTTCTCGGATTGACCAGCTATCGACTTTATGTAGATAAAGTCACCTGTCTTGAGCTTGTTAAGCATCTTGTGCAAGGCTGGCGCATCAGCAGGATCATATCCAATGCAAGCACAATTATTCTGGATGAATTCGTCCTTTTTGTCTTGTGTTCTTCCATACATGGCTCCAATACCGTAAATAGCCATAATGTTCGCCTCCTTAGTATCTCAGTTCTACTTTAACCAGTGTATAATCAGGATATTTTTCTACTGCTTGCTGCAAGCCAGCTTCGAATCCATAATGTGTTGTGAAGATTTCTGCTTGCTCGCCTAAGTAGCTCTCAGCTTGGATAATACTCGACTTCTCACCGTAAATAATACGCTTCATTCGATGATCTACTAGTATGCCAAAGTAAATGATATACATGTGTCCCACCCAAACTTAACGAGATATAGCCATGGAAATAGTATACAGGAACTCATCATCCTGGTCTATTCAAGACTAATCGTACTAAATAGTTATAAAACATTGATCTTCCTGCATTTTAGCTAGTTATAGATCTCATCCTGCCAGGTTACTAAATAGACTGATTAAACCGCTTCAAGTGGAGTTAGGTGGGGTTTAGTACAACGATAAGACTAGTTTAACTCTAGTTATAAAAACAACTAAAGCCATCCTAGTCCGATTAGTCTTGATTATTCGAGTAGAAGTGAGTACCTTGGCATTCGAAAAGCATCGGGATTTTTCGCTCGTGAGGATGATCGCTGATCGCCTGGGGCATACCAACGCATCTATGACCCTTACATGGATATTTGATTATCTACTCACCCTGTAATACGACGTAGGTTATATCCTTTTTTTGCACATGCATATCCGTTGTTGCCGTTTTAAATAAATAACCACATTGGTTTTAATCAACAGATAGCAGAGCTATAGTTAAGTGACTTAATATAATTATCCATTAACGTAAAGTCAGGATTTCCATTAGCATCTATAGGAAGCTTTATCTTTGATGTTCGCATTCGTTCCATGTGCCACTTCCGTCCATAATTGTATCTATACTTCTCTTCTCTTATTAATGTAATGATAAACATTGCAATGTGCTGAGTGAGAGTAAATTTAGGGTAAAGAACATTTACATCGTCTGATGCCCAGAATGGTTTTGGCTGATAGAAAGACTCGGCGACGGAACCATTGTAGTTTACCGTTATGGTATTACCCTCATGTATTGCTTCCTGACCTACAAAACGGGAGACTCCATTATTCTTGTCAATAGATCCTATAAAAGGGGTTTCACCCTCCAACATATTTGCCTTCGTGAGTCTTTTACCTTTCTTGATCTCAAATAGATCTTGTAGTTCAAACCATTGCCAATTCGCTTTGTCTAAATCAACGTGGATTTCTTTAGTAACAGGGAGATTTGCAGTATCAAATGCGTTTACGTCATAGGTGTTGACCCAATCAGGAATCTGTTCTGGAGCAGGTATTAGAATATCCTTCAAAGACCTGTTAGCTTGTCTTCCATAGTTATAACGATACCTATTTGCCTTGATACAAACGCAGTAATATAAAAGCTCTTGTTTTGTCATTGGGCTTCGTGGACTCAGACAAGCTACATGAAATCCTGTGTAGTAAGGTCTCTCTTGAATAAAAGTTGAGAGTACCCCATTTCCACTTAATGCACATGTAAGTTCACCTGCTGGATTAGGTTCAACCCCATCAATTAGTTCAACATACGCTGAGATACCATTATCATTCATTTTTCGTGATACGAATGGGATGCCTTCTGATCCACATTGCTTTAGTCGATTCAGTTCTAGGCTATGACCATAGCGAACATCAAAAAGATCACTCAGCTTCTTTAGCATCTTCTTCTTCGCCCCCTAAAGATCCGCCAATCAATTTAAAGACAGCGTATTTCTTGACCGCTTCTTCAAAGGCTTCTTTGGTTATTGCAGAGTAATCGGTTTCCATATATGCTTCTGCACACCATTCATCATCATGTGTTACATATTCCATCACACTTTCGCCAGGTTTAACGTCCCGATTTCTGTATTGCTGTATCCATCGGTCGCGAATAGAAGGCCATGCATTACCTTGATCTACACGTCCCCTATGCTTCGTTTTAGTGTACCCGTCATCTTTCCAATATCCAAACCATGTTTTCTTATTGCTGGTCTTATGCGGTACACCAGCAGTAAAAATCATAATGCAGGTAATAACTCCAACAGGGTAAAATAACTCATCTGGCATCGACATAACAGCTTCTAAGGTGTGATGCTTGAGTAGCTCTTCTCGCATAGGATGAGGTGAAATTGCACAGGACATTGGCACGATCGCAATTCCTGTACCACCTTTTTGTAGAGCATTCAGCATATGATTTACGAAAACTAATTCATGTAATTCAGCATCACCTTGAGCATAAGGGGGGTTAAGCATACCAACTTGGCATTTATGCCCTTTAATCGCTTTAGTTATTGCCTGATCAAATGATGAGCCTTGATATAAATTCGCTTTTCCATCACCACGTAAGATCATGTTACTTGCTGCGAGTGCATACATGTTCGGTTGTTGCTCAACACCTACAAGACACTCTTTCTTAATGAATTCTCTTTCCGCTTCTGTTCTAGCGAGTCGAATCATTTGTTGCATAGCAGAAATGAGAAATCCACCTGTACCAGCACAAATATCAAGTACCTTCGTAGCGATTACCTTTGGCCTTCCATTCTCATCTGACTCTATACTGACCTCCAAGTTTGCAAGGAGTGAGAACAATTCTGTGACGTGCCTCGGTGTTAGTACAATTCCAAGAGCCTTTTTGTCTCCTCCTGTGTACTTCAAGAACTCACCATAGAACTGGCCAACGACATCAAAATCGTGATAAATACTTACGAATGGCCAGACCTTCTCATTCAGCATCCTAATTAACTCATGTAATGTGCCCTTTGGGAACTTTGGAACTGCCTTACCAAGCTCTGGATGAACTGCAATTGTTGAATATGGTTGTGCCATATTAGCTTTCTTCGAATTGGGAATCTTCGCTTTTTCGATCTCCTCTCGAATAACGTGCATCCATTGTTTCTGTAGATCTTCAGGGGAATACTCCCCAAAGCTCTTTGCGAAAGCAGTATTCCTTAGGGCAATAAGTGTCCCGCTCACAAGAAGTGGCTTCTCACTTTCAGTGAGTTTTGCGTGATCCCGCATAAAATCGTGCAGTTCTCTTGAGAATGCCATTAAGTCATCATGACGTTGCTTTGCAACTTCAGGGTCAAAAGAACCATGTCTTAGAAAATCGTCATATGGAATTATTGAATTGATTTCTTGGCCATGTTCATTAGTTAGAACTTTAGAGTCGCTTGAACCCTTAGGATGCAGATATGTAGACACCTTTAACCCTGACTTTGTCTGACCACTGACTGCCACAGAGATGACGCTGAATGATTTACTAAGAAACTTTGCATAGTGGAGGACACCATCTACAGCAAACTCAACTGGCTTATTCAAATCAGGAGATTGGTGGAACTTAGTGCTGGCCTTACACTCAAAAATGATAAGAAAGTCAGGGGAAGATGGCGAACTAATAATAAATTCTGGTGCACCTTTCCCGCCTTTTCCAGACTTGCTAGCCCCTTTAAGGAGCTTCGTCACTTCATCAATTTGGCTTTTCTGTTCTTCGATAACAATATCACTATCTGTATTACCGTATCCAAGATCTCTTAGAATGTCTCTAACGACATTCTCGGTTATCCTTTCATTTGCCATATCAATTCTCCTTATGTAAACTGAAAAATTTTAGAAATATTCCAGGCGCAGATATTATGTTGCTAGATACTTTCAATCTTCATAACGAGCCCACTGGTTCCCAGTCGTATACAACAACAGCCCATCTATTATTTATATCACAAATAACCCGTCCGTGTAATGATATATACAAGAAAGGCATACGAACTCATGGGGCATCTCTCGGATAATTCTTACACTTTTTCACCCTGCTAAGAAGGTAAATGCAAATAAAATGATCAAACTTGTTGATGATCGAAATAGCTCGTTGTATCTGGTTAAGTTAAACTAAAATGATGAATATAAGGGATAGTTAAGAGACTTGAATTCTCCCCACTAAGGGGCGCATTCAGGCCTTTTTGCGTTTCTTACAGCGATAATCGGGGCAGGTGAGATGAACCCCATACGAGGAGGTGAGAGCAGTTGGAAGCCTTTATGATGGTTTTGGATAAAGTAATTGATTCCATGATCAAGTTGGAAGCAGAATGGGAGCGTATCGAGAATACTCATTCCGATTACCTGGATGAACATTATCGGCTGAGCAGTGATTGGCGGGAGACCGTTCATCAGATGATGGAATGGCGAAACCAAATTAGGGAGGAATGAAGCATGGTTGTTAAAAGAGGCTTGAGACGAAGATATGACGATATTGCTTCGACAACTCGTCATGAATGGACATTTCCGCATGGCGGGTACAGTACTGTTCGTATTCAAAAGGAAATGGGAGCTTGAAGATGAGCTTGCCGCTCTTTATGTGGTTCGGTACTGGCAAGAATTACCCTTCCCACCTTGAGAAGCATCAGAAAGGGAAGAGACAGGCTGGTTAAGGAGAAGAGGTGAGACGAAAGATGAAAAACATTGAGCAATTGATCCAGCGGCGGAAGCAACTACAGTTCGTCAAGGCAACATTGAATCGGAATGCGCTGCTCACTACCGCTGAAGGTATGATGTACGTCAAGTGCTTGGCTCTGTTGGCAAAGACTGAAATTCAGCTTGGAGAAAAAGAAAAAGGCCGCACAGCGAATGCGACCAAGTAAATCTGACTACTGCAATTGTAACTGAATAGTTCTGCCAACACAAGGGAGTGGCCTTATTCGGGCTGCTCCCTTTACTCATTTTAAAATTTGAACACGTCTTAATTAATGGGTAGAATATGTTTATAGAATAAATAATGGGGGTGTTTAAATGAATCAATCAGCGGTGTGCAGTAAGTTTAAACGTATGCTAAATGATGAAATTGCAGCTGGGGAATTCTTTCAGGACCTGAAGTTAGAGAGTGCGTTGAAAAAGGATCTTATTACCCCTGAAGGGAAACAATCTATGGGTTTACCCGTTGATGCCCCTCTTAGTATGTATGATTTAACCCGCCCTGCATTAGAAGCATTACCTAAGTTCAGGTTTATGTACCTTGTTTCCTTGTTTGAAGCTTTTGTACAAGAATATATAGCAGAGCGAAAGGGTATAAGTCTTGATGATTTAAAGAATTCTTTAACTAATGAAAGGTCGACGTGGCAAAGGCTCAATGGACATACTTCCGTTGGGTCAACAAGTTATTACAACGTAAGATTCGTTAACTGGCTCTTGAATGAACTATATTCAATTCAAATTCAGTCAGTTATCGAAACGCTCACTCTTGAAATGGGTGATTTAAGAAAATGCCTGGTTCACCATGGTGGAGAAATTACCAAACAAGATTTTGTTGATGGGCTTAAAGCTACTTGTTTGCAATTAGGTCTGCCATCAATCATCGGTACAAAGGTAACCGTCACTAAAAAATTAATGTCAATTTATATTGAAGATTTTCGTAGAATTCTAAATCTTTGTGATTTTTAAAGACGAATCCCAGTCCTGAGGAGTAAGCAAGAAACATTCCATTAATCGTCCTTTACGGAGCCTCTCGTGAAGCCGTGTTTCCGCTTCCTTGCGGAGCTTCCTGGAAGCGCCCAATTGGGCTTGCGAGGCTAACACGGCTCTTCTCTCCATAAAGGAATCTCTGACGCTCAATGAATGAACTACTCCTGCTAGTTAATTTTCAAGCAGTGAAATCGGTGTGTGGGTGGTACCGTTCACCAGTCGTTCCCTTATGACATCCAGTATCGGACGAGGCTCCACCTTCTGCTCTCTATCTCTCAACCGTACCACTTTAGCTTAACCTGATTTGCCGCCCGTTGGGCATTCGTACAGGAAGGATGCCGTTCCTGATCTGAAATTATTGCTCGAATCTCATCCATCGTCATTCAAATCACCTCTGTTTGCTCATCAAGATCATCGATTACATACGTCAACGCCCCACCATAGTAACACTCTTGATAAAGGTATTTCTGCACAGCAGGCCAATACTTGCGAGCTATAGGCCGTCTCCCGCTCTCGATCTGGAAGTGGCCATTCCAAGATGGGATGCTAGTTCTGATTGAGTTAAGAAGTCATGGTAGCGTTTCAAGTGAAGGGCATAGCACACAGGAAGTCCATCAGCATTGATCAATACGTACTTATTGAACAAGCGGTGTAAATTCCAATAAGGAATGTCCTCCTCATTGTCATCGAAATCGCTTGGGTAATACGATTGCTTCTTCATCAGTTCATCCTTTCTGTTAACAACGTAGGGATAATGCGGCCCCCTGTACGTTAGAGAGCCGCTATGAGTAAAGGAGACAGCTATGCGAGTTGCCATCCCGCAGAGACTGTAAACTTAATCATTAGGATGATGCGAATTAAGAGAAAATTTAGGTAGTATGTGATACCAGGCAAACTAATAGGACTAAACCCGCTTAAAGCCTTGATATACAAGGACTTAACGCAGTATTACGTAAGGGGACTGATAATCCTAATCAGAGGATGGATCGCCGCCGCTAGGCATTATAGGTCATGCATCAGTATAGAGATAGGACTAGCGAAAATCCAGACGTATCACGGCTTGCAGGTGGATTAGTCCGAATAGTATTGAAAAATCGCTCAGGAGTGCTTACGATCAATAGGAACAGATATGAACTTACAGCGGCGGAAATCTGTCACGAGGTTCTAGCGCTCACGTCTGATGATGGAGAGTGAATGAAGCTGGGAAGGTCATCTACATTGGAGAGTATGAGGTTATACAAGTTCACCGCTTGTGCTGCCGCATACTCTCTTATTTTTTTCTGATTGGCCCTTGTGAGATGCCCCCACACCAGGCTCCCTGCATTCAGTTGCCTGACAAGTTCCTGTTGTTTAGCAGGCATTGCCGTAATGTCTGTAATAATCTGATACTGCTGGGCCGAAATAAAATCATCAATGGTCAGCGCCGACACCTTCTTCATAGTCGGGAATCGGAAACGAAGCTCTGTCCGTGTCCATGTATCTGTATGAGTTCGGTGCCGCTCCTGCATCTGAAGCTGCTTGTCATACATGTGTAGCTGAACAGAGGATCGCCTGGACCCCATATACATTGAAGTAGGCAGAGGCCTAACATCTGCTCGCTTGGGAGGATGCACGGCGTGGAACTGTTCATAAGGAGTGTTACTGTCGAATGCAATATCTAGCCGCTTCACTGACCACCTATGCAATGGTATCAGACTGAATATGTCACGTAGCAACGGGCTATCGTCAGAGTAGCCGTGAAACATGAGCTTACAGGTAAACTTCGAGGTAGGAAACTTGGGAATGTGCCATAGGTATACGCCCTTCCGCTTATCTAAGACGAAGTAACGATACCTTACGTGATTCGTGTTGTTGTACGCCTTGATAATGCTGTTGAATAGCTGTCTGCTTTCGATGTCATTTAGTTTGATGTATAACGTCTTTGTATCCGATGATACTCTCATGCTATGGCTGCCCCCTTATCTGTTGTAAGGAGATAGAAACGACAAGAAACTGTGTAATACTTATCTCCACAGCTAGAACAACCTTTTACTTCATGAAAACACAAGAGAACGTATGTGCTAATTTGTTTGGTTTAACGAAATTTACTGGCTAATGAAGATAGCCTTAGCAGTAATGCTTCCGTTTTACTTTTGTCCAAGCTCTGCTTTGATTCAAGCTTCTGTTTATGCTTATCAGATAAGAATTTGATTGTCTGCTCAATGAACTCAATGTCCTCAGGATCAAGCACATATTGATCAAAAATCCTCTTCTCCATTAATACGTTCTTACTTGTACCTTGATAGACCCTCATTACGAATTCGATAGATACTCGATCCAGGACAAGACCCCCGTCCTTCTCGTAAATTTCTTCTCCTTCTTCATCAAGATCACCGTCATAATCAAGCAACTCGGGATATTTTCTTACGAGAGCAGTACGTTCTCTTGGATCATGCGGATGAATCGTACCTGCTTTTCTGTAAAAATCATCGAAATATGCTTCCTCATCCTCATGCTTTCCGAGGAAAAATCCCGCCAATGGCTCGTTCGCCTCGTCTGGGAAAAATAAAGCAGTTGGAACATTGTAATGATTCTTGAGATTTAAGATCATGTTTCGTCGTGGCTTCTTAATGTTCTCTTCAATGTTCTTTAGTCCCTGATAAGAAACAAACTGCTTTATCGGATCGGGTATATTGACCACGGCTTGTCTTGTGTATTCACCTGGATACATTTTGTTTAACATTTGTCGAATAGTCTTGAATTTGCTTCCAATGCTCTTTTTGTTCAGAGACGAAAGCTCCTTATGCCAAATAAATCTTCCTCTGACTATAGCCATTCTGGTTCCTCCTAGCTTGTATTTGAGTTGAATCAGATTTGAGGGCTTTATACTTCTGCGTTCATTACTTGTTCAAATCCAAGGAAGTAACATAGGTTCAATGATTAAAGTTGAAATGTAAATAAACAAACAACACCTTATCTTACACTAGTTGAAAACAAAATCAACCTGCTGTAAAGTCATGTTTGCAAGACAGCTGCGAGACATTTTTGGAAGGATGTGACTAAACGATGCTTACGTCAATCATTCAACGCTCTGCAAATAATCTTGTTTCTACGCAATTTTGGTAGCGGGCGCACCGTCTTAATCAATCAGCTTAAAACCAAATTAATATACCTGGAGGTATTCAAATGATTATAAAGCAGAGTGATATGGAACAAACGGGGATCGTTCCGTTCGATCAATATGAGCTTCCAAGTTTCCCAGTGGACATCTTTCCGAATTGGCTAGGACAATTTGTCTTAAGTGTATCAGATGCTTCTCAGACCCCAACTGACGCTTCAGGCTTTGCCGCATTATCAGTCTTGTCTACAGCATTATCCAAGAAATTCTTAATTCGTCCGTTTACAAGAGGATCATGGACTGAGCTAAACAACCTTTACACGGTAGTAATTATGCCATCGGGTGAAAGAAAAAGCGTAGTTCACAATGCCTTCGTTTGGCCCGTTATCGAATATGAGAAACGGAAGAGAAAGGAGGCTTTACAAGATAAGGACTCCGACTCTGACGAAGACGGCTCCATGCCTAGATTTATTGCAGATGACACTACCCCCGAGAAATTAATAGGCCTAATGAAGAAAAACAATGAAAGAATGGCAGTTCTCTCATCTGAGGGGGGATTGTTCGAGATGCTGGATGGAAAGCGATACACAACCACTCCAAATCTGGATGTATACCTGAAGTCGTATACAGGTGATTATCTCGCTGTCGATCGAATGGGACGTCCTTCTGAAGTGCTTAACAACCCTATACTTACAATCGGTTTGTTTGTACAGCCAAGCGTACTTCAGGGGCTTCCTGATCGCTTAGCAGATCGTGGATTATTCGGTCGGTTCCTTTACGCCAAACCCAGATCGATGCGTGGCAAACGTGATGTAACTCCTAAAGAGATAGATGAGCACGCGGCCCAAAAGTTCTATGCTTCCATCACTGCTATGATGGAGTTTAATCCAAAATATCCAATTCAATTAAGCCTTTCAGAAGAAGCACAGGAGTTATTTCTTGCTTTCTTGAAAGAGCAAGAAGAAAGTTTGAATAATGATCTTGCATTTGACTTCATGACATCTTGGACTGAACGGCTCCCCGCCCATCTATTACGAATTGCTTCATTATTACATGCAGCCGAACAGTTCGAGCTTGGAGAAGACGTACTGGGTGATATAAACCGCATTATCAGTCTAGACACTATAGAAAGGGTACTTGGGACAATTCAGTATTTTGTTGACCATGCGTTGGCTGCGTTCGGTTGTATCAAATCAGATGAGGAACTGGAGAGCGCGAAATACCTTTGGAATGTTCTGGTTAGAGAAGGGAAGCAAGATTATCGAAAGCAATACATCTGGCAAAAGACAAAGGGTAAGTTCGCTAGGGTGGAACGACTTGATACTGCCATCAGCATACTTAGACAGCGATCTTATCTTGATATAGAAACTGACTGCTCTAAGCCTGGAAGAAAAGCATTGCTTATCAGGTTGAATCCTAAGGCAATTGAACTTTTCGACCCGTATCGAAGTAAACGCGCATCTGTTAATCAAGCGGAACGTATATCTCTTCCTAAAGAAATTGTGAAAGGATGATTACTATGCAAAACTCTTACCCTGAAGTGCTTAACGTAGCGGATGTTCAAAATATACTGGGAATTGGCCGCCGTCAAGCTTATGAACTGGTGAACTCGGGACAATTTCGTGTAGTGCGTGTCGGTAAGTCGATTCGCATTCTGAAGGAGGTCTTCTTCATGTGGCTTAATGGCTAAGAATACATCTTGAAAGGTGGTGATATAGAGTGCTAGTGGAACGTATTCGTGGTGATCCATAATCCTCTAAATTCTTTTAACAACTACAATAATTCAATGGAGGCGATTGAAATGACAGTTGCGGGCTATGTAGGAAAGTACTTCGTGAAGAAAGAGAATAAGGAACTGTACTTTTACACTCTGACTTTGGGCAAAGATGCTAACGGTAAGCGAATCCAAATTAAAAAGCGCGGTTTCAAGAGTGAAAGGGAAGCAAAGAAGGCGCTTAGGGAAGCTCAGGTGCAAGCAGACAAGGGTTCTTATTGTGAGCCGTCTAAACTGACCTACGGAGAGTTTCTGATGGAGTGGTTCAGAGGTAAATCATCTAATTACGGAACGCAGACGGCTAAGAGCACGGAATCATACATCAGACTTCATATCAAACCGCAGCTTGGTCAGTATCCATTGGCAAAGTTAAATATCATAACAATTGAACGTTTTGTGAACGGCCTGAGAGACAAGGGGTTGGCAGAGGGTACTATCAAACGAATTTTTAATGTGGTTACAGCCTCGCTTAATTCGGCTGAGAGAAAAGATATTATTCCAAGGAATGTGGCCTCAAGGATAGATAACAAGCCTAAGGCTAAACGGAAAGACATGCAGATATGGAATGCTGATGAGGTCAGACATTTCCTTCATACAGTCCGTAAAGAGGAGGTACGATATTATGAAGCATTCCATTTGGCACTAGCTACAGGGATGCGGCAAGGAGAAATACTTGGTCTGCGTTGGCGAGATGTGGATTTAGAACGTGGAGTGATTTCAGTCAGACAAACGCTGAGTCATGATGGCAAAGAGTTAAGGGCTGGAGCAAAAACAACAACCAGTATTCGGACAATCTCACTTGATGCTGATACAACCCAAATGCTGGAGAAGTGGAAGCGTCGGCAACAACTGGAGAAATATGACGCTGGGGGAATGTACATTAATCATGACCTTGTGATCTGCACAACGGTCGGAACACCAACTACACCGAGGAACCTGTCCAGAACGTGGTACAGCATGCTTAAGAAGTCCGAACTTCATCCTATTACTTTTCATGATCTTAGACACACCCATGCTTCACTGCTGCTTAAGAATAATGTGCATCCTAAGATCGTATCAGAGCGCTTGGGACACGCTTCAATACAGATTACCCTTGATCTATACTCTCACCTGTTTCCGAACATGCAGGAAGAAGCTGCACACGCTCTGGGAGAACAATTATTCAGAACCTGAGTTGCTCAGCGGTGATTGAAGGATACAGGAAGATATGAACTGACTTACTACCACGGTGCTACCACGAAGGCAAAGGAGAGGCTATGTTGAGATGGAATCTGTCCTTAAAATGAAAAAAAAGCCTTGATACACAAGGCTTTCTGCGTATAGGACGGATGGGGATCGAACCCATGACCCCTACCCTGTCAAGATAGTGCTCTCCCGCTGAGCTACCGTCCTGCAACGAGATTTATAATATCATAAAGCTGGCAGGAGATGCAACTATTTTTTTGAAAATGAAAAAAGCAGGGAGTGCTCCCCAAAAAATTAGCGATAAATTCAAAAGCTTACCTGTCAATGTGATGTATTTGGCGGAAATCCCTCAGGGTTATGTGATTGAATTAAGAATTGAAGACCGAAATTCCGAATTAATGATTAGGGGTCATCTCATCCCGATTCAGGATAAATAAAGAAGGACCTAAAGCACGAAACGTTCAGCCAATTACCAGGAGGGATAACCATGAATGTGGAGGAAATCATGCTGCTTCACCAAGGCGGCAAGTTAGAAACAACTTTGAAGCATCCAATCGAATCGATGGAGGATTTGGCCAAGGTCTATACACCGGGTGTTGCCAAGGTATGTCAAGCCATCGCTTCGGATCAGGATAAAGCATATGAGCTGACTACGAAAAAAAATACAGTGGCGGTCATCAGCGACGGTACGGCGGTACTGGGGCTTGGGGATATCGGACCGAGAGCGGCCATGCCGGTCATGGAAGGAAAAGCCGCGCTGTTCAAACAGTTTGCCGATGTGGATGCGGTGCCGATCTGCCTGGACACGAAGAGCACGGAAGAGATTATCGCGATCGTCAAGGCGCTGGCTCCCACGTTCGGAGGCATCAATCTGGAGGATATTTCTTCTCCCCGCTGCTTCGAAATTGAGCGCCGTCTCAAGGAAGAGCTGGATATTCCGGTATTTCACGACGATCAGCATGGTACGGCGATTGTGGTGCTGGCCGGACTGCTTAACGCGCTGAAGGTAGTAGACAAAGACATCAGGGACGTCAAAATTGTCGTAAACGGCTGCGGAGCGGCAGGCATATCGATCGCAAAAATGCTGCTGGGCGCAGGAGCCGAAAATCTGATCGGCGTCGACCGGGAAGGCGCGATTAACCGCCAGAATGTGTACGACAAGCATCACTGGACCGAATTTGCACAGATCAGCAATCCCCATTTGGAGCAAGGCTCTTTGTCCGACTGCATCAAGGAAGCGGATGTATTTATCGGGGTTTCCGCACCGAACGTGCTAAAAGTCGAGGATGTTCAAAATATGGCCAAAGATCCGATCGTATTCGCCATGGCCAATCCGACACCGGAGATCGATCCCGCTCTTGCGGCCCCGTATGTCAAGGTTATGGCGACGGGTCGCTCCGATTATCCGAACCAGATTAACAATGTGCTTTGCTTCCCGGGCATATTCCGGGGGGCTCTAGACTGCGGCGCCACCGACATTAACGACGAAATGAAGCTTGCGGTTGCGGAAGCGATCGCGTCGGCGGTCGACGAATCCGAGCTGAACGAGCATTTCATCATTCCCAATGCTTTCGACAAGCGGGTTGTGGAATGCATTCGAAAAGCAGTAGCCGAAGCGGCTATCCGAACCGGCGTTGCCCGGAAAAAAGCGCTGACCAGCGTGTACTAACTCAAGTGAAAGGCAGCACATTCTGCCGAATGAACGAGGTTTGACTTTATCAATATAAAAAGCGAACCGGCCAACGATGGGCCGGTTCGCTTTTTATTTATGCGGCTTCAAAAGGAAGAGAAAATGAATCCTAAAGCCGCGGTAAGTCAGGAGATCTTGAACGCGGCGCTTCCCAGCCGCTCGCCCCGGCGGAGCTTCTCGCGGACTGCCATGATGGCGGCGTCCGCCTTCTGCAGCTCTTCCAGCAGCTCGGATTCGCCCTCGTCGCTGCGAAGGACATCGGCGATGCCGCCGCTCTTCAGGATAATCCGGCTGTGAGCGAGCAGCGCCAGAATCGGGTCGTGGGTCGCCATCAGCACAATCTTCTGATTCTGCACGAGGATGTCCAGTGCCTGTCTGCGGTCGATCCCCGCGTTCTCGATTTCGTCGATGAGCACAATTGGGCTGTCAGACAGAATCGCGGTATCCGCGATCATCAGGGCCCGCGACTGGCCGCCGCTCAGCGCGGTGAGCGGAGTGTCCGAAACAATCGGCTCCCCGGTCAGCCGGTTGGCCTGAGCGACGACGCTGTCGATGAGATTCGCAAGTCCCGCTTCTTCGAAACGGGTGTCGCGGCACTCCGCATGCATGGCGATAAATTCCGCTACCGTAGCGTCCATCACAAAGTTCATGTTCTGGGACAGCTGTGCGATCAGCTTTCTGCCCCAGGCGAACCTGAGCTCGGGAGCAGGAGGCTGATCGTTAATCAGGATGCAGCGCCCGCTCGGCGTATCCCGCTGGGCAATATATTCGATATCGGCCAGCAGCCTGCTCTTCCCAGAGCCGGTCGGCCCCACCACGGCCACAAGATGGCCTGGTACCAGCCTTAGATTGACATCCTCGGGGCTGCCTGACTTGGAACGGCCCCCCAGAATCGTAATGGACTCAATGCTGTCCGTCATCTTAACTCACCTCCGGGCGTGGGACGTCCGGTATCGCAATGCTCTTGACGTTGCCCATCTGGTAATCGCTGCCGATTTTCGTTTCGCCCAGGCAGTAGGAACAGACCGCCGCAGGCATCGAGAACCGGAGCTTCCGCCCTTCAAGGGTGTCGATATCCTGCGCCTGCTTCAGCAGAGCACCAAGTCGCTCCTTGCCTTGACCGGTCAGGCCGTTGATCTGGAGCACCTCGGCTTTGGAATTCACTTTACGCACCTGATACTGAAACACTTCACGCTCGGCTTGGGATACAATGTCGCCTTTGGTAATGGCGACGATATCGGCCTGCTTGAGCAGAGGCCCCATTTTGGTCGGGGTATTCGCCCCCGATAAATTATCAATCACACAGACCGCCAGCGCGTGGCGGATGAACGGGGAGCAGCGATTGCACAGTCCTGCGCTTTCGCTGATCAGAATATCCAGCTCCAGCGACTGCCCCCAGCGGACACAGGCTTCAATATTGGTCACAAAATAATGATCCGGGCACAAATTGCCGGCAAGACCAAGAAGCACCGGAACATCTTTGGCACGGTAGCGCTCATCATCCTTGGACGCGACGCAGTCGAATTTGACGACCCCCGCTTGAAGTCCCTGCTCCTTTAGCCAATCAATCACACGTAGAAGCATGGAGGTTTTGCCGCTCGACGGCGGGCCGGCCACGGTTATGAGCTTCATCGGTCAGACCTCCTCTGCAAAGCCTTTGTTGAAGGCGGAGTTGGCAGCGTCCGTCAAAGCCTGGATATCCCGGTTCCAGACAAGGTCCCAACCCATCCACAGCAGCTTGCGATCAGGGACCGAAGACGAAGCAGAAGGATGCGGGGAAGGGAAGAAGGCCTGTTCGCAGAGCCGGGCCGTCTCTTCGCCTGTGAAGAAGGAAGCCAGCCGGCGTCCGCCTTCCGTAGCATTCTTCTTGGCCAGCAGGAAGACCGGACTTGCAATCGCGCCTTCCTCGGGCCAGATAATATTGACCTTATCCCGTTTACGGATCATATTTGCATAAAAATACGGCATGACGTAAAGAGCCGTTCCCGCCTCGTTGTCGGTTCCCGCCAGCTTTGCCATTTGACCCGGGTGGAGTCCCTGGCGAACCGAACGTCCAAGCCCGGTCAGCGTATCCTGGCCGAAGCACTGTCCGATAGTCAGCAGCACCGTCTCGCAAAAGGTTCCGTTATGGCCTCTCATCGTCACCTGCTTCCGGTAGACCGGATTCAGCAGGTCGCTCCATGAACGCGGTTCGGGCGTATCGCCCAGCCGGGCTTTGTCTGCGACGATGACGAGCGGATTCACGCACATCAGCGTTACCCTGCCTGTCGGGTCCTTCATTCCGATTTCCGCGAACCGCTCATTAGGCACGTATTCGGCGGCGTCGGCGAATACGTCATGATCAAGAAACCGGGTGCGGAAGTCCGGATGGAAAAAGCTGCTGATTCCCGGTGTAATCACGACATCCGGCAGTTCGTCCGCGGAATCAAACTGATCCACTGTCTTATAGAAGTCGCTTTGATTGGCATTTCCTTCAAATGCCAGCTCTTCCGGGTCCAGCTCGGACCAGAGCCCCGAGCTCTGCTGGTGCAAAAATGTTTCTTCAATAGGCACCTTAAGCGGGCAGGGCAGCATGGCAAGCAGGTGGCGGGGCAATCTTTCTTTGACTTGTGCCGTTTCGGATTTCATATTCATTCATCCTCTCCTTGCCTTCGTTGGAAGACGCGCTTGTAAGTTATGTTTAATTATAATTAGCGGTGAATTGTTTCACAATTTGCACAAGGTCAAAATGTTTGACAATACTACAAACATTCCCGCATTCTCTTCATCTAAAACCTGGAAGGGTGACGCCTTATTCCTCCGGGTAGACGAAACGCTCTACGACGTCCGCAGCAAGGTCCGGGTCCGAACCGGAATTGTCAAAGTACAGGATGGAGGAAGAGGGAAGCGGCCATTTTACCGTGCGTGCACCAAGCGAGGTGCGGAAATCATCCCAGTGGCGCAGCTTCCAATCATCCAGGGCGGAGCCTCTTGCTGTAATTCTCTCCTTGTACAGCCTCTCATCGGACAGGCGGACCACGACCGCTTTAACCTCGACATCAGACAGCGAACGTCCGATCCGGGCCAGCTCGCGCGCAATCCATCCTTCATCCTCGGCTTCTTTTGTAAAAGGGCCGACAACCACGCTGTCGACATTCAGCTTGACGTTGTCCAGCGCGGCGTCCATCGTAATCCGGTACCCCAAATCGCGGCACAGCTTCTTGTATTCCTGTGAATCGCGGTCGGAGGGGTCCAGTCCGTGAAGTGTCATAATCGCGTCTGCCGCAGGCCGCAGCAGGATATCCATGTCGAAGAAGGCGATTTTTCGTCTTGCTGCCAGCGCCTTGGCGAGTGTGGTCTTGCCGGCTCCCGCTCCCCCGAGAAAAAATACAAGCTTATTCATGGTCTGTTCCTCCCTATCTCTTATATGAAAGTGAATCGGATTTCTTACCCCAACATTCGGGCCACCGAAATCAGACCGGTAATCGTAACGACATTCAGCAGCGTTGAAATGAGCACGGTCTGGGCCGCGAAGTCCGGCTCGTTGCCATATTCCTCAGCCAGCAGCGAAGCGTTGACGCCGGTCGGCATACCGGAAGCGATAATCAGAGCCTGGGCGGGAATGCCTTTGATCCCAAGCGCAAGCACAAGCAGAATGCCAATCGTTGGAGCGGCAAGCAAGCGCAGGAGAAGGCTCAGATAAAGATCAAGCCGGGCAAGGCGAATCGGATATTTGACAATTTGTGCTCCAAGCGTAAGCAGTGCGACGGCAACCATTGATTCCTGGGCGTAAGTGAGCGGTTTCGAAATGAACAGCGGCAAAGGCACGGAGAAAGCGTGAAACACTAATCCCAGCACCAGCGCATAAGGAACGGGCATTTTCAGAAAGCCGATAATGACGATCCGGTAATTGCCTTTCAGCTTGGCCCGCTGGATGGACATGACGCCATATGTAAAAGTGAGCAGGCTTTGCAGCGCCATAATCAGCGATTGAAGCGAAGCGGCGAGAGAATCCCCGTGAAAAGCCAGCTCATTGACCGGCATGCCGTAATTTCCGGCGTTATCGAGAATCACGCTGTTCGTGAACGCGGCTTTCATGCTTGTGGAATATTTTAACGAACGTGTAAGCGTAAAGGAAACAATATACAGAATGCCTATGTAAAGCGCATAGAAGCCGACCACCAGGCCGAGGAGGGAAGCCGACATTTTGGAGAGGTACATGCTCATAAACACGGCGGCGGGCGTTATGTAGTAGAAGTTGATTTTGGCCAGCGTATACAAATCCAGCCGAAACAGCCGCTGCAGCAGCGATCCGGCGCCTATCAGTATAAATACAGGAAGCACAACCTGAAGCAAAATCTCACCTATCACGAAATCAGCTCTTTTCAATATAAAAGTATAATCATAGTCGTATAAGTACAATCAAACGTAGCTATTATAGCATAACTTGATTTTGCCAGAGAGTAGGGCGGGTTATAAAATGAACCGGTTTCGTTAAAACTATTGGACAAACCTGGAAAGGTAAATCCGAGTAAAGGAGCCGCATGATGAAGAAAAGACAACTGGGTCTGGCCGCGGTCTTCGCCGCGCTGCTTATTGCCGCCTCCGGATGCATCTATCCCGCTGGGCTGTCTACCGCTCCAGCTCTTCCCGATTCATTGGATATAACAAGCACGAATCCTGGAAGAGGGCTAGGTGAACGCGATCCTCTGGCGCCTGTGCTTCAGGACGTATACTCGAAATCCATTCCTGAGGATGTATACACGGACCGCTGATAACGGCCTGTAAGCTGCCGATAACTTCAGAGGGAACGCGTTCCCGCGCTCCTTCTCTTTCGGCTATACAGCTCAAACGATATTCAGTATAATAGTTTGATTGACAACATCGAGACCATAGAGGGGAGCAACCATATTCATGGCGGCGGAGATTGTGCGTGTGACAACTGGGGAGCAGCTGCAGCAGGGGCTGGAGATCCGCAAAAAGGTGTTTGTAGAGGAGCAAAAGGTTCCCGTGGAAGAAGAAATCGACGGTTTCGATGTGATTGGCCCCGATGCCCATCACTTGCTGATCATAGACGACGGGGTTCCCGTTGCCACGGGAAGATTGACCTATTACCGCGAGGGAGCCGCCAAAATGCAGCGGATCGCTGTGCTGAAGGAATATAGAGTAAAGGGCTATGGGCGGGTGCTGATGCTCGCACTGGAAGAGCTGGCCCGGGAGCTTGGGCTCGAAACGTCCATCCTTGACGGACAGTGCCAGGCCGAATCGTTCTACCGGAGGCTCGGTTACGAGGTTGTTTCCGAGAAGCCGTTCTATGATGCCGGAATCCTGCACGTACGGATGCAAAAAAAATTATAGGTCCGCATATCCGTCCTGTTCTTCGGACAAACTAGGAGTTGCCTGATTATTGGCAAATTTGCAATAAAGGAGATTGTCCAGATGGTGAACGGAGAACGGGAACGTTTTGTGGCGGTTCAAAAAAACGGTGACGGAGATCTGACTTCGTTTCAGACCTCTACGGGTCGCGTGCTGAGCTATGAACAGGCTCTTCAGGAAATTCAGGCCGGAGCGATAGCCGGCGTCAATATATTTAAAGGCAAGGACGGAGCTCCCCATATCAGAGGGGATGCCGACGGCGATCCGACCAACAATCTTGACCAGCTACCGCTGTTCTAAGCGCAGCGAAATGACAGGGACTGCCCCGGGGCAGTCCCTTTTTTAATTGCAAAAGATGGGGAAGTGGCGGGCCAGAACCTTCTTGGTTTTTTATAGTTCGTAAATTACATGCTGTTCCAAAAAATCCATTCCCGCTGTCCGCCCGATATAATCCGGCTTCTCGTCGCCGTAATGCATCAAGGAGATTCTGCTGCGGATGTCCTCCGGAAGACTCTTCAGCTCATTGAGGGTTGTATGTACGACTCCCGGGCCTTCCAGCTGGCAGTCATGATAAATTTTGCGGCATCCGCGGTTTCGCACAAGACCGGTCAGCAGCTTTGGCTCGAATGTCATATCGGCGCTATAAAATATTTCCTCGTTTAGCAGAAGTGAATAGCTGTCTTTCCCCGGTATGTGGGGTGTCCGAAGAAGATGAACGCTAATCTCCGGCGAGAGCGAGTAATTCGTATCCGGGTGCAGGGGACGGACATGAAAGACATCGTCCAGCGAAGTCGTTATACCCTCTTGGTACAATCCGCCCATCAGAGTATGCTCCCACAATGGATCGACGAGAGCTTCGGCGAGCAGAAGCGTCATTTTGCGGCCCGTTTTATGTCTAAGCGTCAGGGCCAGCTCTTCCAGTCCGCCAACGTGGTCGGCATGCAGATGCGTGATCAGGACCGCGTCGATCTCCTCGAACGAACGTCCCAGCTCATGCATGGCCAGTGGAGCGGTAATGCCGCAGTCGATCAGCAGGTTGTAGCCGCTGCCCAGCAGCAGGGCGTTATTGTTGAAATAATTTTTGGCGAAGGCGCTGCCCGTTCCGAGCATTTGCATTTTGACGGTCATTCCTGTATACCTCCCGGGTTAGCCATCTGTATTATCATATCAGCCTTTTGTAAACGCAGAATGAAGTTATTTAATCCAAATCTAAGCTCTTGATAAATCGGCTGTATGACACGGATTTTATGGCGTCCTCTCTCATTTTATCCATATTGCACCAAGAAAAACGCCCTTATGCGAAACGGAAGAAAATTTTGCCGGGTCGGGCGCAACTTGCCTATACGTATGAAGTATATATTAACAGCATGAATTAGTATGGAGGTACGAACGGCGATGAATAAAAGATGGAGAAAAGTGGCTGTGTGCGTGTTGGCATTTTCCCTGATGGGCGGTTCGGTGCTGTTTGCCGATTCGGTATATCAAAAAGTGCGCGTATGGAGCAACGGCAAGGAGTTATCCGACGGAGGGTACTTTATTGATGGTAAAACCTATATACCCGCTCGTGAAATCGACGGGCTGGTGATCTGGAGCGACTCTGGCAAGGTGAAGATTCTTAAACCGAATGTTCATATATCCCTTTTCAAGGGCGACACCATATTTGGCAACGTTAATGTGGGCAAACTGAAATTTAAAGCGCTGTGCCAGGTGGACAGCCTGACCGACGATATCGCGGGCGTTAAAATATCGATTACTGATCCTTCGGGCAACGTCAAGGACCTTGACTCCAGGGACTTGGACGGCGCACAGAAGGATAACTTCTGGTTCTCGACGAAAGAAATTACGTACGATTTCAAGGAGAAAGGCAAGTACCAGGTAGGCTTTTACATGAAAGCGACCCGAAACGGCGATTACGCGCTCGTGTCCGAGAAGGTCATCACTGCGCTCGATTAACGCTTTGCCTTGAGTGTCAGTAAATTGACCTGGGCTCGTCTTACGTGTTACCATACCAAATGTAGGATAATTCAATTCAAAGCGAGGTATTTTAATGAGCGATCACAAACATGAGCATGGCGGAGAATGCTGCGGCGGACATGGCCATCATCATGGGCACAGCCATGATCATGATGGATGCGGCTGCGGACACGACCATGAGCATGAGGAGTTTGTGTTGACTTTGACTAACGAGCAGGGCGAAGATGTGGAAATGGTGCTGGTGGAAACGTTCGACGTAGCCGACAAGCTCTATGCGCTGCTGCTGGAACGCGAGAACCCCGAAGCCGACGGCATCATTCTCCGCATGGAAGAAGAAGACGAAGAAATGGTGCTTTACAATATCGAAGACGAAGCGGAATGGAAAGCTGTAGAAGCGGCTTATCAAGAGCTGATTGCACAGCAAGGATAAATTCGGACGAGATATAGAAGAAGCCCGGGAACATCCCGGCGCCAATTCAAGAAAACCCGATACCTACGATCAGGTATCGGGTTTTTATTTGGTAGATCAAGCGGGAAGCAGCTCAACTGAGTATCGCTATCAGGCAGCCGCTTCTGTCCGGGATAGAGGGCTGGCATAAAGGTGAAGCACCTTAATTCGGGATATATTAAAAAATCGGGTCGGCCTCGACGATAACTTTAACATGAGTAAGAGTGCGATCCTCCGGCCCCTTGACCGGCAGGCCGATCTCCACATGGTCGAGGATATAATCGATGTTATCCTGGGTAATAACTTCTCCAGGGAGCAGGATTGGAATACCCGGTGGATACACATAAATGAACTCCGCGATAATCCGGTCGGCCGATTCCTTGAACGGGACAAGCTCCGTGTCCGCATAGAAGGCGTCGCGCGGAGTAAGCGCAAGCTGCGGAATCTCGGGAACCTGGACTTTAAGCTCGTAGATGTCGCCTTTGCCGTAATGGATGGCGGAGAGCACCCGCAGTGCCGACAACAGCTTGTCGACCGATTGTTGGGTATCTCCCGGCGTGATTAGGCAAAGAATGTTATACATGTCGCTCATTTCAACTTCAATATTATATTTCTCGCGCAGCCAGTTCTCTGCTTCCCAGCCCGTGATGCCCAGATGGCGCACGTGAATACTCAGCTTGGTAGGGTCATGGTCGAAGGTAGCTTCCGTGCCGAGAATTTCATTGCCGAAGCTGTACAGGCCTTCAAGTTCGTTAACCGCTTCTCTCGCATAGTTGGCAAGCTCAATTGCTCTAGAAGCCATGTCATGGCCATGGAGGGCAAGCTGGCGTCTAGCCGTGTCGAGAGATGCCAGCAAGACGTACGAAGTCGACGTTGTCGTCAGCATACTGAGCATCGTCTGTACGCGCTGCGGATTAATAAAACCGGTATCGGCGTTGACGTTAAGTACGGAGCTTTGGGTCATGGAGCCGCCGAGCTTATGAACGCTTGTGGCAGCCATATCGGCTCCGGCCTGCATGGCCGACATCGGCAGCTCCTCGTGGAAATGGATCAACACCCCGTGGGCCTCATCAACAAGCACGGGAACGCCGTAGCTGTGGGCCAGATCGACGATCGATCGAAGATCGGTGCATATCCCGAAATAGGTCGGATTGATGACAAGCACCCCTTTGGCGTCCGGATGACGCTGCAGGGCCCGTTTGAGCGAACTGGTCGTAATGCCGTGGTCGATGCCGAGATTCTCATCCTGTACGGGAGAGACAAAAATCGGCTTTGCCCCCGAGAAGATAATGGCGGACATGACCGATTTGTGGACATTGCGGGGCACGATAATCTTCTCCCCTGGAGAGCAGACCGACAGAATCATCGTCATGATGGCTCCGCTTGTGCCCTGAACGCTAAAATAAGTATAGTCCGCTCCAAACGCTTCCGCCGCCAGGTTCTGTGCCTGGGCGATCACGCCTTTGGGCTGATGCAGGTCGTCAAGCGGTGCAATATTGATCAGATCTATGGAAAAGGCGTTATCACCGATGAATTCCCTGAACTCGGGATCGGTTCCGGCACCTTTTTTATGACCGGGAATATGAAATTGCACCGGATTTCCGGCAGCGTGCTTTTTTAGAGCCGTGAAGAGAGGGGTAAGCGATTGATCCATTAATACTCCCACAACCTTTCTATAACTGAAGTCGCAAACAAAGAGAAGTATAACAAAACAATCATCATAATACTAGGATGTGATGTAATGCCTGCAAATACCCAGCAGCGCACGCATATCAGTCTGGCGTCGCCGTTCATAATCGAGATGTGGTTTATCATTTTTTTGGTTGAATTTGTGAAGGGATCACTGCTTGTCGCACTGCTTCCTGTCTATATGGAGAACGTTCTTGGGCTGTCCGTCACGGTAGTCGGACTTGCCTTTGCGCTGCAGTATCTCGGCGACAATCTCTTTCGCGGCCCTTCGGGCTGGATCATGGAACGGATCGGGTACCGCTGGACTATGACCGGAGCGCTGCTCTTGATCGCGGTAGCCGTAATCCTTATTATTTACGCCAAAGATGCGGCGTCTCTGTCGCTGGCCTGCCTGATCTTAGGGATCGGCACATCCCCGCTCTGGCCGTGCGTCATGACGGGCGTAACCGAGCTGGCCGTTTCTACCAAGAGCGGCAGCAGCGGCGCGGCCATGGGCGCCGTGGAGATGGCCTCTCTGGCCGGTACGGGCATCGGCCCGATCACGGTCAACTTCCTGATGGACCACGGCCACCAAAGCTACCGCGCCGTATTCTTCGTGCTCCTGGGCTTTGCAGCGGCCGTAGTCGCCGTCGCCCTGCTGCTCCCCGCCCGGATCGGCCATGGGGTACATGCCGTGACGCGCGGAACCCAAGCACCGGAAGCGGCCCGTCCGAAGCTGTCCCCGCTCGCGAGTCTGAAGCGGACGTTGCTTCAGCTTAAACAATCGCTGAGGGTCAGCCGTCTGCTGTACCCGGCTTTGTTCCTGCAGGCGTTCGCCATCGGGCTGATGACGCCGGTCGTCACTCTGTTCACCCGGACGGAGCTGCATTTATCGCCGATCCAGTTCAATCTCCTGCTGATTGCCGGCGGCGGAATCACCGTGCTGGCTCTGGTTCCGGCGGGCAAGCTGGTCGACCGGATCGGCACTGAGGCGTTTCTCAATACCGGCTTCCTGCTGGCCGCTGCTTCGCTCGCCACCTTTGCTCACGTACGCAGCCTACCGTATGTCTTCGTGGTTGTCGCTCTGGTCGGGATCAGCTATGCTTGTATCCTGCCCGCATGGAACGCCTTCATAGCCAAGCAGGTGCCCAAAGGCGAACGCGGAACGGTATGGGGAATATTTCTTACCCTACAGGGCTCCGGTATGGTGGCCGGTCCCATCGTATCGGGCAAGCTTTGGGATTCGGTCGGGCACGGCGTACCCTTTATAGCCAGCTCATTTGTCATGGTGCTGCTGTTCTTCCTTCACCTGGCGATTGTTCGCCGCACCAAACGGAAAAACGAGGCACTCCAGTTAACGCGGTCTTGAGCGTGGAGCTTCCCCCTGAAAGCCGTGCCCCAAATACAAACCGCCCGCTCTCCTATGTTACGGTGAGCGGGCGGTTTTTGCCTTTCTTTTTTGAAGAAATCCGGGGGATGAAAAAATCCCCTTAGAACGCCATCCGGTACAGCGGCAGCAGCGTCTCGAAGGTTTGTTCGATGATCTTGAGAAGCGCTGGGCCGTCCCGAAGAACGGGATCGCTGCTTTCTATCCGCAGGCCGCAGGTGACCTCCGCTTTCTTGACCTCCTTGAGACGGCGCGTCAACCGGGCGAACTGTTCATCGTCCATGTCCGATTGCGGGGTTCCGTGCGGGTCCAGATGGTCCGTAGACCAGAAATAATTTCCCGGCAGCTGATTACGGACTTCAGAAATGCTGCCGGAGAGCGCATCGGCGAAAATAATCTTGTTCGAACTCTCATAAATGATGGCGAACACGATAAACAGATGGCTGTGAAACATTCCCGTCTGGAAATGGGGGAGCGCTTTGTAGCCTCTTTTTCCGGGCCCCCAGGCCACCCAGGTATCATTTGGCGGATGCACCGTTCGCCGGGCGTGCTTGGCCACATAAGGGTACATTTCTTCCCCGCTTAAGGCGGAAAGAAACGGGGCGACTTCGTCGCCGAGCGCCGTCAGCTTGGGCCGTACCCTGGAGATGAGAGCCTCCATCCGCGGTTCCAGGCCGCCTATGGCAAATACTTCGAAATCTTCTGCTGTAAATCCGTTAAACGTCAAATCCTGTCACCTCTAAGCTCTATGCGAATGTTCCGATTTCGCTATAATGCGCGCTATTTATCCGCGGCAAAAGCGTTTGGAATGTTGTGGGAGCGGGTAAAAATAGTCAATAAACCAAGTTCCCGCTACATAAACTGAAGTATAAAATAAGTGTAGGCTTAACGCAAAGAATCTTTACCCGCGGCCGCTTGTGTTTACCGGCGGCAGTCACGGCTTCCGTAAACACACAAGACGCAAATGACAAGGTCGGTTTTGCTATCCCAAGGCATAGAGGAGGGAGTGCCGTGAATAAGAACGACGAGGTGGAGTACTGCAATTTGGAGCTCCGGTTTGACCGTATGCATATTCAGAATCTGATCAAGGATTTGATCCAGGAAGGCTATTCCTTATACTGGAGCGAGAGCGATAATCTTTTTGTCATATCGGTCCGTACCGGGCGCAAGCTTATCAAGCTCCGTTTTCAGCGGATCAGGGACGGTTACAAGCTGGTGGGCGATTACATGATTCGCGATGCCCGACTGGCGGAATGGATGGAGAAGCTGATTGGCGATATGCGCGGGCATGCCATCGTCAAGCGGTTCCGCGATCGTCAAATCATCATCGAGAACATCCTGTTCGGCGAGGTCATCCGCCTGGTGGAGATATCCGGCTATCAGCAGAGGGTGCTCTATCAGAAAGGCCCTATGCTGTCCGATCAGGAACTTACGAAAATGTTCTACTCAACACTGGGCGAAGAGCGAATCCGCGAGCGCAGAATCGAAGTCGACGAGGAGCTGGACCGGCTAAGCGCCGCTTTGGCCCGCAAGGACGAGCAGCAGGCAAAGCTTTCCAAGGAAAAACTCACATTTTTGATGAAGGAATTAACGAAATTGGAATGGTAGATACAGTTCTTATCAAGCATGATTCGGGCACCTCTGGCAAAGGGGTGTCTTCGATTTGCGAGGCAATTTCCCTTAGGGGTTCACTTCTGGTGAAAAAAACGTTAGAATGGTTACGTTGCGAGTCAAATTTCATCAAAGATGCATTTTGTCAATGAAATTGATCTCTTGATGCTTCACACAAAATTAAAAGTGTAAAAAGGGTGGAGGACCAGATGGCAAAACAACAAATCGGCGTCATAGGCCTGGCTGTAATGGGCAAAAATTTGGCTCTTAACATCGAGAGCAGAGGCTTTACCGTATCGGTATACAATCGTTCCCCCGAGAAGACGCATGATCTTCTCAAAGAAGCAGAAGGCAAGAATTTGACAGGCACTTTCTCCGTTGAAGAATTTGTGCAATCGCTGGAAACTCCGCGCAAAATCCTGATTATGGTTCAGGCGGGCAAAGCGACGGATGCAACGATCGAGCAACTGATTCCGCATCTGGATCAAGGCGATATCATCATCGACGGCGGCAACGCCTACTTCCCGGATACGGTTCGCCGTAACAAGGAACTCGAAGAGAAGGGCTTCCGCTTTATCGGCACCGGCGTATCCGGCGGCGAAGAAGGCGCGCTCAAAGGACCTTCCATTATGCCTGGCGGTCAGGAAAGCGCATATCAATTGGTAGAACCGATCCTCACAGCAATCTCGGCCAAAGTGGACGGAGAACCTTGCTGTACATATATCGGACCGGACGGAGCCGGCCATTACGTCAAAATGGTGCATAACGGCATTGAGTACGGCGATATGCAGCTTATCTGCGAAGCTTATCAGCTGCTCAAGGACGTAGTGGGACTGGATGAAAAAGAACTGCATGCCACCTTCGCCGAGTGGAACAAAGGCGAGCTCGACAGCTACCTGATCGAGATCACGAAGGACATCTTCGCACAGTATGATCCGGAGACCGGCAAACCGATGGTCGACGTCATTCTTGACGCGGCGGGCCAAAAAGGCACCGGCAAATGGACAAGCCAAAGCTCGCTGGATCTCGGCGTGCCGCTGTCCATGATCACCGAATCCGTCTTCTCCCGCTTCCTGTCCGCGATGAAGGAAGAGCGCGTGGAAGCCAGCAAGGTGCTGAGCGGTCCAGCAGGGGAGCCGTTCAGCGGCGACAAGGCTGAATTCATCGAGAATGTCCGCAGAGCGCTGTTCGCGAGCAAGATCGTGTCGTACGCTCAAGGCTTCGCGCAGCTGCGCGTCGCTTCCGATGAATACGGCTGGAACCTGAAATACGGCAATCTCGCCAAAATCTGGCGCGGCGGCTGCATATCCGTTCCCGCTTCCTGCAAAACATTACGGACGCCTACGAGAACAATCCGGAGCTCAAAAACCTGCTGCTGGATCCGTTCTTCAAGGACGTCATGACTTCTTACCAGGATGCATGGCGCAAAGTGGTTGCCGAAGCCGTTACACGCGGCATTCCGGTTCCTGGTTTTGCGAGCGCCCTGGCATACTACGACAGCTACCGCACGGAGCGTCTGCCGGCGAACCTGCTTCAGGCGCAGCGCGACTACTTCGGCGCGCATACCTTCAAGCGCGTGGACAAGGAAGGCATCTTCCACCACGATTGGATCGCCGAAGCGCAATCCGAATAAAGTCGAGTATACTACGCCTCACAGCCCGGAAAGAGTCCGCCTTCTGGCGGTTCTTCCGGGCTTTTTTATGAGGTCATGGGATAATCGGATGGACGAAGCATTGTGCTGAGTTTTCACCCTGTGTTATGATATGTCTAAAATTACGATAAAGTCTCAAACTAGGGGTGGTGATCGTTATGTCGGCAGACGACATGAAGCGGCAGAGCAGGCCAACGGACGCCAAAAATCTGATTCTGATCGGAATGATGGGAACGGGGAAGTCGACGGTAGGCGCCATTCTTGCCGAGGAACTGGGATTTGAACTGGTCGACCTGGATCAGGTGATCGTTCGTAAGGAAGGGCGAAGCATCGCCGAGATTTTTGAAAAGGATGGAGAAGGCTACTTCCGGACAGTAGAGACGGAAAGCTTGCGGGAAACGCTTCAGACCGGAGGACAGGTTATCGCCACGGGCGGAG
This sequence comes from Paenibacillus sabinae T27, assembly GCF_000612505.1. Lineage (NCBI taxonomy): Bacteria > Bacillati > Bacillota > Bacilli > Caryophanales > Paenibacillaceae > Paenibacillus > Paenibacillus sabinae. The sequence continues at coordinate 2,401,331 of NZ_CP004078.1, forward strand.
GTGCAGTATTGGCCGAGGCGAACAGACAGCTGATGCTGGAGAACGGAGTCGTCGCAGCGCTCAGAGCAACGGCGGAGGAGATCATCTCACGTGTAAACGGCGACAGCAACCGGCCGCTGCTTGCCGGCAATGCGGAAGAGCGCGTCAGACGCATTCTGGAAGAACGTAAGGACGCCTACAGCTTCGCGCACTGCACAGTGGATACAAGCAGCCTTACAGCGGCACAAGTGTGTCAGGATATTTTAATGCACTACCGCGTTTTAGCTTTTAAGCATGTTGGTTAATGCTCCAGCAGCTCGTACCAGCCGATCATGCCGCCGCTGAAGTTCGCTACGCGGTCATAACCCTGGGAGCTCAAATATTCGCATACCCGCTGGCTTCTGGAGCCGGAACGGCATATGAAAACAACCTCCGCATCCTCGGGGATATCGGACATGCGGTACGGAATGTCGCCCATCGGAATATGCTGAGCGCCCGAAATCATTCCAAGGGCTACTTCATCGGCTTCTCTGACATCAATCAGGACCAATTCTTCGCCGGATTCCAGGCGCTGATGCAATTCCTCGGCGGTAATTTGGGGAATACCATTCATGGATATGACCTCTTTCCTTGACGAGAATGGTTTAATGATATCATAAGGACGGATTACTCTGTCAAATGATGACTGTGACCGTATCCACCAATCAATATATTCAATATATAAGGAGAGCTAAGAAACATGGACGTTATTGTAAGGCCTACGCCGGTACTAAACGGGGAAATCGGAGCACTTTCCTCCAAAAATTATACAACGCGCTATCTGCTGGTCGCCGCGCTGTCCGAAGGAACCAGCACCATCTATCACCCGGCGCACAGCGAGGACAGCGACGCGATCCGCCGCTGTATCCGCGATCTGGGAGCCGAGCTTACGGAGGATGACGAGAAGATTGTCATCAAAGGCTTCGGCCGGCGTCCCAAAGACGTTAAGGAGCTCAATGTCGGCAATGCCGGCGCCGTGCTGCGCTTCCTGATGGCGGTAGCTTCCCTGTGCCCGGAAGTGACCTTTGTGAATACATACCCCGACTCACTGGGCAAGCGTCCCCATGACGATCTGATCGACGCCCTCGGCCAGCTCGGTGTTGAGGTCGAGCATAACGAAGGCCGCCTTCCGATCACTATCCGGGGCGGCAACCCCAAAGGGGGACGCATTACCGTCTCCGGAGCGGTCAGCTCCCAGTATTTGAGCGCGCTGCTGTTTCTGACGCCGCTGCTTGAGGAAGACAGTGAGATTATCGTCCTGAACGATCTGAAATCGAAAGTGGTTGTAGGCCAGACGCTGGAGGTGCTGGAGCAGGCCGGTATCGTAGTTCACGCGGCCGACGATTATATGTCGTTCAAGGTGCCGGGCGGACAGTCTTATGAGGCCAAGTCGTATACCGTACAGGGGGATTACCCCGGCTCGGCAGCCGTACTGGCCGCCGCCGCCGTTACAAAGTCCGATGTAAAGATTCATCGCCTCGCCGAGAAGAGCCGGCAGGGGGAAAGAGCAATTATCGACGTGCTGCGTATGATGGAAGTGCCGCTTACCCACGAGAACGGAACGGTGCACGTACAGGGGAATGAACGCCTGAAGGCGGTCGAATTCGACGGAGATGCGGCTACGGACGCCGTGCTGGCTATGGTTGCCGCCGCCGTGTTCGCGGAAGGGACCTCCAGATTTTATAATGTGGAGAATTTACGCTACAAGGAATGCGACCGCATCACCGATTATTTGGCCGAGCTGAGCAAGGCCGGGGCGAAGGTCGAAGAACGGCGGGACGAGATCATCGTTCACGGCAGACCGGAAGGCGTCGAAGGTGGCGTTACGATCAACGCGCACTTCGATCATCGCGTCATTATGGCCCTCACAGTCGTCGGACTTCGCGCGGCGAAGCCGCTGCTGATTAAGGATGCGCATCATGTAGCCAAATCGTATCCGCAGTACTTTGACCATTTGAAGGCGCTTGGCGCGGATGTGGAGTGGGTAAAATAAAAGCGGCAGAAGGAACTTCTTAACAAAGGGGCTGAAATGTATGGCTTTTGAAAATCCGTCCAGGGAGCGGATCGGAGACATCCTGGCTTCCGCAGGCAACATCGCCATCGTGGGTCTGTCCGACAAGAGCGACCGGACCTCCTATATGGTTGCTTACGCCATGCAGAACAAAGGCTACCGTATTATTCCGGTCAATCCGATGGTCGATGGCGAAATCCTTGGGGAGAAGTGCTATCATTCGCTTGCCGAGATTCCTGAACCGGTCGACATCGTCAACGTGTTCCGCCGCAGCGAATTCTGTGCTGAGCTTGCCCGGGAGGCCGCAGCGATCGGTGCCAAAGTGCTGTGGCTGCAGCAGGGCGTTGTCAGCCAGGAAGCGGCCGAAATCGCCGCAGAGGCGGGAATGACGGCCATCATGGACCGCTGCATCAAGGTGGAAGAAGCGATTACGATGCAGGGGCGGACCCGGAAAACGCAGTAACGTCAGTGAAGAGAAAACGTCCTGAGCGAGAGGGAGGGACGTTTTTTTGTGCCTGCTTTTGCACGTTCAATCGAATGATATGGAATTTTATGGTATAATACAAAAATGTGCCGACTTATTCTTTTGACAAAACGGGACACAGGCCGTACCATTCAATGTAGTATGAAAGGAGAGATCCATTTTGAACTGGCTCGGATCATTGCAGCAGCTGGGCAGAGCCATTATGCTTCCCACCATGGTGCTGCCGGCGGCGGCCATTCTGCTCAGCCTGGGAAGCCTGCCATGGTCCGCTTGGGGGCTGGCTTCGGTAGCTGAAGTGGCAACCTATGCGGGACAGGGGATTTTTTATTATATGCCTTATCTGTTTGCGGTAGGGGTCGCCTGGGGGCTGTCCAATCAAGCCGGGCCCGCGGGACTTGCGGCGCTGGCGGGAATGTTCACCTATGACCGGATTGTGATGAAGCTGGGAGACGGCACATTGCAGCCCGCGACGCTGATCGGCATTCTGCTCGGAATTGTTGCCGGCATCGCCCATAACCGCTTTAAGAATATCAAGCTTCCCGAGGCGATCCAGTTTTTTGGGGGATCGCGTTTTGTACTGCTCTTTATGGGCTTGTTCTCCGCTCTGTTCGCGTGGGTGATGCTGGGCGTCTCCCCGATGATACAGCACGGTCTTGACGACCTGCTCCGCTTTGTCGACAGGACAGGAGGCTTCGGCTTGTTCCTGTACGGCGTGTTATACAGAGTGCTCACGGCCTTTGGACTTCATCATATATTGAACAATGTGTTCTGGTTTCAACTGGGAACGTATACAACGCCGGACGGCGCAGCCGTTCAGGGCGATCTGCCGCGGTTTTTTGCCGGCGATCCGACGGCTGGCAGCTTCATGGCTGGGCTCTTTCCGATCATGATGTTTGCGCTCCCCGCCATTGCGTTCGCAATTATTCAGGAAGCGCGGGAAGATTTGAAGCCGCAAATCCGAAAGACGTTCATGCGCGCGGCGCTGGTCTGCTTCCTGACCGGCGTATCCGAGCAGATCGAATTCGCCTTTCTGTTCGCTTCGCCATACCTGTTCGCCCTCCATGCGGTTATGTCCGGACTGGCCATGGCCCTGACTTATGCGCTGGGCATCCATCACGGCTTTTCCTATTCGGCGGGGGCCATCGACTTTTTCTTGAATCTGCATCTGGCCCGGCGCGCCTGGCTGCTGATCCCGATCGGTATCGTCTACGGGATGGTCTATTACCAATTGTTCCGCTGGGCGATCCGCCGCTTTCAGATTCCGACTCCAGGCCGGGAGGAAGGCTCCGAGCTTGGCGACTGGGCGGGGAATATCCCTTACCAGGCTCCGCTTATCTTGCAGGCACTTGGCGGCAAGGAGAACATCGTGCAGGTCCAGGCCTGCATTACCCGGCTGAGGCTTACGGTGCATAACGACCGCAAGATCGACATTGGAGCGCTCAAAAGCCTTGGCTCTGCAGGCATCATCAAGCTTGGCGGGGGCAATGTGCAAGTCGTCTTCGGCACGTACTCCGAGCTGATCCGCGAGGAAATCGACAAGCTCATGCTCCGCGACCTGCCTCAGGTGCTGTTCAACGCCCCGATGCAGGGTAAAATGCTGCCGATCGAAGAGGTCCCCGATCATATTTTTGCCCAAAAGCTGGTTGGAGACGGCGTCGCCTTCATTCCGGAAAAGGGAGAGCTCGTCTCTCCGGTATTCGGCAAAGTCATGCATATATATCCCACGATGCACGCGATCGGCATTGCGACGCCGGAAGGACTCGAGGTGCTCATGCATATCGGCATCAATACCTCCCAGCTGAAAGGTCCGTTTGAATCGGAAATCAAGGAAGGGGACAGCGTCGAACCCGGCCAGCTGCTGGTGAAATTCGACCTGGAATACCTGAAAGAGCATGCCTCATCGCTTGCCACCCCGATGGTGATTACTAATCCGGAACGCGTCAAATCCTGGAGCTACGCTCCGTTTAAAACTGTGAAAAAAGGGCAATCTTCGGTGATGTCCGTCGTATTGCACGAAAGCAATGTTGGAGGGGTAGAATCATGATACAAGGTATAGGCGCCTCAGCGGGTGTTGCCATCGGAAAGGCCTTCGTTCTGCCGAACTGGGAATGGAGCATGCCGGAGACGCAGGTGAATCCGGTCGATCTGGCCAAAGAGTTTGAGCGTTTATATGAAGGGATACGCACCTCCAAGGATGAGCTCGAATTTATCAAAAAAGAATTCAGGGAAGTCGTCGGCCCCGAGGAATCTAGCATTTTTGACGCTCATTTGGCGATTCTGGACGATCCGGTATTCATGAGCGAAATCCGCGGAATCATCGAGAGGCAATACAAGGCGGCGGAGGTTGCCGTCAAGGAGGCCATCGATCATTTTGTGGCCATGTTCGACCTCCTGGATGACGAATACATGAAGGAGAGGGCGGTCGACATCAAGGATGTCGGTAACCGGCTGCTTAAGCATCTGCTGGGGGCGCCTGAGGTCACGCTGCCTTCAGATACCCAGCCCTACATTCTGGTGGCCAAAGAGCTTTCCCCTTCCCAGCTGGCCCACCTGAATCCCGCTTACGTGCTTGGTATTGTGACCATGATGGGAGGCATGACGTCGCATTCTTCCATTATGGCCCGTGCGCTTGGCATCCCGCTGGTGGCAGGCCTGGAGAGCAAGCTCTCCAGCCCGATCCAGACCGGGGAGCTGCTGATTATCGACGGGGACAACGGTAATCTTTATGTAAATCCTGACCAAGCTACAACCGAACATTACAGTATTGTTCGCGACAGACAACGGGAGAAACGGCAACAGCTGGAGCTTCTGTCCTCAGTGAAGGCTCAGACCCGGGATGGAGTAAAGCTGCGCCTGGCCGGCAACATCAGCTCCGTGAAGGAGCTGGATCTGGCGTTGAAGTACGGCGCCGAGGGCGTCGGTCTGTTCCGGACAGAGTTTTTGTATATGGACCGTCAGAGTTTTCCGACCGAAGAGGAGCAATATGAGGTATATAAACTTGTGGCGGAGAAGGTAGGAGAGCATCCGGTTGTCATCCGAACGCTGGATATCGGGGGAGACAAGCATCTGGATTATTTTCAGCTTCCTGAGGAGCAGAACCCTTTCCTTGGCTACCGCGCCATCCGCATCAGCCTTGACCGGAAGGACATGTTCCAGACGCAGATGACGGCAATCCTGCGGGCGAGCGTTCACGGCAACATTAAAATGATGTTCCCTATGATCTCCTCAATTGAGGAGGTAAGGGAGGCCAAGGCCGTGCTTAAGGAAGTGAAAAAAGACTTGGACCGGCGCGGCATTCCTTACAACCGCAATTTGCAGATTGGCATCATGATCGAGGTGCCGGCCGCGGTGATGATCGCCGACTTCCTGGCGGAAGAGGTGGACTTTTTCAGCATCGGTACGAATGATCTGGTGCAGTATGTGCTGGCGGTTGACCGGATGAACGAGCAGATCGCTCATTTGTACCATCCGTATCACCCGGCTGTGCTTCGGATGATCCGCATGACTGTGGAAGCGGCCAAAGCAGCGGGTATCGGCATCAGCGTCTGCGGGGAACTGGCCGGCGATGAGCGTTCGCTTCCCCTGTGGCTGGAGCTTGGCGTAAGTGACCTCAGCATGTCGCCTCAAGCGCTGCTGAAGGTCAAGCACCGGACACTGAATACAGCGGCCTCCGAGGCCCGAAGAATCGCCAAACTCTGCTTCCGCAGCCGGGCTGCCGAGGAGAGCGAGCGGCAGCTCACGCAGTTCCTCGACAAGGCGATCATACAGCCTGTCGTTAAGGGCGACGCTTAACCAATCGACGGTTAACCTTTCAAAATATAGAGAACTGGGGGTCCGGCATGGTTGCCGGACTTTTTAGCTTCATTCAACCAACCCGAGGTGTAAATAATCGTGATATCCGGCAACGCCATCAACGGGCAGCCCATGCTTTTTTTCATAATGTTTGAGCGCTATTTCGGTTGTGCTGTTGAACCTGCCATTGCATTCACCATTGTAAAATCCAGCGCTCCGCAACCGGTATTGAATGATTTGAACGTCACCGCCGCTATCCCCCTTTGCCAAACTTCTGGGATTTTCGCCTAGTTTCCCAAGAACATGCCCTCCAAAGCTTATCCTGGTCCCCACTCGTACAAACTCATATAACTCCTCTACATCATGGTTGTGCATCCGGATGCATCCATGACTGGCATTATGGCCTATAGAATAGGGCCTGTTTGTACCATGAATACCGTAGGTTCCCCAGGGTACGTTAAGTCCTATCCACCGGGTGCCGAACCCTTTCCCCCAATTTTTGTATTTGTTAATAACGACATACTCGCCTACAGGTGACGGTGTTTCGGGTTTACCAAGAGCGATTGTATACTTTTTGATAAGTTGGCTATTCGAGTACAGGTACAGTTGGTGGTACAGAGGATCGATCCTAATCGATATTTTTTCTTGATTTTGAGGAGGCTCTGCCGTGGTGACTGGATTGGATAAGATGAACAAATGAAAAATCAGCAACATCTTATGCATGAACATAGGCTATAAAATCCTCCATTTCGGCATAATCATTGGTCTGTTTATTGTTTAGTTCCGTTACAGCTTCTATCCATGGTTTTGCAGGCGGTGTATCCTTGCCCCGTTTCTTATATTGTCAAATCACGCAAAATCTATCCCTGTACCTTGCCAGTTCCCCAATTCGCATAGTTAATAAAAAAGCAGCCTTCGGCCCGCTTTACAAAACGAGGGCTAAAGGCTGTTTTCATTTCGTTATTTCCCGGCCAGCGCGTCGCAGAAGGCTTTGCCGTACGGCGGGAGATCGGGAGGACGGCGGGCGGAGACGATATGGCCGTCGACCACGACCGGCTCGTCCTTCCAGATCGCTCCGGCGTTCTCCATATCGTCGCGGATGCCAGGAGTCGAGGTTACGGTGACGCCCTCCAGAATTTTGGCGGAGATCAGTACCCAGCCGGCATGGCAGATTTGCCCAATCGGTTTCTTCGACTCGTTGAAGTCCCGGATCAGCTTGAGGACCGCCGGATAGCGGCGGATCTTGTCCGGCGCCCACCCGCCGGGAACAAGGATGCCGTCGTAATCGGCAGCGTCCAGCTCATCCCAGGAGTATTCCGCGGTTGCGGGAACACCATATTTGCCTACGTAAGTCTTGTCTTTAATAAGGCCGGCAAGATGTACCTCCGCGCCTTCCTCTCTTACCCGGTAGACAGGATACCAAAGCTCCAAATCTTCAAATTCATCGTCTACGAGTGCAATTACTTTTTTTCCGTCCAGACGCATTTGACTTTAGCTCCCTTCTTAAGAACGTAATCCCGATTATTGTAGCAAATTTAAATTTTTAAGTCATCCGCATAGTAGAATTTACTATCATAAATGGTAATTTAATCATTTTATGCAAACAGGAAGGTTTTTTACAGGAGAACGCGAATATAAATCTAATGCATCCATTCGTTTGGACCAGCGCAGAATGTCTGTCCGCAGGCAGCTGCGAATATCCTTATTAATAACCATTTGTTGAGGTGTGATCATGTACAATGAAGGCCAACTGCATCAAACCTGCCGCTGCGGCGGAGAGATGATTATACATATGCATACGCTGATTTATAAAGGCAAAGTGAAAATAACCAATGTCCCTGTTTTTATGTGCCAGTCCTGCTTCCAGTATAAGCCGCATCCGGCGGTCAAGAACGATTTAAGCCGGCTGATTCAAGAGCTGGGAGGGAATCCCAAGAGAAGCCGCTTCTCTTTTACCGAACACAATGAGTGGGCTTCCGTAGTGAATGACACCTTTAACGATAACGGGGGAAGAGTGGAAGTTCTGGAACAGGCGGTTCAGCAGGCGTTGAGCGAGAGGATCGATCTGCTGCTGGATTTATTCCGGATTGCGTCCGAAGCAGCGGATAAGAAGTGGATGGAGGAGCTTGAGGACAGGCTGCTGAGACTGGTCCCGCATACCGTATCCCGAATTGTATAATCCCTTATGCAAAACAATGAAAATTTTTCAGAAACATTGGATTTTTTCGTCGATTTTTGATACCATAAAGAAAGAGGTTACATTTCTGTTTTAGCAGGAAATCTGATTAAAGCGGAAGCCTTACAACCTGTTCAATGATACCTGCGTGAAAGTCCGGAAAATCGGCCGGTAAACGATGATCGCCAAGGTCCTGTTTATGGCATGTGCAATGAAGAGAAGAATAGGTATCCGGAACTAGACAATCACGGCGCTTTTTGTTAAAAATAACAAGAAACCGTGTAACAAGTCCCTGTTTCGGCATCTTTGCTTCCGAACTGAATAGATTTCTGAAAGGAAATTGAAGCGTTATCATTGCACAAAAGTACAAATTATCGTATCATGATTTTAATTAGGTCGAACGATAAAATTTATGGCAATGGAGAGAGTAATTTGACGGTAACCATTTACGATGTAGCGCGTGAAGCAGGCGTATCTATGGCAACGGTATCACGGGTTGTCAACAACAATCCCAATGTGAAACCGCAAACCCGCAAGAAGGTGTATGAAGCGATCGAACGTTTGGGGTACCGCCCCAACGCCGTGGCAAGAGGTCTTGCCAGCAAGAAAACGACAACTGTCGGCGTTGTCATTCCTGATATATCCAATTCGATTTTTGCGGAAATTGCCCGCGGAATCGAAGATATTGCCAATATGTATCACTATAATATTATTTTGTGTAATGCCGACAAGCGTAAGGAGAAGGAAATCCGCGTGATCAACACCCTGCTCGAGAAGCAGGTGGATGGACTCCTCTTCATGGGCGGCACCGTGACGGATGAGCATATTCTCGCTTTCCAGACTTCGGCCGTTCCAATTGTGCTGTGCGCGACAAGCGATGAGAAGGGGACCTATCCTTCGGTTGATATCGATCATGAAGCGGCCGCCTTCGATGCGGTCAATACGCTGATTCGCCATGGTCACCGGGAAATCGCGATGATCAGCGGCACACTGCATGACCCGGCCAATGGTTTTTCACGCTTCCAGGGCTACAAGAAGGCGCTTGAAGCCGCCGGTATCGAATACCAGGAAGATCTTGTGCGCATCGGAAATTACCGCTATGAATCCGGCGTTGAAGCGATGAAGTATTTCCTGGGGCTGAAGAAGAAGCCGACGGCGATCTTTGCCGCAACGGACGAAATGGCGATTGGCGCCATTCACAGCATTCAGGACGAAGGGCTGAAAGTGCCAGACGATTTCTCGATCATTAGTGTAGATAACATCCGCATGGCTTCCATGGTGCGTCCGCTGCTAACGACGGTGGCTCAGCCGATGTACGACCTCGGCGCCGTGGCCATGAGACTTTTGACCAAGCTGATGAAGAAGGAGACCGTAGAGAATCCGCGCGTCATTTTGCCGCATGAGACCATTCTGCGACTGTCCGTCAGCCACGTTAACGAATAGTATGGACATCCCCCTGATGGGGCTGCCGGGCGGTTTACACCTGGATAAGTAGAATAGACTTAAAGTAAAAAGCTCCTTCACGGGGCTTTTTATGCTATATAAGATGAACTTCAAAAATGTAATCAGTGTAAGGAGTAACGAAGGGGAAGTTTGGAACTGTAGGAGCGATAGCGATCACCTATCTTTTTATTTTAAGGGAGGCCAGTTGATGGAAACGGTCATCGGGATCATGGGAGCTATGGATGAAGAAATCAAATTGCTGTTGGAAAATATGGAGCACAGCGAAGCTGTTGAAAAGGCGGGGATTACATACTATAAAGGCAACATCGGCGGGAAATCCGTTGTGGTCTCCAAATCGGGAGTAGGAAAAGTTAATGCCGCAGTCACCACGCAGATTATGATCGATGCGTTCGGCGCTGCCAAGATACTCTTTACTGGCGTGGCCGGAGCGCTGCATCCAGACCTTGAAGTTGGAGATATTGTCATCTCTTCCGAGTGCTTGCAGCATGATATGGATGTAACGGCGCTTGGCTTCCCTCGCGGGGTGATTCCCTACCAGGAGACCTCTGAGTTTTCGGCCGATCCGGAACTTGTGCTGCTTGCAGAGAGGGCTTGCCGGAAGCTGGATGTCCGCTATGTGACAGGGAGAGTTCTTTCGGGGGACCAGTTTATTGCCAGCCACGAAACGGTCGCGATGCTGCGGGAGCAGCTGGGAGGTGCCTGCGCGGAAATGGAAGGAGCGGCGCTGGCTCAAGTATGCTATATGAACGGTATTCCATTCGTTGTGATCCGCGCCATGTCCGATAAGGCCGACGGCTCAGCCGATGTCAGCTTCTCGGAATTTACAGTGACCGCGTCCCGGAAGTCCCATGAAATCTTGAGCGGCATACTGGATATGCTGCCTTAATACATAACCCGCTGCCCTCCCGTACGCTGCTGAACAGCTCATAGGAGGGCAGCGGCATTTTCGAACCCGATAGAAGTCATAGCAGAATAGGCGATTGCCGACTCTTTTTGGTATGAACAAAGGATGGATTGTAAGCGTTTGCTATGATATACTTGAATTCGACATAAAAAGTTCATAATTATAGCTTGACTTCAATGGTGCTTGAAGTGATTGGAACTTATACCATTCATGTGAGAGGGGGCAAAGGCAATGGGGCAGGTTCATCATCATGTTTTACCGGGACGGGCGCGGAATCCGAATTTGGCTGATTACGATCAGGCTGTCGCCCATTTTAAGTGGGAGGATGTGGAGCGCAACTTTACTTGGTATGACACGGGTAAGGTCAATATGGCTTATGAAGCGGTCGACCGCCATGTCCGTGAGGGAAGGGGAGAAAAGACGGCGCTTCTGTACAGTGATTCTGCACGGGACGAATCCTATACGTTTGCCGATTTGCAGGAGAAGTCGAACCGTTTCGGTAATGTCCTCCGCAAATACGGGATCGGAAAAGGGGACCGGGTATTTCTGTTTATGCCCAGGCAGCCTGAGCTGTATTTCAGTCTTCTCGGCATCCTGAAGGTCGGTGCGATTGCGGGACCCTTGTTCGAAGCGTTTATGGAAACTGCGGTCAAGGATCGGCTTGAGGACAGCGGCGCTGTCGCGTTGGTCACTACCCCGGATTTATTGCACCGTATAAAACGTGAGGAGCTTCCGGAGCTGCGTTATATTTTTCTTGTGGGCGGGGGCTCGGACCCTGAAAATGATGTGCTTGACTATGAAACGGAATGCGCTTCCGCGTCTACGGTGCTTGAGCCGGAGTGGCTCGGCCTCGAGGATGGACTGATAATGCACTATACCTCAGGTTCTACGGGAAAGCCCAAAGGCGTCTACCATGTGCAGCGCGCGATGATCCAGCATTACTATAGCGGCAAAGTCGTGCTCGATCTGCGTGAGGATGATATTTACTGGTGCACCGCCGACCCCGGTTGGGTCACTGGAACCTCTTACGGAATTTTTGCCCCCTGGCTGTGCGGTGTGACGAATGTTGTGCGCGGCGGCCGATTCAGTCCACGGGATTGGTACCAAACGATTGAACGTAATAAAGTAACGGTATGGTACAGCGCTCCTACGGCATTCCGCATGCTGATGAGTGCGGGAACCGAAAGTCTGAAAGGCGTCGATTTAAGCAGTCTGCGCCATATTCTCTCAGTCGGTGAGCCGCTCAATCCCGAGGTTATCCGTTGGGGTGACAAAGTGTACAGCCAGCGGATTCATGATACATGGTGGATGACGGAGACAGGCGGACAGCTCATCTGCAACTTTCCCGGAATGGATATCAAACCAGGGTCGATGGGACGGCCGCTTCCCGGCATTACGGCTGCGATTCTGGACGACAAAGGGAATAAGCTCCCGCCGTATACGATGGGCAATCTGGCCATCCAAACACCTTGGCCGTCCATGATGGACCGGATTTGGAATAATCCCGCCAAATATGAGGAGTATTTTCGCATACCCGGCTGGTATATTTCCGGGGACTCTGCCTATATGGACGATGAAGGTTATTTCTGGTTCCAGGGACGGGTTGATGATGTCATTAACTCCGCAGGCGAGCGGATTGGGCCGTTTGAGGTGGAGAGCAAGCTGATCGAGCATCCTGCGGTTGCGGAAGCCGGTGTTATTGGCAAACCCGATACCCTGCGGGGAGAAATCGTAAAGGCCTTTATATCACTCCGGCAAGGATATATCCCATCACCTGAGCTGAAGGCGGAAATTGCTTCATTTGTGAGATCAGGGTTATCCGCCCACGCCGCGCCGAGGGAAATCGAATTCAAAGATAAGCTTCCGAAGACCCGGTCCGGTAAAATCATGCGCCGCGTGCTCAAAGCGTGGGAGCTTCAACTGCCCGCAGGCGATCTCTCGACGATAGAGGATTAGAGGCGTAAACGAGCCATAAAAAAGACGGTTGACCGCTAAGCCCATTAGGGCGGCGTCAACCGTCTACTCATTATAAGGTCCGCCAGATAAGGAAATGGCGGTTATTTAGTTAGCGGAGTTACTTCCGCCGCTAACCGGATTGTTGCCGTCGGCCGGCGGAGTGACCTGCCCACCGTCTGGACCCGGCTGGATGGGGGTCGCTCCGGGGTCGCCGATCCCTCCAGGAAAGAGCCCCGGATCAGGAAGACCCTGATCCCCAGGGGTTGCCCCCGTATCCGGCGGGAAAAGTACGTCTCCTGGGCTAGGCGACGGCTCAGGCGTCGGCATACCTCCGCCGACATTCCCCGAAGACGTTTCTTTCCCTGCCACATCCACAGCCGTCACATAAAACACGGCAAAGTCGCTTGCAGGGGTACCCGTAGTGAAAGATGTGCCGTCACCGGCAAGGAGCACCGCCACCTTTTGGAACGGTCCGCCATTCACGGAAGAATATAACCGGTAACCCACGACATCGGGGGAAGCGCTCGGCGCAAAGCGGATGACGGCCTTGCCGGTGTCGTAAGAGACTTCTACATTCCCGGGCGCCGCCGGAGCGGCGCCGTCGTCGACTCTTGGGTCGACTTCTGTCGGCACGTCCGACTTCGCATCCTCGGGCAGGTAGTACTCCAGCGGTTCATGCTCCTTCATGGATTTGAAGGCTGCTTCCAGTTCCTTGATCAATTCTTCGATCGGCTTCTCTCTGGAAACAACGATCTTTTCCTTCAGAAAATCATCAGGCGTTCCATCCCGCGGAATATAATTTACCCCTTGGTAGGTAATGTATTTCGCTCTTGAAATTCCGTCGTCGCTGTCCTTCGGCGTATATTTTGCATTGAAAATATCAGTCGTAAACTTGTCCGTAAGTGAGGTCGGCAGTTTGCCGCTGTACGCCGATACGGTCTCCTTGACGATACCTTCAGGCTTGGTGAAGCTCTTTGTCTTGAACAGTTCCGGCTTTTTGTCGATCACGGCGTTCATAACCTTGGCCCACAAGGTCTGCGCCTGTTTCCGCTGGGTTTTACCCTCCAGCGTATTGATCGGCTCTTTGTATCCGACCCACATGCCGAGCGTGATATCCGGGGTATATCCCATGAACCAGACATCCGCATAATTTTGAGTCGAGCCGGTCTTGCCGACGATCGGAATATTTTTGAAATGCTTGTACTTGCTCTTGACGGTGCTTCCGGTGCCGTCGGTAACGACGGTGCGGAGCATGTCTGTCATCAGATAAGCGCTCTGCTCCGAAAATACACGCTCCGGCTGAGGCTTGTGCTGATAAATGATGTTGCCCTTCGAATCGACGATCTTCTCAATCATGTAGGCATCGTTAAACAGGCCTTTATTGCCAATAGAGGAATAAGCATTGGTCAGATCTTCAACGGATACTCCATACTTCAATCCGCCGAGAACGCCGGTCTGCGCGCTGTAATCATCGTCTTGAATGGTTGTGATTCCCAGCTTCTTGGCAAAAGCCCAGGCGTTCTTGATGCCTACCTTCTCGTCGAACAGCTTCAGCGCCGGGAGGTTCAGCGAGTTGTTCAGCGCATACCTCGCCGTTACCAGCCCTTGATAGCGGTTGTTGGCGTTCTTTGGAATGTGGAAGCCTTTCTCGCCATCCTTCAGAATGATAGGCGCATCGTCCAAAATGCTGGCCGGCTGGATCAGCCCCGACTCTAAAGCGGGCAGATAGGCGGCTATCGGCTTCATTGTCGATCCGGGCTGTCGAACCATCTGGGTGGCGTAGTTCATGCTCTCGACATTAAAATCACGCCCTTCGATCATTCCCAGTATCGCGCCGGTTTTGTTCTCGATCATCATGCCTGCGGTCTGTTCAAGCCCTTTGCTTTTGCTCTCTTTGGTAAAATTGCTGCTGTCATCGGAGATGCTGTGCATTGCGCTGTATACTTTTTTATCAATTGTCGTGTATACGCGGTAGCCTCCCGTCAGCAGCTGCTGGCGGGCCTCTTCAAGCTGTGAACCGCCCTTTGCGGTCTCCTGATTGTTGTTCTCAAGCGACAGCAGGATCGCGGCTGCCTGACGCTCCGTCTCCATCATAAGATAAGGAAAAGTGACGTAAGCCTTCTTGGTGTGCGGGGCAAGGGCTTTCTTAATGTCAAAGGCGAGGGCTTCCTGATACTGGGAAGAAGAGATTTTGTTCTCCTCCAGCATGCGCCGAAGGACCAGGTGCTGGCGGTCGAGCGCGCGTTTAAAAGCAGCCTCGTTAAATTCCCCGTACCCGTTGAACGCCGAATAGGCGGAAGGAAGCTGGGGGAGGCCGGCCAGGTAGGCCGCTTGGGCGACATTCAGCTTGTTCAAATTATCGATGCCGAATATCCCTTTCGCCGCCGCTTTGATACCGTAGACGTTATAGCCATTGGAACCGTTGCCGAACGGCACCTTGTTCAGGTATGCCGTCAATATTTCCTCTTTGCTTAAAAAACGCTCCAGCCGAAGCGACAGCAATATTTCCTTGACCTTGCGGTCGTCCGTTTTATCCAGATTAAGAAATACTCGTCTGGCGAGCTGCTGGGTCAAGGTGCTGCCGCCGGTCTGCACGGATTCGTTCAGCAGCTTCTGCTTGACTGCGCGCATGGTGCCGCTGATATCCACGCCATGATGCTCGTAAAAATGGTTGTCCTCGATCGCGAGTACAGCGTCAATGACCAGCTGGGGAATATCCTTGTAGGCGACCAGCCTGCGGTCTTCCTCCGTCCGGAGCTGGCCGATCGGCATGCCGTCGCGGAAGTAGGCGAACCCCGTCACGACGTTCTCTCCAACCTTTTCCTGAATCATTTTCTCGGAGCGGACCGGATCATCTTTTACAATGGAAGCGATAAAGCCTCCAACTGCACCGCTGGCGAACAGGACGCCCATTACGCCCAGAATAAACATCCATTTCACGACGGAACCGACCCTGCGCAGCCAAGATCTTCGCGGGCGAATGTCCGTCGCTGTTTTTTTCATATTTTCCTGAGACATCGACATCCTCCTTTTAACGGAATTATTATAGCACAATTTGACGATTTTGAATGCGCTTGTAGGAAGAGGGCGGTATTTGCAGATATTTGACTTTTCAAAAGATCCTGTGATATAAATAAATTCAACTGGATATTTCTAAAGGCAGAGAAGGACAGAAGTAAGAAGGGAAGCCCGGATTTTCAGAGAGTCGGTGGGTGGTGCAAACCGATAGCGGATCCTTTTTGAATTACAGTCCGGAGCCGTCCGGGGGAACGGAATGGACCTGAAGGCCCAAGTCCCAGTAGTCCGGCACCGGGTACGTCAAGCGCCCGTTATTTCAATCGAGCGAAGGCTTGGAATCGTCACGATACAGTCAATGACGGTTAGAGCTTTAACTAGGGTGGTACCGCGAGTCTCTTTCTCGTCCCTTGGGATGAAGAGGAGGCTTTTTTTGTGCGTTCTTATTTTAGAAGTATCAACATCAAAAGGGGTTGCTATTATGAAGTGGGAAGAATTAACGCAGGAGCAGCAGCATGAGGTTGAGCGCCAACTGGAGATTATCGCGCGCGGCGTCGTGGAAATTGTGCCGGAAGAGGAACTGAAGCGGAAAATCATGAAATCGGTCGTCACGGGCGTGCCGCTGAATGTCAAGCTGGGTCTGGACCCGTCCGCTCCGGATATCCATGTGGGCCATACGGTCGTCATGCATAAGCTGCGCCAATTTCAGGAGCTGGGCCATCAGGTGCAGCTGATTATCGGCGATTTCACGGGACGGATCGGCGATCCGACGGGCAAATCGGAAACACGCAAGCAGCTTACCGAGGAGGATGTGAAGCGGAACGCGGAAACGTACAAGAAGCAGCTTCATAAAATTCTCGATCCTGAGAAGACCAAAGTGTACTACAACTCGGAATGGCTCGGACCGATGAGCTTTGCGGATGTCGTGGGCTTGTCGGCCAAAGTTACGGTTGCGCGTATGCTGGAACGCGACGATTTCACGAAGCGCTATCAGAGCGGACAGCCGATCAGCATTCACGAGTTCTTCTATCCGCTGATGCAGGGTATGGATTCCGTGGCGCTGAAGAGCGACGTGGAGCTCGGGGGAACGGACCAGAAGTTCAATCTGCTGATGGGGCGGACGCTGCAAAAAGAATACGGCGTCGACACCCAGGCCGCGATCATGACCCCTCTGCTTGAAGGCCTGGACGGCGTGCAGAAGATGAGCAAGAGCCTTGGCAACTACATCGGCATCGACGAAGAGCCGAATGAAATCTACGGCAAGGCGATGTCCGTACCGGATGAGCTGATGCTGAAATACTACTCGCTGGCGACCGACATTGGCAACGAGGAGCTGAAGGAGCTGGAGGAAGGCCTGAAAGCGGGGACGGTCCATCCACGCGATGCTAAAATGCGGCTGGCGCACACCTTTGTCAGAATGTACCACGGCACCGAAGCGGCGGATGCCGCACAGCAGCATTTCGTGACCGTGTTCCAGCAGCGTGCGCTGCCGGACGATATCGAGACGGCGGTTGTGCCAGCAAATGAGCTTAGCGATGGGTCGATCCGGTTGACCAAGCTGCTTACGGTGATCGGCCTGGCCGCTTCGGGCGGAGAGGCCAAGCGGAGCGTTCAGCAGGGGGCGGTCAAGCTGAACGAAGAGAAATTGACCGACCCGAACGCAGAGATCGTTCCGCAGGACGGGGATATTATTCAGGTCGGCAAGCGCAAATTTGCCAAGCTGGTTCTGGAGTAGAGCTAAGGCTGAATACAAGCGCAGCTGGTGAGCTGCATTCAAAGAGGGAGAACGGACTTTGGCGTCCGGTTCTCCTTCTTTTTTACATGTCTAGGAATATGCAGGAAACACAAAAAAGCCCCCGGAATATCCGGAGGCTCTTTCGCTGCAATATATGCGTATCCAGCAAATATTAACGGTTGTAGAATTCGACGATTTGCTTCTCGTCGATATCTTGGGAAAGCTCGGCGCGCTCAGGCAGACGGATGTACTTGCCTTCCACTGCAGCGTCGGAGTATTCCAGGTATGCCGGAAGATGCGAACGGTTTGCCAGGGCTTCCTTAACGGAAGTCAAAGCGCGGCTTCTTTCGCGAAGGCCGATAACGTCGCCGATGCTTACACGGTAAGAAGCGATGTCGACTTTCTTGCCGTTAACCGTTACGTGGCCATGCGATACCAATTGACGCGCGCCAGCGCGGGAGTTGGCAAAGCCAAGACGGTAAACGAGGTTGTCCAGACGGCTTTCAAGCAGGAACATGAAGTTTTCGCCCGCGATCCCTTGCAAGCTGTGAGCTTTGTGGAACAAAGTGCGGAATTGCTTTTCGCCCAAACCGTACATGTGGCGCAGTTTTTGCTTCTCCAGAAGCTGTTGACCGTAGTTGCTTACTTTTCTGCGTTGGTTAGCGCCATGCTGTCCCGGAGGGAAAGGGCGTTTCAGGTCTTTGCCAGTGCCGCTCAGGGAAATGCCCAGACGGCGGCTGAGTTTGAATTTAGGTCCGGTGTAACGTGCCATGTTATAGTAGACTCCTTTTTAATTGAAATTTCATCAGGGCTCTATTTGCGCCGTATTTCGAAATGCGGCATACCGATTCGGAGCCGCGCCGCAGGGAAAGTTCAGCCGCTGCCCGCTGCAGTCGAAAGACGTGAGGGTGACACAACGTTACGCCCAATTGAAGACTTGTTACAGTCTTGTTCAACAATAAATTTTATATGAAAATAGGGTTTCAAGTCAAGTGTACCTTACGAAGTTTATGAGTTTTTTCATATTTAGGGCTTTGGGCCTAAAAAAAGTCCCGGAATTACCGAAAATCAGATGCAAGACAGACGGGAAAAGAGTAAAATAGTGCTAATTAAGGCAGTAGCGGATTACTATTTGGGATGCAAAGGGGATCCTTCATTATGTCAGAGCAGAAAGCTTATGGTCATAAGGAAAGCCATGCGCTGATGCGAAACGCCCAGATGCCGGAATGGAACTCCGAAGATCCAACCGGGTGGCTCAGGAAAATGGACGTCAATCGACATGATTTTCCTTACACCGCAGGCTTGATTGTGGACAGTTTTCATGAATGGTACAAAAGGGGCTCCACCATGTCTTTTGCGGAATCGTGGAAATGGTGCGTGTTCGATTATGCGGGCAAATGGCTTGTGGGCAGCGGCGGTGTTAGTGAACCGGACAACTCTTTGTGGGAGCAGGTTGCTACTTTAAGCCTAAGCACAGCTAAGGAGTGTACGCTTCAGATTGAGGAGAATGGAGCCGAAACGGCTTTTTTTGTAATGCCAATGACTACGCGCTCCAAGGGGGAAATATTTGCCCTCTTCGGCTGTGCGATGCCGGCTGAGCATTTTGCAAGTGGTGGACGCAATACCGCCGAAGAAATGGCACGGCACTACGTCACCTGCTTCTACAGGCAGTTTGAACATATGTTTGTAGCTGATCTTGCAAATGTACATATTCATGCCAAACGCGAAAGCAGCCGCCGTACCCTGCTGTTCCAGATCGTGCAGCGGATGCATGATAACATCGATGTCGATGCCGTATTGACGGAAGTGATAGCGAGCATAATGACGATGTATCCGGACGTCAGACTGACGCTGTACATGTCCCAGGATCACCGAAGCTCGCATCCGCAGGTGAAGCCGCTTCCGCTTGATCTGGAGGAAGAGGACGTCCGGATAAAGGCATTCAAAGACGGCAGCATGGCGCTGCGGCCATATACTGAGGATGACAGGCAAGTGGAGATCGGTCTGCCCCTTGGCGGTAAACAGGGCGTATACGGCGTGTTTCACTTGGTGATGCTTAGTCCCGCCTGGCCGGAAGTGGATCTGCCTTTTCTGTCCATGGTGGCGGGAACCGCGGGAACCGCTTTTGAGAACGCCAAGCTGTACGAACGTTCGAATCAGCTCATCCGCGAGCTGCGGATGACCAATGAACTGACCCGGCGGCTTAATCAGAACCTCGGGCTGAGCGAGACGTTTGAGGCGGCTTTTGAAGAATTGATGAAAATGTTCGAAACCGATTACTGCTGCATTCTGCATTATAACGAGGAGCGGGGCGGGTTAGAAGCGGTCGCCTGCAACCATCCCGGTCTGATTAATGAATTGATTGAAGTCGACAGAGGAATTGGCGGAAAGGTGTACGCCTCCGGCGAAACGGTCATCATCCCCGAATACCCGGATCAGTCGGGAACGAAGTCCCAATTGATGGATTTGACTGAATCGCAGTCGCTAATCGCCACTCCGCTCAGTGTAGGCGGTGAGGTGCGGGGAGCGATTATGCTGTCCCACAGGGAGCCGCATTATTTCACTTATGATAATTTCCGGCTGCTCCAGGCGATGGCCGGACATATCGGCCTTGCCGTGGGCAATGCGCTGCTGCATGCGGAGGTCCACCGGCTGGCGAACAGGGATACGTTAACCGGACTATACGCCAGGCATTTTCTCGACCAGACTATTAAGGAGAAGCAGAACGGCGATTTCTGCGGGACCCTTGTCGTCGTCGACATAGACCATTTCAAATCGGTGAACGATACATACGGCCATCAGAAGGGCGACCTTATTCTGAAGCAGGTGAGCGATATCCTTCGGTTGTCGATCCGTCAGGGGGATTTGGCCGCAAGGTGGGGCGGCGAAGAGCTGGCGGTCTATCTGCCGCAGCTCGGTGCCGAGCAGGCCTATTCCGTAGCGGAACGGATCCGTCAGCGGGTTCAGAAGGAGACGAACCCGAGCGTTACCATATCCTGCGGCATTGCGGAGTGGAACTGGACGGAGCAGGACCAGGCAAGCCTGGACTCTCTGTTCTACAGAGCGGACATGGCCTTGTACGAGGCCAAGAACAACGGCCGCAACAAAATTATGATAGACCGCAGTTCGGGAGAGATCGAAAGCATGAATTGAATGAGATAGCGCCCTTGGAGACGGGAATCCCCGTTTTCAAGGGCTTCTTTTGCATAAGCCCCATCGACAGGGAAACGATATAGTTACTAAGTGATGAAAAGAGGGAATGGAGCCTATGATGATTTCGCAAGCCAAAAGGGCGGCGGTGCTGCTGGCGATTCTCTGCGGATTAACCGGCGGCTGCGGCGTGATGGACGGGAAACCGGCCGGGGAGATGCTGAATCTGGCGCTGGCCGGGTTGACGGGAACTGACGGCGTGACTTTCGAGGGACAGGCGGCGCTTCTGGTTGATGGCAGGCAGCTGCCTGAAGGATCGGTCTATTACGGCGGGGAGATGAACCATCACAGCACCCTGCGGTTGTACACCCTTTTGCCGGACTCTGCGAATACACGAGGCGTACTTACGGAGCAGTCGGCCAGAGCGAATCTTTACAGCAGGCTGGAGAAAAGAAACGGAGCATGGCAGGTGCTTCCAGAGAGCGATGAACGGTCCGTCAACCCTCTCCCGGGCCTGAACCCCATCCGTCAGCTTGAAGAGCTCAAGAGCATGAGCAAAATGGTGACGAATGAAGATGGAGCGGGACGGGGTATGCGCCTGCTGAGAATAGAGCTTGCCCCGCAGCAGGCCCAGGACCAGCTGGCTGCCGAGCTGAAGGCAGAGATGGAAGCAATTCGCGCGGCATATTCCCGTTTGCCGGATTTGAGAGCCGGGACGGGAGCTGAACTCTCCAAGCTGGAAACGCTTTGGTCGAAAGAGAACGGAGAACTGGAGCGCAGACTGAACAATGCTGCGGTGGAGACCGTTTACCATGTCAAGGTGGATGCGCGGCGCAATTTGCCCAAGAGCATGTCCAGACAACGGACAATCACATACATGACAACAAAGGGACAGACTCGCCGGGAGACGTATGTATCGCGGGTAGACTTCTATGGATACCGCTAAAAGAAGGGCGTTCAAGGCGCTCCACTTGCGCTTCCAATTGGTCGTGCTACAATAAGGAAGCATGCTGAATTTTGGAAAGAACAAGAAATAAAAAGCTAGGCGAAGGAAGGAAGAACAGAGATGAAAGATCCCCGAATTCAGAAATTGGCCGAAAATCTGGTCGGCTACTCCGTAAATGTACAACCGGGAGAGAATGTGCTGGTCGAAATGATCGGCAGCGAGCGCGATCTGGTAAAAGCGATTGTTGAGGAAATCGGCAAGGCCGGAGGCCGTGCATTTGTGCAGCTAATTGACCGTTCCGTGCTGCGCAGCATGCTGATGACCGCGACTGAAGAGAGCCTGCGTACATGGGCGGAGATCGATTTGAACCGCATGAAGCAAATGCAAGGGTATATCGGCATCCGTGCCGGCGAGAATGTCAACGACTTGTCCGACGTGCCCGAAGAGAAAATGCGTCTCTACAATTCACTGTATTCCCATCCAGTACATAGCGAACAGCGGGTAAAACATACGAAATGGGTGGTTCTGCGGTATCCGAACTCCAGCATGGCACAGCTTGCCAATACGAGCACGGAAGCTTTTGAGGATTTCTACTTCAACGTCTGCAACCTGGATTACGCCAATATGGATAAAGCGCAGGACCCGCTCGCGGAACTCATGAGCAATACGGACAAGGTGCGGATCACGGGGCCGGGAACGGATATTTCCTTCTCCATCAAAGGCATCGGCGCTCAGAAATGCTCGGGTCATCGAAACATTCCGGACGGCGAAGTGTACAGCGCGCCAGTACGCGATTCGGTCAACGGTACGATCAGCTACAACACGCCAACGGTATATAACGGCATTACGTTTGAGAACATCAAGCTTACTTTTGAACAAGGCAAAATTATCGAAGCAACCAGCAACGATACCGCCCGTCTTAACGATATTCTGGATTCGGATGAAGGGGCGCGCTATATCGGCGAATTCGCCATCGGGTTCAATCCGTATATTTTGCATCCGATGAAGGATATTCTGTTCGATGAAAAAATCGCCGGCAGCCTGCATTTTACACCAGGCCAGGCGTACGAGGTGACCGACAACGGCAACCGTTCCTCTATCCATTGGGATCTTGTGCTGATCCAGCGGCCGGAGTACGGCGGCGGGGAAATTTATTTTGACGACAGACTCATTCGCAAAGACGGCCTGTTCGTCATACCGGAGCTTGAAGCTCTCAACCCGGAGCATTTGAAATAGAAGGATAAATATTAGATAAATCCTTGCGTCGGTAAGCGGATTCAATGTATCATGGAAATGATTATACAGCATATAAATTTCTAAAATCAGTTGCGGAGGGATCCCACATGTCCACAAACAGTAACAACGCAGCAATCGTGGAAATTGCACAAACAGCGAGTAAATTCGCCTCATCGATTGTTCTTCAGGCTGACAACAAGTACATCGACGTCAAAAGCATTCTCGGTTTGTTCACGACTCTGGTAGCGAGCCAGAATTATGAACTGCATGTGCACGGAGCGGATGCCGAAAATGCGAAGAAGGCAATGAGCGAAGTATTTGCCAAGCATGGTCTGAAGTTTACCGTCGTCGAGGAATAATATCCGTTATTCAGAAGCCCTGCCGGGACCGGCAGGGCTTTTTAATACAGGTGAACCAAGTGCATTCTTGTATTGGGAACCGATTTCGACTAATATTAAATCAATAGTGCCGGAGCTGTAAATTTGGACATGGGGGGGAAGATGCATGACTTCGTCGGAATTGCAGGAACAACTGAATATCAAGGCTGTCGCTCTTTTGCAAGAAGACGCCGATAAGATTCAGAAGCTCATCGAAGTGCAGATGGAGAATCTGGCAACGCGCTACTGCCCTCTCTATGAGGAAGTACTGGATACTCAAATGTACGGTTTCTCCAGAGAAGTCGACTTCGCGGTCAGAGCGGGACTGCTATCGGAGCTTACGGGCAAAGAAATTGTAAGCAAACTCGAACGGGAATTGGCGGTATTGTATGAAATGCTGAATGAGAAGGCGAAGCAATAGGCAGGTTCTTCTTTCAAAAATAATACACCGGACTAACCCGTCATAAAAAAAATCGCGCATGTGACCACATGCGCGATTTTTGTCGTCTTTACCCTTATACGAGGTAAAAAGAAACGCCGAGAATAATGTAGACGGCTAACAGCAGGAGCCCTTCGTACCAGTTGGTCGCGCCGTCCTGCGTAATCGACTTGGCGATAAAGACAGCGACGGCGATCGCGACCAGCTCAATGGTGGTGAATACGATATCCATCGTATTGCCGGTGAAATAGCTGGCGAAAATAAGCACTGGCGCCACGAACAAGGCGATCTGCAAGCTGCTTCCGACCGCGATTTCGACGGCTGCGCCGATTTTGTTCTTCGTGGCGAGCAGGATGGCGGCGCTGTGCTCCGCGGCGTTACCGATGATCGCAACCAGGAAGGCGCCGACGAACAGCTCGCTGAGTCCGAAGCGTTCAGTCAGACTCTCCAGCGTGCCGACCAGCCATTCACTGACGAACGCGACCATGACGGTGGCCAGAATCAGGTATAGAATCGATTTGCCTTTGGACCAGGCAGGAGCATGCTCATTCGGAAGCTCTTCCTCTTTATCATCGGTGACGTCGTCCAAATATTTCTTATGCGTAATCATAGAGAATATAAGCCAGGCAATGTAGGAAGCGATCAGAACGCCTGCGACGACCAGGCTGAGCATGTCGGTTTCCCCTTCGGTAATCGAATGCGTGCTCAGGAACATAGCCGGAACGAACAGGGCAATAATCCCCACGATCATCAAGGAGCCGTTCATCCCGGCCAGCGTCACATTGAAGTTCTGCACTTTGTATTTCAGGCCCCCCGCGAAAATGCTGAGACCCAGCACAAGCAGCAGGTTGCCGATGATGGAGCCGGTCAAGCTCGCTTTTACCATGTCGTATAACCCTTCTTTAACGAGGAAAAAAGCGATAATCAGCTCGGCGGCGTTGCCGAATGTTGCGTTGAGGAACCCTCCCAGCCGTTGTCCGGCATAATGGGCTACGCTCTCCGTTGCTCTGCCGAGGAACCCTGCTACGAATACGACAGCGATGGCGGACAGGACGAATTGAATGGTGTGATCCCAGTTAGCGTAATGTCCGATGGCGCTTAGTAAGAAGGTGATGGCGAGAAGCGACGGCGAAATCCATTTTTTCAATTTCAAACACACCCCAATCAATTTTATGTATGTATCTCAATATACCCAAATTGTTCCTGTATGTAAACGAACGCGCATAATGACATTTGCATTTTGGCCTGTTTAGGAATTACAATAATTGATAATGAGTGTAAGGGGGAAAGGGCATGGCGGAACAACTTCAACTGGAAAAGGGAAATATTCGAATCTCTAATGACGTAGTCTCAAAAATTGCCGGAATGGCTGCATTGGAAACTCCGGGAATCGCAGCCATGTCAGGCGGATTGTCGGAAGGCTGGGCCAAGCGTCTCAGCGGCAAAAACGTGCAAAAAGGCGTTACCGTCGAAGTGGGACAGCTGGAGGCGGCGATTGACCTGCGGATTATCGTACTGTACGAAACACCGATTCACGAGGTATGCCGCATGCTGCAGCAGAACGTACGTGAAGCGGTAGAGAGCATGACAGGTCTAAGAGTCGTCGAAGTGAATGTCAAGGTGGAAGGCGTTGCTTTCAAGAACGATGAAATTTCGTAATACAGATCCTTCGAACGAAAGGATTTACCGATCAAGCGGCATAGAAAAAGGGTGTCTCTTCCGTACCGTCAAGGTAGGAAAGAGACACCCTTTTGTTCAAATATAAGAATGTATAAGCCTTGGCGAAATCATTAGCGGGATACCGATCGGGTGATTCGGACCGATTTCGTATGCTCCTCCTTCATCGGACGGGCCGTTTCCCGCGAGATGTTAAGGATAATGCCCATCGACAGCATCGTAACGAGCAGCGAAGAGCCGCCGTAGCTGATGAAAGGAAGCGTGACCCCGGTCAGCGGAATCGTCTTCGTGACACCGCCGATATTGACGAAGGCCTGTATAGCGATAAGGCCCATAACGCCGATGCCCACAAGGGTTCCGAACGGGTCTTTGCACCTTAGGGCCACGAGAATGCCTCTCCATAGAAAATAGAGATAGACCAGAAGGAACAGCAGTGTGCCGGTAAAGCCAAGCTCTTCTCCGATCACGGCGAAAATAAAATCCGTGTATGGGTAAGGCAGGTAATGCAGCTTCTGAACGCCCTTTCCGATCCCGGCGCCCCCGAGGCCGCCTTCCCCAAGCGCCGTTAGAGATTGAATGATGTTGTATCCGGCGCCTTCGGCGTCCTGAAACGGATCAAGAAAGGCATCGATCCGGCCTTGGCGGTAATCATGGCTGGCTGCCGACTGTTCAACGCCCGGGGAGAGGGAGTCGACCGCCATTTTCGCGCCCAACACCAAACCCGCGCCGAGAACAAGCAGCATGACCGATCCTAAAATATGCTTCAGACTCGCGCCTCCGGCGAAAATGACAAGACCACTGGTAGCGACGAGAATCAGGCAGGACCCGAGGTCCGGCTGCATCATAATCAGACCTGCGACGATGCCGACTATAACCATGACCGGAATATATCCGCTTCTCAGGTCGCGCAGGCGTTCGCCTTTTTTCGTGATTAAAGCGGCCAGATACAGGATAATCGATATTTTGGCAAGCTCTGTCGGCTGGATGCCCATTCCGGCGATGTTAAGCCAGCTCCGCGCTCCGTTGACCCTTTCGGTCGAAGCCACGAACAGCAGCAGGATAAGTGTAATCATAAATAGCGGCGCATACCACTTTTTGAACTTGCTGTAGTGAATATTCATGGTGACGAACATGGCGACGGTTCCGAGAAGGACCCATACGAGCTGCCTCTTCAAAAAGTACAGCGGATCATTTTTGAAAAAAAGGCTGGAGCTTGAGCTGAACACCATGATCAGGCCGAATCCGACAAGCAGCAGTGTCAGGATCAAGAGTTGAAAATCGGGTGTTCCTTTTGCGGGCGGGCTTTCGTTCTTCTTCATCATCAGTCTGCTCTCATGTCTCAAGAAGGCGTTTGAGTTCCAGAATCCGTTCACCGGCAGTGTTCAGCACGGTTTCAGGAACCGGAGATTCGTATTCCAGACCGTGGGGAAAGGTCGCTTTGCCCAAGTAAACGGCTTCAATCGCCAGCACGGTATCCGGCTTCTCCAGCTTGCCCTCAACGGCTCGCGTATTGATTCGAAGAAAGTAATCCCCGCCGCCCGCGGAGTCTTCGATTTTGCAGTCATATGTAGCCCGGTAGTATTCCCACTGCCAGCGGATGAACCCCGCCTTTTCGGCGCTCTCATCCAGATAAAGAAGATCGCTTTGCAGCCCTACAAGACCCGTGTTCTCAAAAATCATGGCGTGCCAACCTCCTTATGATGTAAATCCAAACAAGTGATCCCGCCTGGCAAGTGCCTTATTCTTCCTCATGATATTATGTTTGACAGGGCTATGCAAGGGCTGAAAGCAGGACGGAATACCCGGACAATGCCATTTCTGCTACAATAAAAGCAGACTGCCGCTTCATGAGGAGACAAGCCGGAAACAGGCGGGGCCTTCTATGGGAGCGGCCAATGCGAAGGGAATGGATAATATGGAGCAAAAACCGATTGAAATCCTGCAGCCGGATATGGTGGCCTGGCGCCGCCACCTGCACCGCAATCCGGAGCTGTCGTATCAGGAACGGAAGACATCGGCTTTTGTGGCTGAGAAACTGGAGAGCTTCGGTATCGAAGTGAAGAAAAGCGCGTCAGGGTACGGCGTTACGGGAATATTGAAAGGCGGAAGCCCCGGCAAGATCGTTGTTCTTCGGGCGGATATGGACGCGCTGCCGATCCAGGATGAGAAGGAATGCGAATACGCTTCTGAGATTAACGGCGTTATGCATGCCTGCGGTCATGACGGGCATACTTCCATTCTGCTGGCGGCGGCTAGCTATTACAGCAGCCGCAAGGAAGAGCTGCGCGGCGAGCTGCGCTTCCTGTTCCAGCCTGCGGAAGAGGTCTGCCCGGGCGGAGCCCTCGGCATGATCGACGAAGGCATGCTGGAAGGCGCAGATGCCGTATACGGGCTCCACTTGTGGACGCCGCTGCCGGTTGGAACGGTGGCGAGCGCGCCGGGTCCGCTGATGGCTTCGGCGGATGAGTTCTTTATCGACATTATCGGCAAGGGCGGCCATGCCGGGACGCCTCACCGGACGGTCGACAGCATCTTGGCCGGAGCCGCTCTCGTGACGCAGCTTCACAGCATTGTCAGCCGGTCGGTGGACCCGCTGCGCCCGGCCGTTCTGAACGTGGGCACATTTCAAGGCGGGTATGCCCAGAATGTTGTCGCGGAGCAGTCCCGGCTGACCGGGACGGTACGGGCCTTCGACGATGAGACGCGGCAGCTGCTCAGGCGCAGGGTCGAAGAGATGGTAACTTCAGTCTGCGCGGCCTACGGCGCGGAGGCGAAGCTGGATTATTTGATGGGATATCCGCCGCTGGTGAATCATGAAGGAGAGGCGGCGCGCTTTTTCCGGGTGGCTCCGGAAGCATTGGGAAGTTCGGTTCAGGTGACGGTCATGGAAAAGCTGATGCCTGCCGAGGACTTCTCCTATTATGTACGTGAGGTCCCGGGCTGCTTCATGTTCGTTGGAGCGGGCAACCCGGAGAAGGCTGCGATTTATCCGCATCATCACGCAAAATTCGATTTCGATGAAGACGCGATGATTCATGGCCTCAAGCTGATGGTCGCGATGGCCGATTCCTGTCTGAACGAATGAGTGCCGAATATTTTTGCGGTTAACGGAGAACCTATTTACGTAATACGGATGCGGCCTGCGCGTTTTACAGGAGCCGTTCGGCTTTTGTCGGGCGAAGGCTGACCGTCCGTCAAGCGAAAAGGAGGGTTCTTCGTTGAAGAAAACAGTCCAGGAAGTTATGACCACCCAGCCGGTTACCGTGACTCTGCAGGATAATATTTATGAAGCGGCTGTCAAAATGAAAGATAACGACACCGGATTTATCCCGGTTGTGGATTTCGCGGACGGACATACGCTTATCGGCGTTGTTACCGACCGTGACCTGGTCATCCGGGGATACGCTGAGAAGCACTCGGGCTCCACTTCGGTGGAAAAAGTAATGACGACCGGCATCCGCTGCGCTTCGCAATCCACTACGGTAGACGAAGCCGCCGAACTGATGGCCTCGCAGCAAATTCGCCGCCTGCCGGTTACGGACGGCAAGAAGCTGATCGGAGTCGTATCCATCGGCGACTTGGCGGTTCGCAATATATTTGCGGACAATGCCGGTGAAGCGCTCAGCGATATTTCCGAGCAGCATCGCCTGCACTAGCACATCACTGATCTATAAGCTCATTCCCGGATGCCCGGGATGGGCTTTTTCCGCTTGCTTTGCATCAATCACCGGCCGGCTTGTACATAGAACATAGTGCAGCGCTTGAGTGCGTAAGGGGGAATAAATGTGATTGACAAGGGGCCGTGCGTTGTCCGCCGGGACCGGACAGTGCTTCTTGATTGCCGCCACCCGGAATTTGACGCCGTTCGTGACCGGCTGCCGGTGTTTGCGGAGCTGGTCAAAAGTCCGCCGCACTATCATACGTACCGGATCACACCGCTTACGCTGTGGAACGCGGCTGCGCTTGGCGCGGATCCCGGTGAGATTATCGACAGCCTTGAGCAGTGGTCTGGACGCGGATTGCCCTCCGGTCTAGAGGATGAGATCAGGCTGCTGATGTCCAGATATGGGAGGCTCACACTGCATGCGTCGGACGGTTCCGGGGAACTGCTGCTGCGCGGCGACAGCGACGAGCTGCTGAATGAGCATGAGGTAAGGCAGACTGCCGAAGCTTGTGGATTCCAGAGAACAGGGCGTTTGGAAATGGCCGGAAGCGCCGCCTGCCGGGGGCTGCTGAAGCAGGAGCTGGCCCGTGCCGGATATCCGGTGCTGGACCAGGCAGGCTATCATGAAGGGGAAGCGCTTGATATCCGCTGGAAGGAAGGAGACTCGGCCTTTAAGCTAAGAGAGTACCAACGGGAAGCGGCGCGAAGGTTCGGTATTTCCGGAAGCAGCGGAATTGCCGTTCTGCCCTGCGGCGCGGGAAAGACGATCGTCGGGCTGGCCGCCTTGGAGGAATTAAAGTGCGAGACGCTGGTCCTTACCTCAAATGCAACTTCCGTACGCCAGTGGACCGAGGAGCTGTTGAAACGGACCAATCTGTCTCCTGAGTCCGTGGGAGAGTACACGGGAGAACGGCGGCAGGTGCGTCCGGTTACGGTCGCAACCTATCAGATGCTGACGCACCGTACGTCTAAAGAGGGAGGCTTCTCCCATATGGGGCTGTTCAACGAACGGAACTGGGGATTGATTGTTTATGATGAAGTGCATCTGCTTCCGGCACCCGTCTTCCGGGCCACCGCCGAGATTCAGGCCACCCGTCGTCTTGGGCTGACCGCCACGCTGGTCAGAGAAGACGGGAGAGAGGGGGATGTTTTTTCCCTGATCGGTCCCAAAGTCTACGACTGTCCTTGGAAGACGCTTGAACGGCAGGGCTGGATCGCCGCAGTTCAGTGTGTGGAGGTTCAGGTGCCGATGGAACCGGAGCTGAAGAAACGTTATTTATACGCGGCGCCCAAAGAGAAATTCCGCCTTGCTTCGGCCAATCCAGCCAAAGCTGAAACGGCCGTCAAAATTATTGAGGCCCACAAGGGGGCGTCCATACTGGTCATCGGCCAATACCTTGACCAATTGGCTGGGCTTGCGGCGATTATCGGCGCTCCGGTGATTACCGGAAAGACGCCGCAGCAAGAGCGGATTGAGCTATACAACCGATTTAACGCGGGCGTACTGCCGGTGCTGATCGTATCCAAAGTCGCCAACTTTGCCGTCAATCTGCCGGATGCTTCAGTCGCTATTGAGGTGTCCGGCGCCTTCGGCTCCCGGCAGGAGGAAGCCCAGCGGCTCGGGAGGGTGCTTCGCCCGAAGCGGGGAGCCAACCGGGCGTTCTTTTATACGTTGGTGACAGAGGACAGCAGAGAGCAGGAATTTGCGCTGAAGCGCCGGCTGTTTCTGACGGAGCAGGGATATGAATATGCAGTGATGCAGAAACTGGACTCGGCCGCTCAGAAATTTAATCTGCTGCCGGATTGCGGAAACCCCCATGAACAGGAGGCTTCGGGATCGTTATGACAACCTGTAAGGACCATTGGACGAGCGAAGACAGCAGCGGGTTTCATCGTCTGTCCGAAGATGCATCCCGTGTGCTAAGACAGATTTGCGCGGCCTGCTCAGACCGTCCGTTTCAGGAGGGCGTCGAGGAAAAGTTCCGTCCGCTTGATATGACCCGGGTGGAGTTCAGATTGGCCTTCTCAGAGCTGCGGCGAGGCGGATGGATCGGCGCCATGAGGCAAATCGGGGGGAATCAGCTGTTCTATATACCCGCCGAAAGACTGGATACTCTGCATAGCCGCTTCTTCCCGGTATCTCCCAATTGCTTGAAGCCGGAAGGTCTGCGGCTTTCCGTAGCAGCAGGTCCGGGTCTGGCGGGGGAGCTGTTTCTTGCCCTGCTGTTTGCCGTAGAGGAAGGTCTCCCGCTGACTTCCAAAGGAGCCGTTCACAAAAAATATATCAGCCGTCTCGCCTGTAAATTGCAGCTGGATGAAGAACATTTGCAAGGGCTTGATCTGCGTTCGCCGTATCCGGAAGATTACCCTCAGCCTGCGGTACTGATCATCGATTTGCTGCTTCATCTGGGTCTTCTGGTACGGCGGGACCAAACGTTCTTGCCTGAGGGAAATGGCGTTGAGAAGTGGCTTGCCCTTAGTGAAAGCGAAATGTCCGTTCTGCTGTATCGCGCGGCTTCCCGGCGATACGGCCGCCGGATGGCGGCTGACAGGCATTTCCGCTGCCTGATCTGCAGGCCGGAATACTGGCCTGGCCATTGGTATTCGCTGGCCGATACGGTCGGCTGGATGGAAGCGACAGGACTGGCATTGCCCGGGGAAAGACCCGGGCTTATAGAGGCTTCTGCCGCCTGGCTGCGCTGCCTCGCGGGCTTCGGCTGGGCTGATGTCGGAAGCGATCCCGGCGGAAGTCTATTCTTCCGCTGGACGAACGCGAAGCCCCAGCGATCGGTGTCTTCCGAAACCATTGAACCCGCAGAGGCGCGTATTATCGTTCAGCCGGACCTTGAGGTGCTTGTCCCGGAGGAGACACCCTACAGCTCTCGCTGGAGCCTGGCCTGCTTCGCGGAGCTGGTTCAGATTGACAGCATGTGGAGCTTAAGATTGACCCGGGATCGGCTGGAAAGGGCTTCTTCCAGAGGGATATCACCCGATGAGGTCATTCGATGGCTGGAGCATTACGCGGAGTCCGGTCTGCCCGGTGAGGTGAGGGCCGTTCTTGAACAATGGGGTCGGGATATCGGCCGGACGGCTCTGACCGTGACCCTGGTGCTTTCCTGCAGGAGTGAAACGGATGCCGAGATGATCGCCGGACATCCCAGGCTGAAGGACGGCCTGGAGCGGTTGGGCCCCCGCCACTTCGCCGTGAGCCAAGGCCGGGCGGAACTGGTCCGCAGGGAGCTGGCTTCAGCCGGAATGTATCCGCAGGAAGGCTTGCCCGGCTCTGCCGGCGAAGGCTCGCCTGAAGGCGGATTGTTCCGGCTTGATCCGCCTGAAACCGGGGATAGCGGGTATGCGCTGCCGGCCGATTCCGCCGCAGGGTTGTGGTTCGCCGAGGGCCACGGCGTCTCCGTGCAGGCCGAGATGCCTCCTGCGCCGGAGTCGGCAGAGGAGCTGTGGCCGGATGCGGCGGAAGTGCCGTCCGCCTGGATCAAGGAGGAGCGCCGGTATCACGCTTCCACCGCACGCCTGCTGATGGAGCAGGCGCTGAAATGGGGGACGAAGGTAAGACTGTCCCTGGAAGGAAGACCCTGCGAATTCATCCCTGAGCGGATCATGCCGGGGGCATGGAGAGTATCCGGCCGCTTGCTAGACTTCACTGGCGAGACTCCTCAGGAATTGGAACTATCCGCAGGCGATTGGGACACGATCCAGTTGATCGTTCCTGTATTTCGCGGTTTTCCCTCTTCTTCTGCGGATGGCGGTTGTGGTATGATAGGATAGTCCACCTGAAAAAAAGTGGAACAATTATTTACGGAAGTCGAGATGAAATTCATGAGCGTAGCGGAATACAACACGGTCGATATGGCTGAAGTGCTGACAGGCGCCTATGAATTGGGCGATATGATTAACCGATCCGCCGAAGTGACGGATTATTTATACTGGAAGACGCGGATTGCCGCGAGTCCCGAAATCCAGAGCTTGATCAGAAAGCTCGAGAGCAAGAAAGAACTGTTCGAGGAAACTCAGCGGTTCGGCCATTTTCATCCGAGCTATCACGCGGCTAAGGATGAGGTAGCCAAGACGGAAGCCGAGCTCGAAACGTTCGAGGAAGTGGCGCGGTTCAAGCAGGCGGAGAAAGCGCTGGACGATATGCTTCATTCCATGTCGGAGATGATCGCTTATTCGGTCTCGGACAGCATCAAGGTTCCAAGCAACGACCCCTTGCCCAAAGGCGGAGGCTGCGGCAGCGGAGGCAAATGCTCCTGCGGCTGACACGCCTAAGGAAGCCCTAGACAGAAAGGCGGAGAAGCGCATGTTTGCGGAACGCACAGGTTATATCATTTGGGTAAGCGATGTAAAAGCCGCGCGTAATCTGGAAAAATACGGCACACTGCATTACATTTCGCGAAAAATGCATTACGCGGTTATGTACGTGAATACGGACCGTGCGGAAGAAATCATGAAGAACGTGCGCAGGCTGTCCTACGTTCGCAAGATTGAACGCTCATACCGGAATGAACTGAAGACGGAGTATAACAGCAACGTGCCGGACAAGACCCGATATTACGGGCTGTAGTCTGAAGCTCTTGTGTGGAAAGGAAGAAGTCCTCTTTTGGACTTCTTCCTTTTTTGTTGCCGTTTGAAGATATATACCAAATAATGTTATTTTAGATGCATATTAATGATGGCATATTATCTTTTTTGCAGGGGGAATAAGTATTAAAAAAATTGCTGTTTTACTGGCCCTACTAGGTGTGATTTCACTCGTCATTGGATTAATCCCTTACATTTTTGACTATCCGGCAAGCAATGGACCTAACTCAGGCCCATCGAACAGTTGGGAACTCATTATTATGTTGTCCTATGAAGGTTGGTATTTGCAAATTGGATTGGTTTTGTTGTTAATGAGCATAATTCTTTACTTGAACCATCGGGCTTCACTCGGGAGATCATGCAAATGAATATAGGACTATGGAATTAGGTCGACCGGATTATTTTCGTGGAAATACTTGACTGAATTTTATCCGCCGTTAATAATGCGGTCCTATTCTAGAAGAGTATCGGAAATTTAGGCGAATAGCATGCAGGAGCGAATATGATCAAATCATACCTATCCTTAATGGAAGATGCGCCCATATTGCATTATTTAAGGCACATCAACCACAGGATGAAGAGAGAAATCACAGAATTCAGACGGCTCGCGGAGTTATTAAGGGTGTTGAACGAGGAAGCGTTGTCTACCTTTTATCAGCCGATTGTAGAGCTGTCAACGGGCGAGACCATGGGGCATGAGGCGCTGAACCGCCCTCCCGCATCAACGCTTTTTCATTCGGCGGATATTTTCTATGAGTTCGCGGCAAAAACGGAGTACACGTCCAGGCTGGACCGATACTGCCGGAAGATGTCGCTTACCCGTTATGTAGGCAGTGCGGCTGTGGCTGGCTTTGGCGGTTCGGCCCTGCTTTTTATCAATGTAAGTCCCGGTGTATTAAATGATGAACGCTACAAAAGCGGTGAAACCGTCAGCTTGCTGAAGCATTTGGGACTGACGCCATCCCGCGTCGTTCTGGAATTGACGGAGAGACAGGCGGTCCATGACTACGTCGGTTTTGAAAAAACACTGGCGCATTACCGCAAGCAAGGCTTCCGGATTGCCGTCGATGATGCCGGATCGGGCTATAACAGCCTGAAGACCCTTGTATATCTGAAACCGGAATTCATCAAGCTGGACAAGTCGCTGATCCGGGGCATTAACGGGAATATAGAACAGCAGCATCTGCTTGGACTTATACGCGAATACGCTTTGGCGTCGGGGACCCGCGTCATTGCCGAAGGCATCGAAACCGAAGCGGAGCTGAAATATTTGCAGCAAGCGGCAATCGATTACGGACAAGGTTATCTTGTCGGAAGACCGGAATCCTCTCCCGCAGCGGGACGCATACCCGTCGTTGTTTAATGTTCTGTCCTGGAAAGGAGCCACTAATTGATGCAGCATAATGTAGGAGAAATATGCCAGTCGATTCCGCACCTTGCTCCGAGTACACCATGTGAATGCGTGGATCGTATTTTTAAGCAGAATCCGGGGCTTCAGGGAATAGCCGTCACCGAGGACGAATATCCGGTCGCATTGATCATGAGAGTGAGATTTTACCAAAAAATAGGAACCTTATACGGCTACACGCTCTATATGCAGAGACCCGTGAAGCTGGTCATGGACCGTGCTCCTCTAGTTGTGGATGCCGAATGTCCGATCACGGAGGTCAGCAAGCAGGCGATGGC
This sequence comes from Paenibacillus sabinae T27, assembly GCF_000612505.1. NCBI lineage: Bacteria > Bacillati > Bacillota > Bacilli > Caryophanales > Paenibacillaceae > Paenibacillus > Paenibacillus sabinae. Next base: position 2,436,657 of record NZ_CP004078.1, read on the forward strand.
CCGCGATGAGGATAAGCTGTACGACGATGTGGTGGTCACGAGCGGCAACCGGTTATGCGGCGCAGTTAGCGTGAGAGATTTGCTGCTGCATTTTGCCGAGATTATGGCTGAGACGGCGAGCTACCTGAATCCCCTTACCGGTCTGCCGGGGAATGTCAATATCAACGATTGGCTCAAGAAATCCATGTCATTGGAGCAGTTCAGCGTGCTTTATTTCGACCTGGATTACTTCAAAGCTTACAACGATACATACGGGTTCAAAGAAGGAGACAGGCTCATTCAATGGACGGCGGAAATCATCAGCGGTGGTATGGCTCCCGCGGGAGGACTTGTCGGGCATATCGGCGGAGATGATTTTATCGTCGTGATGGACCATCATCAGTATTCCGAAGACTGCCGGACAGTTCTGCGCGCTTTTGACGAGACGATCCACAGCTTCTACTCTGAGTCGCATCTGACGAAGCAGTCCGTTCTGGCGGAGAATCGTTTGGGTAAATATGAGGAAATTCCGCTCGTCTCGCTTTCGGTTTCCGTCGTAACGAACCGGTATCGCAAGTTCGAGTCAATCGAGGAGATTTCCGCAGAGGCCGCGCGTCTCAAAAAGAGATGCAAACAGATCAAAGGCAGCTGTCTGATCGACGACAGTACGCTGCCGGAAGTCTTTGCCTAGGCGTTCGTAGTTACCCGGCCGCAGGCCTCAGACTTGTATATCCCGCTCTTATGGTGGTAAGATTGCATCAATACATGCGCGCCAAGATCCTTTGTGGAGTGTGATAGCTATGCGCGATAAGGAAATGGCCGGCCGGGGCGGTTACGAGCCGTTCTATGTGATGCTGAACGAGTATAGAATCGCCGATCTTGTCATTACGGCCCACGCGAGAAGCCGTTACGAGGACAGGAGCCAGGGGGACGGAATGACCGGCAAGGAGGCCGCTTTTTGGCTGTGGCAATGTCTTAAGCAAAAAAGAGTGAAGCCGCATTCTCCGGGCGAGCCGGAAATGTATGTGGTGGACAACGATCTTGTGATGGCGGCGCGCATTGTGGAAATGCCGGGCGAAGCCGATCTGTACGGAAACCCGCTCTACAAGCTGATCGTCGTATCCTTTCTCGGGAAAATGTCGGAAAATATTGATCTCAGGGATTTGAAAAGCTATTTTGCCCGTCAGCGAAGCTCGAGGAGAGTATCTCTCATGCAGTCCGGCCGGAAAAGAAGGTAACTTCAATGGAGCCTTAAAGGGGCTTCAGTAGTAACAAACCGGAACAAACATAAGGCGAAGAGGCATGCGGCCGGGGCTGCATGTCTTTTTGAGAATGAAGGAAGTTACGGAAATCCAAGTCTTGCATAAATAGGAGTGGACGAGCGTGAATTTTCATCAGCTGCATATTTTTTACACCGTGTCCGAAAAAGGAAGCTTCTCCGCGGCGGCGCAGGCGCTTCATATGACGCAGCCGGCCGTGACGATGCAGGTGCAGGCGCTGGAGGACTATTTCGGGACAAAGCTGTTCAACCGTTCCACCAAAAAAATCGTGCTGTCTGACGCCGGAAGAACGCTCCTACCCTTTGCGCTGCGCAGTATTGAGCTGATGAGGGAGACCGATCAGGGGATGGCGGCATATACGCATATGCTGGAAGGGCGGCTGCTGCTCGGTTCCAGTCTGACGATCGGGGAATATGTGCTGCCGAGGCTTCTGGCCCCTTTTGGCAAAGCGTATCCTTACATTTCCGTCATGCTCAAGATTATGAACACCACGCAAATTATGGAGGAAATCAACAAGCACCAGCTCACGTTTGGGCTGATTGAGGCGGAGGTCACCCACCCGGACATGGTAATCGAGCCGGTGATGGAGGACGAGCTGAAGCTGATTGTGCCGGGGGATCATGAGCTGGCAGACCGAGACGAAGTCTCGCTTGAAGAGGCGCTGCGGTTTCCTTTCGTGCTTCGAGAGCAGGGCTCGGGAACCCGCCGGGTGATGGAGGAGCAGCTGCTCGCCAAGGGGATGGATCTGGGAGAACTGCAGGTTGTCATGGAGCTTGGCAGCACTGGCGCGGTCAAATCGGCGGTCGAGGCCGGGCTCGGCCTGACAATGCTGTCCCCCTCTACGGTCAGGCATGAGGTAGCTCTGGGGCTGCTGAAGATCGTAAATGTCTCGGGCGCTTCGTTCAAGCGGCAGTTTTACGCGATACATGATAAATCGACGCTGCTGCCGATTCACGCGGTAACGTTTCTGAATTTTCTGCGCAAGCATGCGGAGGATTGACAAGTCTGTTAAAGCAAAATGGGGATTCTGCGCGAGGAATGGGAAGAAAGGAAACGGCTGGAATCCATACAGAGAGGATGAGCGAAATGGTAAAAGAGTTCGAGACTGCCGGGTCCGTATCTTCCGGCCTCTGCGACCTGCATACCCACACGCTGGCGTCCGACGGCATGCAGCCACCGGCTGAAAATGTGCGTCTTGCCAAGGAAAAGGGTCTGGCCGCGGTTGCCATTACGGATCACGACACGGTTGCGGGCGTGCCCGAAGCGCTGGAGGCCGGGGAACGGTATGGCATTACAGTCGTTTCCGGCGTTGAAATCAGCACCCGCGCCGGCGGCAAAGACATCCATGTCCTTGGATATTCTGTGGATTTCCGGGACGAGTTGTTCCTGAGCAGACTGGCGGGCTTAAGGGACACCCGGGCCGCGCGAAATGAGGCCATCATCCAGCGGTTGCAAGGTCTGGGCATCGGCATTACGATGGAGGCCGTCGTCCGGGGCATCGGCCGGGAACTGAAGCCGGACGAGAGCGTCGGCAGGCCGCATATCGCGGATGAGCTGGTGCGGCTCGGAGCGGCGGTGGATATGCGCGACGCCTTTGATAAATATCTTGCCGAGGGCAAGCCCGGATTTGTCGCCCAGCCGCGCATTTCTCCCGAGGAAGCCAGTCAATGGATCGCAGAAGCCAAGGGCAAGGCGGTGCTTGCCCACCCAGGGCTCTACGGCGACGACGAGTTGGTGCGCGGCATTCTCGGCGGCGGCGGATTCGCCGGCGTTGAGGCGTACCACTCCGACCACGGCCCCGCAGAGGAGGAGCGCTACCTGGCCATGGCCCGGGAATATGGACTGCTGGTAACGGGCGGCTCGGATTTTCACGGCGCGCGGGGCGGCGTAATCTTTCACGGCGATCTCGGAAGCGTGACGGTCTCCGCGGATGTGCTGGTACAACTAAAGGCTTAGGGCAAAAAGAAAGAGAGCCTAATAGGTTGGCCGATAATGTGTCCGGGTAATCCGGGGCAAAAGAGCTTTCATTAGCTTGAAGGTGCGTTGTAAAGCGTACCTGCATAACCCGATGAATAAGCCCGGGCAGTGCAAACCAACGCAAAAAAAAAGCTTTCACAAAGCGGTATATCCGATTCGTGAAAGCTTTTTCGTTTTATTTGGCGGCCGGAGGTGCAGGTGCAATGGACCAACCCAGTCTTAACGGAATCCAGCCGAGGACTCAGCTCTTCAACGTGCTGGGCAGTCCCTTGATCATCTCGTCATCCGGCGTCACGAACAGGGTCCGCTGATGGTCATAGATGACGAAGCCGGGCTTGGAGCCGCTTGGTTTGCGCACATGCCGGATCAGCGTGCAGTCCACCGGAACGCTGCTCGACTGCTTGGCCTGGCTGAAGTAAGCTGCAAGCTGCGCAGCTTCACTCAGCGTGGCGTCGCCGAATGCCTCGCCCCGGATCACGACATGCGAACCCGGGATGTCCTTCGTATGCAGCCACGTTTCGTTCGGTCCTGCAAGGCGGTTCGTGAGGTATTCATTTTGCAGGTTGTTCTTGCCAACATAGATTTCAACGCCTTCGGAGGAAGTGAACACCTGAAGCGTCGGACGGGTGGGCTTCTTTTTCTTTTTGCCTTTTTTACTGCGGTCCCTTAGATATCCTCCGGCTACGAGCTCTTCCCGGATTTCCTCGATGTCGTTCAGGGAAGCGTGATCCAACTGCTGGAGAAGGCTCTCCAAATAGCGGATTTCCTCATGCGTCTTCTCTAGCTGCTCTTCGATAACCGCGAGGCTGTTCTTGTATTTATTGTATTTTTTAAAATAGCGCTGGGCGTTGTCGGACGGAGTGAGCAGCGGGTCGAGCGGGATCGTGATCTCCGCCTGATCCTCATCGTAGTAATTAACCAGGCGGACTTCCTTCTCGCCTTTGGACAGCATATGAAGCGATGCGAACAGCAGCTCGCCCCGAATGCGGTACTCCTCGGCGCCGCCGGCTTCCTCCAGATCCGCCTGCAGATTGGCGAGCTTCTTGATATTCTTGCTCCGCTCGTTCGTCAGGAAACGGATCAGGTCGCTGACTCTCTGCTTGACCGTGTCCCGCTCGGCCTTGTCGCCGAAATAGTCCTCCATGCAGCGGCTGATCGTGTCGTAATGCTTGGTCCGGCCTTCCGGCAGCGTCAACGAAATCGCCGAAAACACAAGCTTTCCTTTCGCATTCGTCCCGATCACCGGAGAGAATTGGCCCCTGCGGACAGGCTCCATGACGGAATCGAAGGCTTCATGGAGCTTCTCTCCGGTCACGATTTCCTGTCCGAAGACTTCGCCGCTTCCTGAAGCCGTCCCGGCATCTCCGCCCTGTGCGGACTGCCGGACCATCTCCTGCGCGATCAGAGGGCTGATCCCGCTGAAGGTATCGACGATCCACCCGGCGGGATTGAGAGAAGGCCGATTCTGGTCGCTTCTTCCCCGATTCTCCCGGACGCTGCTCTTATCGCCAGAGCCTTCCGTCTCCTCCTCAAGGGCTGCTTCCGATTCAACCTGCTCCTCATCGGCATCCCGGTACAGCTGCAGAAAGTCGCTCCGAGAGATATCCAGCGGGTTGTGCTTGTTCTGCTCCGGCGGTTGCGTGTAGGCAAAGCCGGGCATTACGATCCGGTAACTGCTGATGGCGGGCGTAACATGATGGATGCCGTCGATAATGGTGCCCGTCTGGAAGTCGGTCAGGATAATGTTGCTGTGCCGGCCCATCAGCTCAATGATGATTTTCTTGCTGGAGACGTCTCCGAGTTCATCCCTTTGCCGGATTTCGAAATGAATGATGCGTTCCATCCCCACTTGGGAGATCGCCTCGATGACGCCGCCCTCGCAGTGCTTTCGCATCAGCATGCAGAACATGGGGGCTTCCGCCGGATTCAGGGTGCTTCTTTCCGTAAAATGCACGCGCGGATAAGTCGGGTTGGCCGACAAGAGCAGCTTGCCGCCTCCCCCTGCGCCTCTTAGGGTAAATACAAGATCGTGATCGCCGGGTTGATATATTTTACTGATCCGCTGTCCAATGCAAGCCTGAAGCTCGGACACAATGGCGCGGGTCACGATGCCGTCGAGTGCCATGGTTATAATTTCTCCTGTCGCTGGTAAAATTTCATTCCTCTCTATGATGCCATACTTTCGCCGCTCAGCGCAAAACGAAGCGGATAAGCTCAGGGTGATAATTCGGGACGACCTCGAATACATTGGTCATGAACGGGTGGAAAAGCGGTAACGCCGCCGGAAGTCAAGAAACGACCGGGAGGGGAATGGAGAGTCATGGAACAAAAAAGTTGGCACAGGCTCGGCAGTGATGAGCTGCAAAAAATATTCGCGGTGTCGAAGCAGCGGGGCCTTGGCGAAGAGGAGGCTGAAGCAAGACGCAACGAGAGCGGCCTGAACGAGCTGTCGGAAGGAGAGAAAATCTCCCCGCTGACGCTGCTGCTGAATCAATTCAAGGACTTCATGGTTCTGGTGCTGATGGGAGCGACGCTCGTATCGGGGCTGCTGGGCGAATACCTGGATGCGGTCACGATTGTCGCCATTATTGTACTGAACGGTCTGCTCGGGTTCGTCCAGGAGTTTCGCGCCGAGCGCTCGCTGCGGGCGCTGAAGCAGTTGTCCGCCCCATCTGCGAAAGCGCTGCGTGACGGAACCGTGAAGCAAATTCCCGCGAACCTGCTCGTTCCGGGCGACATCGTCCTGCTTGAGAGCGGCGACCGGGTTCCCGCCGATGTGCGCTGGCTGGAATGCAGCTCCCTGTACTGCGAGGAGTCGGCGCTGACCGGTGAATCGTTGCCGGTATCCAAGCACCCGGAGCCGATTCACGCCGAGGAGGTCCCCCTGGGGGACCAGAAGAATATCGGCTTCATGGGCACGATGGTCACCCGGGGAACAGGCAAAGCGATCGTCGTCCGGACAGGAATGGGCACGGAAATGGGGAAGATCGCCGACTTGATCCAGAGCACCGATACCCAGGAGACGCCATTGCAGCGGCGGCTGGAGCAGCTCGGCAAAATTCTGATTTACGTGTCGCTCGCATTGACCGTGGTGGTGGTGCTTGCGGGGATTTTGCACGGCCAGCCCGCGGTGTCGATGTTCCTGGCCGGGGTCAGTCTGGCGGTCGCCGCGATTCCCGAGGGGCTGCCCGCCATCGTGACCATAGCGCTGGCGCTCGGCGTCCAGCGGATGATCAAGCGCAGGGCTATCGTCCGCAAGCTGCCTTCCGTCGAGACGCTGGGCTGCGCTTCCGTCATCTGTTCCGACAAGACTGGAACGTTGACGCAGAATAAAATGACCGTCACCCGAGTCTGGAACGGCGGGCGCAGCTTTGAGGTCACAGGTGAAGGGTACGCTCCGGAAGGCGCGGTCCTCTATAAAGGGAAGCCGGCCGATCTGAAGAATGACCAGAGCCTGCGGCGGGTATTGCAGATCGGCGCTCTGTGCAACAACGCCGAAATTTACGAGACGGTTCCCGAGGAAGTTCGGGCCAAACGCAAAGGAAAAGGCAAGGCGAAAGGCGGCGAAGGAGAGACATCTGCCTCTGCAGCCAAAGTATGGGAGCTAAAGGGCGATCCGACGGAAGGCGCACTCGTCGCGCTATCCGCAAAGATGGGGCTTACTGCATCGGCGCTTGCCGTATCGTTCTCCAGAGAGAAGGAATTTCCGTTCGATTCCGAACGCAAGCTGATGTCGGTTATTGTAAGCCATCCCGGAGGCCGCATGGTGTGCACGAAGGGAGCGCCCGATGTCCTGCTGAGCCGCTGCTCCTACATGCTGTGGGAAGGTCAGGTGGTGCCATGTACGCCTACCCTGCGGCAAAAAGCGCTCGACGCGAACGAAGCGATGGCTTCGGACGCGCTCCGCGTCCTCGGCCTGGCCTACCGCGACCTGCGGCCGAATGAACATGCCGATTCGGAGAAGGAGGCCGAAGGCCAGCTGATCTTCGCCGGTCTTGCCGGCATGATCGACCCGCCGCGCCGGGAGGTGCGGGATGCGATTAGCATCACCCGCAAGGCGGGCATCAAGACGGTGATGATTACCGGTGATCACGGCACGACCGCCGAAGCGATCGCCCATCAGCTCGGCATCCTCCAGCGCGGCGGCAAAGTGCTGACGGGCAGCCAGCTGTCGCGGATGGACGACGACGCGCTCGACAAAATGTCGGACAGCGTGTACGTCTACGCCCGCGTCTCGCCCGAGCACAAGCTGCGCATCGTCAAGTCGCTGCAGCGGCGCGGCCATGTCGTCGCCATGACGGGCGACGGGGTCAACGACGCTCCGGCGATCAAGGCGTCGGACATCGGCATCGCGATGGGCATTACGGGCACTGATGTCACCAAGGAAGCATCGGCCCTGATCCTGGGAGACGACAATTTCTCCACGATTGTGGCGGCGATCGAAGAGGGCCGGAGCATCTATGAGAACATCCGCAAATTTATCCGTTATTTGCTCGCATCGAATGTCGGGGAGATTCTGACGATGTTCTTCGCCATGATGCTCGGCCTGCCGCTGCCGCTTGTGCCGATTCAAATCCTGTGGGTGAATCTGGTAACAGACGGCCTGCCTGCGATGGCGCTGGGCGTTGACCAGCCCGAGAAAGACCTGATGGAACATAAGCCGCGCGGAGCCAGTGAAAATATCTTCGCCCGCAGGCTGGGCTGGAAGATTATCAGCCGCGGCATTCTGATCGGCCTGTGCACGCTTGCGGCCTTCTGGCTGACGCTGCGCGTCGCTCCGGACGATCCAGCGCGGCTTATCCAAGCACAATCTGTGGCGTTCGCGACCCTCGTTATGGCCCAGCTCTTTCACGTGTTCGACTGCCGGAGCTCCCGATCGGTGTTTCACCGGAATCCGTTCCAGAACAAATATCTGGTGCTCGCGGTGCTCTCATCCGTATTGCTGATGCTGGCGGTAATGTACATCCCGGCGCTGCAGCCTATATTCAAGACCGTGCCCCTCGGCTTCAGAGACTGGTCGCTGTGCCTCGTCGCCTCCGGCATTCCGACTTTCCTGATGGGTGCGGCCAGCGTCTTCGGCGGGAAGCACAGCCGGAAGCGTCTCCGGGCAGGAGGCACCGGCGGCGGACGGAGCCTGCCGAAAAGTACAAAAATTTCGGCATAAAATCAATAGCTTTGCCTGAACTCTTGCGGTATGCTTGTGGCAATTAACCGAAGGAGTGGACGAAGCTATGGAATTTACCAAAATGCATGGACTCGGCAATGACTTTATCGTCGTATTCGGCGAGAAATCGCTGCCAGACAACGCAGCGGAACTGGCCGTCAAATTATGCAACCGGTTCTTCGGCATCGGAGCCGACGGACTCGTATATATTCTGCCCTCGGAACGCGGGGACTTCATGATGCGGATTATCAATTCGGACGGTTCCGAAGCGGAACAGTGCGGCAACGCCATCCGCTGCGTGGCGAAATATGTGTATGATCACGGCCATGTGCAGTCGGAGGAAATCGTCATTGTAACGATCGGCGCGGGCGAACAGAAGGTAAAGCTGAAGGTTACGGACGGAAAGGTGGAGACTGTAACGGTCGACATGGGCGAGCCTGTACTGTCAGGTCCGCAAATTCCGGTGAATATCGACGCTGAGCCTGTACTGGGGCAGCCGATTGAGACGGACGGGAAGGAATTTACCTTTACCGCCGTTTCGATGGGCAATCCGCACTGCGTTATTTATGTGGACGACGCCGTATCCTTTGATCTGACGACTTGGGGACCGAAGCTTGAGGTTCATCCGCTGTTCCCTCGCAAGGTGAATGTCGAATTCGCCACCGTAAAAGACCGCGGACACATCGACATGCGGGTATGGGAACGGGGAGCCGGGCCTACGCTGGCTTGCGGAACAGGTGCTTGCGCCACGCTCGTCTCCTCCGTCCTCAACGGAGTTAGCGACCGGGCAGCCTGGGTAAGCCTGAAGGGCGGAGACCTGTTCATTGAATGGAACGAGGAAGACAATCACGTCTACATGACGGGACCGGCAGAGGCGGTATTCAAAGGGTCCGTATCCATCTAAGGTAATTTTCGCCAAATAGAAGAATGAATAAGGTCAATCGGCAGCTTGCCGGTTGGCCTTTTTGCCGTTTAATGACACTTGCCTAATTCGTGTGCGCTTTAATCCCAGGCGAATAACAAATGCGGAAGTCGTAAATAATGGAAAAAAGAAGTCTGAATTGAGGCGAGAGCGGATGAAAAAAAACGGACCAAACAGTCAGAACGCGTCTGCCGGGGCTTCGGGTGAACCAGCAGCCGGAGCCGGTAACCAGTCGGTTCTAACCATTTCGGATAATCTTGAGCAAACGCTGAGCAACATCAAGCTGGAGCTCGGTTCCAGTCCCGATTTGAAGATCCGGAAGGTTCAGTTGGGTCAAGCTGAACCGGTCTGGGCGGCCGCCGTTTTTATAGATGGATTGGTCAATTCCGTTGCCGTTGATGAATTCGTGGTTGGCGCATTGATTGAAAATACTGCCTTCGCAGCGGAAGAAATGCCGCGGGAGCCGCAGGAAAGGCTTCAGCTCATCCTCGGCCGGGCGCTGGAGCTTGGCGAAACCTCAATTAAAGATAATTGGAACGACATGATGCTCTCTCTGCTTTCGGGGAACACCATCATTTTACTGGACGGCTGCAGTAAGGCGATCGAAGGAGGAACAAAAGGAGGGGAATGGCGGACCGTTGCCGAGCCATCCTCCCAGATTGTGATCCGGGGGCCGAAAGATTCTTTTGTCGAGTCAATCATTACAAACACTGCGCTGATCCGAAGACGGATCAAATCGCCGAAGCTTTGGGTCGAGTTTATGAAATTCGGCACGGTGACGAATACGGACGTTGCCCTTTTATATATGAAAGATAGAGCTGACCAGAAAGTCCTCGACCAGCTCAAAATGCGCTTGAAAAAAATCGACATTGAAGCGGTTCTGGAATCCAGTTATATTGAGCAGCTTATTCAGGATAAAGTATTTACCCCGTTTCCGACGGTCTATAATACGGAGCGGCCGGATGTGGCAGCAGCCAATTTGCTGGAAGGGCGAATTGTTCTGATTGTAGACGGTACGCCTTTTGTGCTTATCGTGCCGACGGTATTGGCCCAGTTTCTTCAATCGACCGATGATTACAGCCTGCGGTTTGACATTGCCACGCTCATGCGCTTGGTGCGCTATGTCAGCTTGATCATTCTGCTTCTCGGGCCCTCGGTTTTTATTGCGTTGACTACCTTCCACTATGAAATGGTACCGACGCCTATGCTGATCAGTCTGCTGGCCCAGCGGGAGAATGTCCCTTTTCCGGCTGCGATCGAAGCGATCATTATGGAGGCCGCATTTGAAATTTTGAGAGAGGCCGGCATCCGGATGCCGAGAGCGGTGGGACAGACCGTTTCGGTGGTCGGCGCTTTGATTCTGGGTACTGCCGTAGTAGAAGCTGGCATTATTACACCGGTGATGGTCATTGTGGTCGCGCTGACTGGTATCGCAAGCTTTGCCATACCATCCTACAATCTAGCCGTCGCGGGTCGGATCGTCCGCTTCGGATTTATGATCTCCGCGTCGATGTTCGGGTTCTATGGCATTACGCTAGGGCTGATCGTATTGATTGCCCACGTCAACAGCCTGCAATCGTTCGGCACTCCCTATTTAGCCCCGCTCAGCCCGTTTTCCATAAGAGGGCAAAAGGATACGGTTATTAGAGTGCCAATGTTTCTGATCAATCTCAGGCCCAATAAGCTTGGATACATGAAAGACGACAAGTCAGGTAAGCGCAAGGGGACAGCCGATACAGGGAAGGATGGGCAAAGTGGTGCTTAAATTTTGGAAGCTGCTTGTGGTGTCGGGGCTCCTTCTTTTTGTGGCCGGCTGCTGGGACAGTGTTGAACTGAACAAGAGAGCAATAGTATCTGGCGTATCTATCGATAAGGGGCCGTCGAAGGAGAAAAAATACAGCGTGTCCTTCCAGGTCGTTGTAGCGGATGAAATAACCGGGAAAAACAGCAGGGGGAACGCCCCTGTCGCTCTATACAAAGGAAGCGGCCGGTCCATTTATGAGGCCCTCGTCAACGCTTCTCGTCAATCCGCGCGAATTCTCTCTCTGGGCCATTCAAAGGTGATCATCATATCCGAAGAGCTCGCCCGTGAAGGGATTAAGGATCTCATGGATCTTTTTGAACGGGAATCCGAAATGCGGCTCAGCACCCTGGTCTTTGTGTCCAGAGGACAGCGAGCGGAAGACATTCTTTCCGTAATGACGGTATTCGGCAAAATCCCTGCCAACGACCTTGTTCAGAAGCTGGAAACGGGAAACCGCTCCTTCGGTTACAATTTCCGAATTGAGGTGGATGATGTAATCCGCGGGATTTTGGCAAAACAGGGAGGGGCGATTATCAACGGCGTGCTTGTCAAGGGCGATTTGGAAGCGGGGGAAACGAAGGGGAATGTGGAGGGCATCAAGCCAAAGGCCATTCTGAAAAACGCCGGTCTTGCTGTATTCAAGCAGGATAAACTGATGGCATACCAAGATGGCATAGAAGGAATGGGCCTGAGCCTGATCCACAACAAGCTGACTGAATATCCTTTATTCCTTGATTTTGGAAATAATGAATCCGCCACCTTTAGTATGTTCAAGGTGCATACCTCGGTCACGGCCAACGCGAAAGATCCAGAGCATCCTGTTATCTACATCACCACCCAACAGCAGGCCGCCTTGAAAGAATACAACGGCTCTCTGGATATTTCCAAGTCTTCTGTACTGAGAAACTGGGAAAAGCTTCTGAGTGAAGAAACAAAGAAGGAAATCGATGCCGCTGTCAAAGAGGCCAAGCGTCTTAACAGCGATTATATCCGGTTCAATGAGACGGTGAATCGGGATAATCCGAAAGGCTGGAAACGAGTGAAGGATCGCTGGGATACCATCTTTCCTCGCTGCGAAGTCCGCATCAAGGTGAACACCCTTGTCCGTCATACCGAGATGAGGACCCGTTCCTTGCGATCGTCGGGAGAGGGAAAGAAATAGGAATGGAGGAATTTCATGCGGGAGATCAGAATAGGATCATTACATTTTTTTTCGCTGGTTCTCATGTTTGAGCTGGGGACGGCTCTGGTGGTTAATGTTGGAATGGAAGCCGGCAGAGACGCCTGGATAGCCATCCTCCTGGGCTGTTTGGTGGGCATGCTTATCTATACGGGTTATAATTATCTGTTCAAGCTGTATCCCGATCTGCCGTTATCCGGCTATGCGCGGGCGATTCTCGGCAAACCGCTTGGGGCGGTCGTGGTCATTCTTTATGCGGTTATCTTTTTGAATGGAGCCGGCCGCGATATGCGGGATGGAAGCGCTCTGCTGGTCATGGCCGCCTTGAACCGAACGCCGATCATGATCGTTGCCGCGATGATGATTTTATCTTGCGGATACGTGTTGCATAAAGGATTGGAGGTGCTGGCCCGGACCTCGTTTATTATTATGATCGGTGTGCTGATGATCGGCGGGATTATTACGCTGCTAATGCTTTTTTCGGGGGAAATGGAATGGTCGCGAATGCAACCGATGCTGGGGGATGGAATCAAACCGGTGGCCCTTTCGGTGATCCGTTCGAATTATATGTTTCCGTTCGGCGAAGTCTTCTGTTTCACGATGCTGATGCCTTATGTCGGCGACAAAAAAAGAGCGGTTTGGGTAGTCCCTTCCGCAATCCTGGCATCCGGATTGATTATCAGCTACACGTCGCTCGTCAATATAACGGTGCTGGGCAGCGACATGGTGGAACGTTCTCCGTTTCCTCTGCTATCTACCGTGAGTAAAGCGGCGTTGTCCGATTTTATCCAGCGATTGGACGTTTTGGTGGTAATGCTGCTGATTATCGGGGTTTTTTTCAAAGTAGCCGTTTTCTACGGTGCGGCAGTGATCGCCATCTCGGACCTGTTCAAACTTCCATACCGGACGTTGATTATTCCCTCGGCGATTATCATTTTATTCTCCGGCATGCTGGATTCGCGAAGCTTTGTGGAGCATCTGGAGGAAGGCGGGGAGATGCTTACCTTCGTATATCCCGTCTTTACTATTGTCATTCCGGCCGTCCTGATTATTGTCGCCGCCTTCAGGAATCATCGTTCGAGTTCCCGAGCGGACTGACGTCCGGTAATCCAATGGATAAGATCCGGGATAAGGAAGCTTGCGGCCAGGGTAATCATCAGTATTTTTTCGGCTTGGGTAGTAATAGTGAAAGGGAACAGGGTGTTAATATTGGTAAGACCGTACCCGAATATCCAGTCCGCAAAGTACAACAGCAGAATGGTAAGGGTGCCACACAGAACCATTGCGGCATATTTTTTCAGCAGCATCTTTCTTGTTCGTTTCTTCACGGGTTTCAGCTCCTTTGCCTTATACAATAGTATGGGGCGGTAACCCGCCCGTCATGCGCCCTGCGCTCGAATCTTGCAGATGCTTCGGGACGAAAGCTTATCTTTCCTCACGATTTATGTTACATTAGTATGAAACTAATGTCTGGGGAGGGGTTGCTCTGTGAAGCCGGATTTGCGGTCTGCCTGGGCGAGCAAGGTGCTGGTCGGGGATGGAGCGATGGGAACCTTTTTATATCAGAAAGGGTTTCCTGTCGGCATATCTTATGAGGAATTGAATTTGACCTCGCCCGAGGTTGTTGATGAGGTTCACCGCAGTTATATTGAGGCGGGTGCGGAGGTGCTGGAGAGCAATACGTATTCGGCCAATTACGATAAACTGTCCAAGTTCGGTCTGGAATCCAAAGTGGAGGAGATTAACCGTGCAGGCATCCGGATTGCCAGACAAGCCACCGGAAGCGCCGGTTATGTCGTCGGGGCCGTTGGCTCGATCCGTGCCGGCAAGCGGGCCAATCTGTCGGCCTCCGAGCTCAAAAAGTATTTCAGCCAGCAGATCGGCGCGATGCTCGAAGAAAATGCGGACGGTATTATGTTGGAAACGTTTTACGATCTGGAGGAGCTGCATCTGGCGCTCCGGACGGCGCGTAAGCTAAGCGATGTACCGGTCATCTGCCAGTTCGCCGTCGACGAGACGGCGATGACGATGGACGGGCTTACGCTTCCCGAAGCCTTCCGCATTCTGGAAGATGATGGGGCCGATGTGATCGGCTTTAACTGCCGTACCGGTCCGATCGGCATCAAAAGGGCGCTCGGAACGCTTCAAGGCAGACTGAACCTGCCGGTATCGGTGTATCCGAACGCTGGGCTGGCCGATTATGTGGACGGCCACTACAAATACGGCGCCTCCCCTGAATATTTCGGCCAGATGGCAAGAGATTTCGCCGGTATGGGAAGCCGCATTATCGGCGGCTGCTGCGGAACGACGCCGCAGCATATCGCGGAAATCGCGGCGGCTCTTAAAGGCTATGAGCCACTGCCGCTGACGGCTCCTGAGCCGAAAGAAAAGATTAACGTTCGCATACATGAGAGCTTAGTGGACGATTTCGAGGCTGAAGGCGGAGAGCCGAGCCTTATCGATATCGTCAAGGAACGCCATGCTGTAATCGTTGAGCTGGACCCGCCGCGGGATCTCGATATCTCGAAATTTATGGCCGGAGCAGAGGCGCTGCGCCGCGCGGGAGCGGACGCGCTGACGCTCGCCGACAACTCACTGGCCGTGTGCCGCATGAGCAATATGGCGCTCGGCGCACTCGTTCGGCAGAAGACGGGCCTGCGACCGCTTGTGCACATCGCCTGCCGGGACCGGAACCTGATCGGAACCCAGTCTCACCTGATGGGGCTCGATGCGCTTGACATCGACCATGTGCTTGCCGTAACGGGCGATCCTGCAAGATTCGGAGATCTTCCGGGTTCAAGCTCGGTGTACGATCTGACATCATTCGAGATCATCCGGATGATCAAGCAGCTTAACGACGGCATTGCTTTCTCGGGCAAGCCGCTAAAGCAGAAAGCCAATTTCGTTATCGGGGCGGCGTTCAACCCCAATGTCAAGCATTTGGGCAAGGCCGTTGAGCGTCTCGAGAAGAAGATTGCATTCGGAGCCGACTATATTATGACCCAGCCGGTATATGACCCGGAGCTGATTCATAAGATCGCCGATGCGACGGCTCACCTGAATATTCCTGTATTTATCGGCATCATGCCTCTCGCCAGCGGACGCAACGCCGAGTATCTTCATAATGAAGTGCCCGGCATTCAGCTCTCCGGTGAGGTGCGTGAACGGATGAAAGGGCTGGAAGGCGAAGCGGGACGGGCAGAGGGGGTTGCGATCGCGAAGGAGCTGCTTGACGCGGCGACGGAGCGCTTCAACGGCATTTATTTGATGACTCCGTTCATGTTCTACGATATGAGCGTTCAGCTTCTGAACCATGTGTGGGCCAAATCGGGACGCCAATTATCCCCCTTGTTTCGCTAGAAAGAATCAATTACAATAGTGTAACGGATGTGATGCCGATGTCATTTAGCATGACCGGATACGGTCAATCGTCCAGGCATTTAGGCGGCAGCAAGATCGTTTTTGAAGTTAAATCGGTGAATCACCGTTACTGCGAAATTGTGGTCCGTATGCCTCGGGAGTGGAACGGGTTTGAAGATGCGCTGCGGCGTAAGGTTCAGCAATACGTCAAACGCGGCCGCATTGACGTCTTTATTAACCGGGAGCATGAGGAGAACGCGGGCGGTCCGGTTCTGAACCGCCCGGTTGTAAAGGCGTATCTGGCTGCGGCAGAAGCGCTGAAGAAGGAATTCGGCGTGGGCGGCGAGCTTGATCTTCCGGGTATAATGAGTCTGCCGGGAGTAATGGAGAGCGGCGACAGCCGTCCGGATCAGCCGGAGAACGGGGAGTTCTTGCAGGAACTCCTGGTAGGCGGACTGGAAGAGAGCGTTCGGGCCCTTGTGGAAATGCGAGCCAGGGAAGGACGTTATCTGGCAGCCGATATCGCGGAGCGCATGAGCAGGCTTGAAGAACTTCAAAGTGAAATGACTGAGCTGGCTCCGGCTGTGGTACTGGAACACAGAGACAAGCTTCGTCAGCGACTGGCTGAGCTTCAGGACGGCACGTTTCCTTTTGACGATCAGAAATTCGGAATGGAAGTTGCCGTTTTCGCCGACCGCTCCAACATTGAAGAAGAGCTGACCCGTTTGCGGAGTCACTTTGAGCAGTGCAGGAATCTGCTCGGCAGCGGCGAGCCAATGGGCCGGAAGCTGGATTTTCTTATTCAGGAGATGAACCGGGAAACGAATACGATCGGCTCCAAATGCAATCATTTGGGGATCGCCGGCCGCGTGCTGGAGATGAAGGCGGAGCTGGAGAAGATTCGCGAGCAGGCGGCTAATTTGGAATAGCGACCGGGCAAGCGAAGATGTAACTTATGGGGGGAACAACCGGAACATGGCAATCAAACTCATCAACATCGGCTTTGGAAATATAGTATCGGCGAATCGAATCATTTCCATAGTCAGCCCGGAGTCGGCTCCGATCAAGCGGATTATCCAGGAAGCGAGAGACCGGCATATGCTGATCGACGCAACCTATGGTAGACGTACCCGTGCCGTCATTATTACGGACAGCGACCATGTCATATTGTCTGCGGTTCAGCCGGAGACCGTGGCGCACAGACTGTCCAGTAAAGATGACGACAACGACGAATAACGATTAATGGAGTGTACTATGTCAAAAGGATTGCTGATCGTATTGTCCGGACCTTCCGGAGTCGGTAAAGGAACGGTATGCAGCGCGCTGAGGCCGAGAATACCGGAGCTCATTTATTCCGTGTCGGCGACCACGCGGAGCCCCCGCGAAGGCGAACGGGATGGAGTGAATTATTTCTTCAAGACCCGGGAGGAGTTTCTTCATATGATTGAAGCCGACGAACTCCTGGAATACGCGGAATACGTGGGGAATTATTATGGAACTCCGCGCGATTTTGTGGAACGGACGCTGGAAAGCGGGAAGGATATCATCCTTGAGATTGAAGTGCAGGGCGCTCTTAAAGTGAAGGAAAAGTTCCCTGAAGGGATCTTTGTGTTCCTCCTGCCGCCGTCGATGGATGAGCTGAAAGATCGTATTCGCGGGCGCGGAACAGAGCATGATGACATTATTAATCACCGCATGACGGTCGCGGAGGACGAAATCAGCCTGATGCGCCATTATGATTACGCAGTGGTTAACGACGAAATCGATCTTGCGTGTAAGCGAATAGAAAGCATTATTATTGCCGAACATTGTAAAATAAGATAGTTTGGGCGGTTTCGGAAACTGTATAAATTGAATTGAAGAGGTGTACCAGTGTTATATCCATCGATCGATGAAATGATGAACAAAGTCGACAGCAAATATTCCCTTGTTGTCGCTGCGGCCCGCCGGGCGAGACAGCTTCGTGAAGGAAGCCTTTCCGAGCTGAAGTCTCCGAGAGCACATAAGCAAGTCGGGGTTGCGCTTGAAGAAATATACAAGGATTACATCACGGTAACCCGCGTAGATGACAAAATCTCCGAATAAGCGGTAAGCGGCAGGGCTTCCTAGCAGCTGGCGCCCGCAGTCCTGATTGAGGGGGCTGCGGCCGCTCAGGCTGGTGCCCCGCGCATCGATGATCCGCATTTTTTCATAGCCCGAATGGGCTGTTCCTGACAACCGGAAGGTTGTTATTTTTTTAAAATATTAAGTATGAATACGCTGAGCGCTAATTCAAATGTCTTAATTTCTGCAAGAAACGGTACCTAACAGCGATACTTGTATCGCCGCTTCAGAAGCTAAGCTTCCAAAAGGACAGTGAGGCCGTTTCTTCTTGATATTGATACGTTTTTCACAAACGTGTGGATGTCCGTAAGTTATGGCTGCTCCCGATCACTGATGAGGCGGCTGTTATCTTGTGGACGGATTCTTTCCGTTAACACGGGAAGCAGGGGGGAAGAGTATGTTAAAGGGCAAGACGATATTGCTTGGCATTACAGGGGGAATCGCCGCGTATAAAGCGGCTTCCTTGTGCAGCAAGCTTGTACAAAAGGGCGCCAAGGTGCATGTTATCATGACAGCCTCGGCCAAACAGTTCATTACCGAGCTGACCTTACAGTCATTGTCGAAACAGAGAGTATTCAGCGACACCTTTCAGGAGCGGGACCCGTCTTCCATCTCGCATATTGATTTGGCCGATTCGGCCGATCTTGTGCTGATCGCACCCGCCACCGCAAATATTATAGCCAAAATGGCGCACGGCATCGCCGACGATATGCTCTCGACCGTACTGCTGGCTGCGACTTCAACCGTAATGGTTGCTCCAGCCATGAACGTGAATATGTATCAGCATCCCGCTGTGCAGAACAATCTCAACATCCTGGCGGAACGCGGAATCCAGTTCATCGAGCCTGGAGAAGGGCTGCTGGCCTGCGGCTATGTCGGCAAAGGACGTATGGAGGAGCCAGAGACGATTGTAAGCTGCGTGGAGGCTTTTTTTGAGCGGAACGATAAGGCAAATACCGGCAAGCTGGCAGGCAAAAAAGTTGTGATAACCGCCGGCGGCACAGTGGAACGGATTGACCCTGTCCGCTATATCTCCAATGATTCTTCCGGCAAAATGGGCTTTGCCCTCGCACGGGCGGCCAAAGAAATGGGAGCGGAGGTAACGCTTGTGGCCGCGCGGACGGATGAACAGCCGCCTCGGGACATTAACGTGATCCGCGTTCAATCTGCCGACGAGATGTATGGCGCCGTATCGGCCGTCTGGGAGGATTGCGACATCCTGATCAAGGCTGCCGCCGTTTCCGACTACCGTCCGAAAGAGAGAGCGGACACGAAGATCAAGAAGTCTGGCAGCACCATGACCCTCGAACTCGTCAAAACCGTTGATATTCTGGAGACGCTGGGGCAGCGCAAAAACCATCAGCTGCTGATCGGTTTTGCGGCCGAGACCGGGAATGCGGAAATGTACGCCAAGGACAAGCTGGTCCGCAAAAACCTCGATTTGATTGTCGCCAACGATGTGAGCGTACCGGGTGCGGTCTTCGGCGCAGATACAAACATTGTCTCGATTTACGATCCAAAAGGTCTTGTGGAGGAACTGCCGCTGCTTTCAAAGGACGAGGTGGCCCGCCGGGTGCTCTCGGTTGCGGCGGAACGGCTGCCGGAAGAAGGCTTGTAATGGATATCGCCAAGGTTATCGTCGATGTTCCCGTTCGAAGCACCGACCGAACCTTCGATTATTCGATTCCCGAGTCTTTTAAAGTATGGATTGAGGTGGGCAGCCGGGTGGCTGTTCCTTTCGGGCACCGGACGGTGCAGGGCTTTGTTGTATCCCTGGAATCCGGCGATATACGGACGATTAAGGGAATCAAGCCGATTCAGGAGGTGCTCGATCTCGTTCCGCCGCTCTCTCCGGAGCTGGTAGAGCTGGCGGACTGGATTAGCGAGCGTTACGCCTGCCGCAGGATTTCTGCGCTGCAGGCTATGCTGCCGACGGCGCTTAAGGGCAAAGCCGAACGGCTTATTTCGCTTGGCGACGCGGAACCGGAACCGGTAAATGAAGAGGAAACCTTGTTCCCCGATGAAGAATGGTTTCCCATCTTCCTGGGTACCGGCGGGGAGGAGAAAGAGATCGCCGACTTCGTTCGTCGGGGAGGCGAGGTGTCAATGAGACAGCTGACCCGGGCCTTTCCGGACGGAGCGGAGACGATCAAGTTCATGCTGCGGCGGGGCGTGCTGAGGGAAAGCCAGTCGATCAAGGATAAAATGGGCAAAAAAAAGCTCAAAGCGGTCGATCTGGCCATGGAGCCGGAATCCGCCCGTGAAGCGCTCAGCAAGCTTCCCGCCAGATCCGCCCGCCAGAAGGAAGTGCTGTCGTTCCTGATCGATATGGAGGCAGTGCTCCCCATGCCGCTCAAGGATGTCCTGTCTGCACTGCAGGTGACAGCCGGTACGGTAAAGGGACTTGAAGACAAAGGTCTGATTGAAATTACGGAAGTGGAAGTCTATCGTGATCCTTACCGGGGGAGAGACTTTAAGCCGAGCGATCCGCTCCCGCTAACTGGTGAGCAGCAGGCCGTATTCGATCGGATTATTGGCGCGGTTGAGCAGCAGCGTCATGAAGTCTTTCTGCTGCACGGGGTAACGGGCAGCGGAAAGACGGAAATTTATCTTCAGTGCATCCAGCGATGCGTCGAACAGGGACGCCAGGCCATAGTCCTTGTTCCTGAAATTTCGCTGACACCGCAGATGGTGGAACGCTTCAAGGGCCGATTCGGCAGCGGGGTCGCGGTCATGCACAGCCGTTTGTCCTCCGGGGAGCGATATGACGAATGGCGCAAAATCCGCGAGGGCAAAGCGTCTGTTGCGGTCGGGGCCCGCTCGGCGGTATTTGCTCCTTTTAGCAATCTGGGCCTGATCATTATGGACGAAGAGCATGAAACCTCCTACAAGCAGGAGGAGAATCCGAGATACCATGCGCGGGATGTGGCCGTCCGCCGGGCGATGCTTGGCGATGCGGCCGTCATCCTCGGGTCGGCGACGCCTTCGCTGGAGAGCTATTACGCTGCACGGTCCAAGAGCGACGATCTTTTCTCACCGGTACTGCTGGAGATGCCGAGCCGGGCGCTGGGCAACCAGCTTCCGGCGGTTCAAATCGTGGACATGCGCGAGGAGCTGAAGGAAGGCAACCGCTCCATGTTCAGCCGCGCTCTTCACTCGGCGATTCAGAGCAGACTGGAGCGGGGAGAGCAGACGGTGCTGCTGCTGAACCGAAGAGGCTTCTCGACCTTTGTGATGTGCCGAAGCTGCGGTTACGTCGCGGGCTGTCCCGAATGTGACATTTCACTGACCTATCACAGCCGCAGCAATAATTTGCGATGTCATTACTGCGGTCATGCGGAGCCGGCTCCGGAGATCTGCCCGGAATGCGGCAGCGAACATATCCGCTTCTTCGGAACGGGAACGCAGCGTGTAGAAGAAGAACTGGGCAAGCTGTTTCCGGGAATCCGGGTCATTCGGATGGATGTCGACACGACGACCGAGAAAGGCTCGCACGAGAAGCTGCTCGGACAGTTCAGGGACAAAAAAGCCGACGTGCTGCTGGGCACGCAAATGGTAGCCAAAGGGCTTGATTTTCCCGATGTGACGCTGGTGGGCGTCATCACCGCGGACTCGGCGCTGAATCTTCCGGATTTCCGTGCGGCAGAGAAGACGTTTCAACTTCTCACACAGGTCGCCGGACGGGCGGGACGGCACACACTTCCGGGAGAGGTGCTGGTCCAGTCCTACACGCCTGACCATTATTCCATCGTTCATGCCAGCCGGCATGACTATGCTTCTTTTATAAAGGATGAACTGAAGCACCGCAAAGCGCTTCACTATCCGCCCTATTGCAGACTGATTCTGGTGACGGTGTCTCATGAGCAGATGCCGGTGGCGCTGCGGATGGCGGAGAACTACGCGATGAATATTCAGGGCAAAGCCCGTCAGCGCCGATGGTTCGGAAGTCTCGACAAGCTGACGGCCGATGGACTCGATCTTCTGGGCCCTGTCGCCTCCCCGCTGCCCCGGCTAAAAGGTAGATACCGCTTCCAGTGTATGGTGAAGTGGCGCGGAGCCATCGACGCCATTGGACTGGCCCGCGAGGTAGCGGAGGAGCTGGAGGATTCGCTTCGCGACCCGGTGCTTCAATTAAGTATTGACGTCGACCCTCAAATGTTGATGTAGCGCCGTTTTGGCATAATCTATTCAAAAACAGGAAGGTGTTAGCGAAATGGCGATACGTATAATCGTGAAAGAGCCTGACGAAGTGCTTCACAAAATAGCAAAACCGGTAACTAAAATTACGCCCAACGTCCAAAAGCTTCTGGACGATATGGCCGATACGATGTATGACGCCGAGGGCGTCGGTCTCGCCGCGCCGCAGGTCGGCATTCTCAAAAGGCTGATCGTGGTGGATGCCGATGAGGAGCATGGGTTGATTAAAATGATCAATCCCGAAATCATCAAATCCGAGGGCGAGCAGCTCGGTCCTGAAGGCTGCCTCAGCATTCCGGGCCTCAACGGAGACGTCCGCCGTGCGGAGACGGTAACCGTCCGGGGACTTGACCGGGAAGGCAATGAGATTACCATTACGGGAAGCGGGCTGCTGGCCCGGGCGTTTCAGCATGAAATCGACCACCTTAACGGCGTGCTGTTCACAGATGTCGCGGAGAAGGTATACGACAGCAATGCGGAACGCAGCCGGACCGAGGAGTGAAGGAAATGAAGATTGTGTTCATGGGCACACCCGCTTTTGCGGTGCCCTGCCTTCAAATGCTTGTGGAGGAAGGCTATGAGGTAGTAGCCGTCGTTACCCAGCCGGACCGGCCCCAGGGAAGAAAGAAGACGCTGACCCCTTCACCAGTCAAAGCGGCTGCTGAAGCGCTTGGCCTACCCGTTCTTCAGCCGGAACGAATGCGCCGGCCGGAGGCGGTAGCTGAGCTTGCCGCTTATGAGCCGGAGCTGATTGTAACGGCCGCCTACGGGCAGATTCTGCCCAAGGCCGTGCTGGATTTGCCTGCCAAAGGCTGCGTGAACGTACACGGGTCGCTACTTCCGAAGTACCGGGGAGGAGCGCCGATTCAGCGCAGCATTATCAACGGAGAAAGCGTAACGGGCGTTACGCTGATGTACATGGCGGAAGGACTTGATACGGGAGACATGATCGCCAAGGTTGAGGTCCCGATTGAGAATGATGATACTTCAGGAACGCTGTTTGAGAAGCTGAGTCTCGCCGGACGGGATTTGCTGAAGGCCCAGATGCCGCGCCTGCTGGCAGGACCTGTACCGGCGGAAACGCAGGATGACAGTCAGGCAACTTATGCACCCAACTTGACCCGGGAGGATGAGCGGATCGACTGGACCGCAGAATCTCGCGCCATTTATAACCAAATCCGCGGCCTTGTCCCTTTCTCGGGCGCTTTTACCCTGTGGAACGGAGAGACGTTCAAAGTATGGGCGGCCGCCAATCCCGACAACACAGCTCTTTCCGGAATACTCATTCTGGAAGAAGGTTCCGGAGAAGCCGAGACCGTGCCGGGAACGGTGCTGGCGGTCGGCCCTGCCGGCGTTGAAGTGAAGACCGGCGATGGAAGTCTGCTGCTTCTGACCGTTCAGCCGGCCGGCAAGAAGGCAATGAGCGCGGCCGACTTCACGCGCGGCGCAGCGATGAAGCCCGGAACGGTGCTGGAATGAGGCCGTCCGGTAACCACCGGGGCGGCAAGGGCGGCCGCGGACCGGGGGAGGCTCGCAGCGCCCGCCCGGTTACGGCAAGGGAAACCGCACTTGATGTGCTCGTGCGTGTCGAGCAGGAAGGCGCATACAGCAATCTTCTGCTTAATGCCAGCCTGCAAAAAGCAGGGCTGTCCCGTGAAGATGCGGGACTTGTGACGGAGCTGGTATATGGCACGATTTCAAGACTGAATACGCTGGACTTTATACTGGAAGACTTCGTAAGCAAAGGAACGCGCAAGCTTCAGCCCTGGGTGCGCTGCCTGCTTCGGATGAGCTTGTATCAAATCGTATACCTTGACCGGATTCCGCCTCACGCCGCTGTGAACGAGGCGGTCAATTTGGCCAAGAAGCGGGGGCATCAGGGAATATCGGGCATGGTCAACGGCGTTCTCCGCAGCGCGCTGCGTGCAGGAGAACTTCCCAAGCTGCCTGAAACACTTGATGATGCCGAGCGCATTTCCCTGAAACATTCGCATCCCCTGTGGATGGTCAAGGATTGGATTCGGCAATATGGCCAAGCTGCTGCCGAAGACATTTGCCGGGCCAATAATGAGCCTCCCGCTGTCAGTGTGCGGGTGAACACTACGATGACGACCCGGGACAAGCTTCTGGAGGAGATGCGAAGCGAAGGGCTCGAAGCGGCTCCTTCTCTGCTTAGTCCCTATGGGATTGTCGTCAAAGGAGGCGGCAATCTCGCTTTATCCTCCTGGTATCGGGACGGAGTCCTGTCCATTCAGGATGAGAGCTCGATGCTCGTCGCCGAAGCGGTGGCGCCTGAGCCGGGAATGACCGTGCTCGACTGCTGCTCGGCGCCGGGCGGAAAGACGTCGCATATGGCCGAGCTGATGAAGGACCGGGGCACGGTAATCGCGAGTGATCTTCATGAGCATAAGGTTTCGCTTGTGCGCGAACAGGCCCAAAGGCTCGGTTTGGAGTCCGTCAAAGCGATTGCAACGGATGCTCTGCTTCTGAAGGAGCGATATGCTCCCATGACCTTTGACCGGATTTTGCTGGACGCCCCATGCTCGGGACTCGGCGTGATCCGGCGTAAGCCGGATTTGAAATGGAGCAAGAGCTCCGAGGATGTAGCAAGCATTTCCGAACTGCAAAGAGAGCTGCTGGAGTCCGTTTCAGGGCTTCTGAAACCGGGCGGTGTCCTGGTGTATAGCACCTGCACGATCGAGAGTGCCGAGAATGAGGAGACGGTTGGTGATTTTTTGCGGCGCAACCCGCAGTTTACGTCAGCTGACCGCGATACGCCTCTAGGCGGGCGCCTCCGCGATCTTCTTTCCTCAGATGCCCCCGGAATACAGATCCTTCCCCATAATTTCGGCAGTGACGGTTTTTATATCGCGGCTCTGCGGCGAATGTCCTGAAATTCATAAATTCCTGCGTGCGGATCACCTCCGCTGCGCAGGAATTTTTTTGCCCAGAAACCGGGCCCAACGCCTTAAAAATATGCGCTGTCCCGCGATTTCTTTTACCCTTTGTGAGATTTATGTTAAAATAGGCAGGATGACAAAGCATTATGACTATCCAGAAGAAAGTACAGGTGCGAATAAAATAATGAAACCTTTAATATATGATTTTACTCTTGAAGAGCTGTCCCAGTGGGCCAAAGACAACGGAGAGCCGGCTTTTCGCGGAGGACAGATTTTTGATTGGCTGTACGTTAAGCGGGTGACCGACTTTGAATCGATGAGCAACCTGTCGAAGACGCTGCGGGCAAAGCTGAGTGATCAGTTCTCAATAAACGCGCTTTCAGAGATCACCAGGCTGGAGTCGAAGGACGGAACGGTGAAATTTCTGTTCGGCCTGCATGATGACCATGCGATTGAGACGGTTATTATGAAGCATAATTACGGCAACAGCGTATGTGTAACGACACAGGTGGGCTGCAGAATCGGCTGTACCTTTTGCGCCTCCACGCTCGGCGGACTGAAGCGGGATTTGACGGCTGGCGAAATTGTAGCCCAGGTTGTCCGTTCCCAGCAGATTTTAGATACCCGGGGCGAGCGCGTCAGCAGCATTGTCATTATGGGAACGGGAGAGCCGTTTGAAAATTACGACGCTACAATGCGGTTTCTGCGGCTAATGATTCATGAAAAAGGATTAAATATCGGCCAGCGGCATATAACGGTATCAACGAGCGGGATTGTCCCGAGTATTTATAAATTTGCAGAGGAGGATACCCAGATTAATCTGGCGATCTCCATCCATGCCCCGAATGATGCGCTTCGTTCGAAGCTGATGCCAGTCAACCGGCGTTATCCTTTTGATGAGGTGATGGAGTCGCTGCGTTATTATCAGGCAAAGACGGGACGGCGCATCAGCTTTGAATATGCGCTGATCGGCGGCGTCAACGACCGGCCGGAGCACGCGGAAGAGCTTGCCGGGGTGCTGAAGAACATGCTGTGCCATGTCAATCTGATTCCGGTCAACCATGTGCCGGAACGTAAGTATGTCCGCACCTCCCGCAACGATATTTTTCAGTTTCAGCGGATTCTGGCCGACCAAGGCGTCAATGTGACGATACGACGGGAACAGGGCCATGATATCGCGGCCGCATGCGGACAGCTGCGTGCCAAACATATGGAGTTGAGGTGAGATCTTTTGATCAGAACAGTTCATGCCAGCGATATTGGACGGGTGCGCTCCGTCAATGAAGATTCGGTCTGGACCGGTGTGACGGCTCACGGCTATACGCTCGGTATTATTGCCGACGGAATGGGCGGACATTTGGCAGGCGATACCGCCAGCCGCCTTGCGCTTGAATCCATCCGTGACAATCTGGATGGCCTCGCGCCCGGTCTGGAGGGAGAAGCTTTGAGCACCGCCCTGTCTAATGCAATCAGTGAAGCCAATGATACCGTCTTTAATCAGGCAGCAAGCGACGACCGTTACCACAATATGGGGACGACCGTCGTTTCCGTGCTGCTTGCCGGGCAGTCGGGGTACATTGGCCACATTGGAGACAGCAGAGCTTACATAATCCAGGACGGCAAAGCGAAGCAATTGACCGATGATCATACGCTGGTAAATGAGCTGTTCAAAAATGGCCAGATCAGTCTTGAGGAGCTGGATACCCATCCGCGCCGCAACGTTCTTACACGCGCGCTTGGTACGGACGAGGACATCAAGACCGATCTGCTTCCAATAAAGCTTGAGCCGGGTGAAGTGCTGCTGCTGTGCAGCGACGGTTTGAGCAATTTTGTCAGCGCCGAGCATCTGGGGAAGGTTGCCGGGCTGCAGGAAATATCGCTTAAGGAAAGAGCGGACCGATTGCTACAGCTGGCACTGCTTGCCGGCGGCGGCGACAACATCAGCGTCGCTATGTTAGAACATCAAGAGGAGGCCGCTGTGCCCGAATCAAAGGAGTGGGATAGATGATCGGTCACGAGTTGGGAGGCCGTTACCAAGTCATCGAGCGAATCGGTGGAGGGGGTATGGCCCTTGTATACAGGGCGCATGATATTCTGCTCAACCGTAACGTCGCTATTAAAGTTTTACGCAATCAATTTGTACATGATGAAGAATTTATTCGCCGGTTCCGGCGGGAGGCTCAATCCGCCGCATCCCTCTCTCATCCCAATGTGGTCAGCATCTATGACGTGGGGCAGGAAGATGAAATTCATTATATTGTTATGGAGTACGTTGAAGGTAAGAATCTGAACGAAATCATCAAGGAGAGGGCTCCGCTGCAGGTGGATGAAGCGGTAAGAATCGCCACTCAAATCTGCGACGCGCTGGATCATGCCCATCAGAACCAGATTATCCACCGGGACATCAAGCCGCATAATATCCTGATCGGGCGAAACGGCCGGGTTAAGGTAACGGATTTCGGGATCGCCCGCGCGGTGACGTCGACGACCATTACCCAGACCGGTTCGGTTGTCGGTTCGGTGCATTATTTTTCCCCGGAGCATGCCAAGGGGGTAACCACCGGCGAAAAATCGGACCTGTACTCGCTCGGCATCGTGATTTATCAAATGCTGACGGGCAGCCTCCCCTTTCTGGGCGAGAGTCCGATCAGCGTAGCGCTGAAGCATTTGCAGGAGGAATTCGAGGAACCTCGCAAGCTGAATCCGATGATTCCCCAGAGTGTGGAGAACATCATTCTCAAATCAATGCGCAAGAATCCCGAGGAACGATACCAGTCCGCCAAGGAGATGCTTCAGGATCTGGAAACCTGTCTGCTGCCGGAACGCCGAAGCGAGCCAAAGCTGACTTTTGCCGACGACGATGAGGACAGGACGAGGGTCATGCCCGCGATCAAGCCGATTCCCAAGGGCCTCGGTGCGCGAGGGGCTGTCGAAGACCGGATGATCCGTGACGAAGATGCGCCATCTTCCAGCAAGAGAAAAGGCTGGGGGAAACCCACGCTATGGATTGGGCTGACGCTTTTGCTCCTTCTGGCGATGCTCAGTGTAGTATGGTATGTTAACGCGAAGCTGGTTGTCCCTGAAGTTACGGTCCCGAAGCTGGTCAATCTTTCGCTGGACGACGCCAAAGCCAAACTTACCGAAGTCGGGCTCGTTCTGGAAGAGCCGGTTACAACTCAATACAACCCTAACTTTGCCGAAGGCATCGTCTTTGAGCAGAGCAAGGAGCCGGATACGACAGTCAAAGAAGGAACGACCATCGCGCTTAAGGTAAGCATCGCCAAACCGCTGTCGGCCATGCCGAATCTTACCGGAATGACTTATGACGAAGCGGTGAACGCCCTGCTGGCTCAGGGAATGGAGCAGAGCCGGATTACCCAGGTCAGCGAATTCAGTGCGGAGGTTCAGGCAGGCCAGGTTCTTAGGCAGAACCCGACCTCCGGAAGCGAATATGACCCGGACACGGCAACCGTCTCCATCACCGTCAGCAAGGGGCAGGAGACCGTCACTACCCCGGACCTGACCGGGCTTTCCGAAGCGGAGGCGAAAGCCAAGCTTGAAGAGGCGGGTCTGGCTCTCGGCGATGTGAAGAGTGAATCCAGTTTCACTGTTGAAAAAGGAAAGGTAACGAAGCAGTGGCCGTATGAAAAAGGCGCCTCGGCGCCGCCCGGCGAGAAAATCACTATTTACATCAGTGACGGCTATCCGCCGGAAGCGCTGGAATACACGTTCAACCTGCCGGTTTCGCCGGTTCAGGAAGGCAAGAAGACCAAGATCAGGATTGAGTACGCCGATGCGCGCAACAATGGCGAGAATCAGGATTGGGGAACCCGCACGATCAGCCGGACCCAAGTTTTGTCGGTGAATCTGGTGCTTGCTCCCAACAAGGATGGGGCAGTCATTTTGTACCGTGACGGGGAGTTCTTCGATACGTATCCCGTTTCGTACATGGATGCCAAGAACGGTACGGTGCAGATTCCCGAAGCTTCTCCGGTTGAGCCGTCGCCGTCACCGACCCAGACGCCTTCGGAGGCGCCCACCAACGGCGAGCCGACGGGTGATCCGGCAGCCGCGCCCGGTACGGGGAGCAACCCGCCGGATACTGGGGACGGCTCAGCTGTCAACCAGACGGGAGGCAGTGCTTCCCAGGTTGTCACAGGCATGAATACTTCAAATCCTGCCGATAAAGGTAAAAAAGACAAACCGAAACAGAAATAAAATTGATTTGACAAATAATTCCCTGAGCAAGAGCGGCCGATTATCAGCCGCTCTTGCAGTAAACGGAGTTAAAGATTTGCCAGAATGTAAGCCAAATCGAAGAGAGGAAGGCTTTATCATATGCCTGAAGGAATAATCGTCAAGGCTCTAAGCGGTTATTATTATGTAAAACCGCTCCGGGAAGGGAAAATCTCTCCGGAGGATGAAATCATTCAGTGCAGAGCCCGCGGTATCTTCAAGAAAAAAGGGTTGTCTCCGCTTGTCGGAGACAACGTCATTTATTCCTTGACCGAGAATGGAGAAGGGATGGTTGATGAAATCAATCCCCGGGATTCCGAGCTGATCCGGCCGCCGGTCGCCAATGTGTCATTAGCCGTTCTGTTATTCTCCGTACGTGAACCGGATTTGAATTTGCAGCTGCTCGACAAGTTTCTTGTACATATCGAGCATGCCGGTCTGGACACGATCATCGTGTTAACCAAACAGGATCTCGCTGATGAAGACGGAGAAGCCATCGTTCATGTGAAGAAATTGTACGAGCAGATCGGCTACGAAGTGCTGGTTACCAGTTCACGGACGGGTTCGGGAAGCGAAGAGGTGCGGAAAAGGCTGTCGGGCATAATTAGCGTATTCGCCGGCCAATCCGGCGTCGGCAAGTCGTCGCTGCTTAACCGGATCGTTCCCGGACTTTCCCTGGAAACAAGCGAGATCAGTATGCGGCTTGGACGCGGACGTCATACGACTCGGCATGTCGAGCTGATGGATATCGGCGAAGGGGGCTATGTGGCCGATACGCCGGGTTTTAGCCAGCTGGATTTTCTGGAGCTTGGCGTGGAGGAGCTGTCTTCCTGTTTCCGCGAGTTTACTCCCTATGCGGCGGATTGCAAATTCCGCGGATGCACCCATCTGCATGAACCGGGCTGCCGCGTCATCGAGGCTTGGGAAGCCGGAGAAATCGAAGACAGCCGCTACGAGCATTACAAGCTGTTTTTTAATGAAATGAAAGATAAGAAGCGGAGGTATTGACCTATGATCAAAATTGCACCATCCCTGCTCTCTGCCGATTTCGCGGCGCTCGGCGCCGAGGTGGCCGAAGCCGAAAAATCCGGCGCCGACTGGATTCATGTAGACGTTATGGACGGACGCTTTGTGCCTAATATTACGCTGGGTCCGGTAGTCGTCAAAGCGGTATCGGCCCATACTTCCCTTTCGCTGGATGTTCATCTCATGATTGAGAATCCGGAGCGCTATATTGCCGAGTTTGCCGCAGCCGGAGCGGCGGTTATTACCGTTCACGCTGAAGCGTGTGTACACTTGCATCGGGTTGTCCATCAGATCAAGGAGCTCGGACTGCTTGCAGGCGTTGCAATCAATCCGGCGACTCCCGCTTCCGCAGTGAAAGAAATTCTGCCGGATCTCGATCTGGTTCTCGTCATGACCGTGAACCCCGGTTTTGGCGGACAGGCATTCATCCCGAGCACTGTGCATAAAATCCGGGAAATCCGGGAATGGGCGAACGAAATTGGGCATGATCTGCGCATTGAAGTCGACGGTGGAATTGCCGAAGCGACGGCGCCAATCGTCAGTGAGGCGGGAGCGGATGTGCTGGTTGCCGGGAATGCCGTCTTCGGACAAAGCAACCGGGCAGCGGCCATTTCGGCGATTCGGGCGGCAGCCGGAGGCGCTAAGTTGGGCTAATGGCCAAGGTATAGGCCAAGTTCTCTTCGCATAAATATGGTTACATGAGCAGAAATCTCATGTAGCCTTTTTTGTGTTCTTGACAGGGCTGCAGGACCGATCGGAGGGTGGAACATGAAATTTTATACATTTAAACTTCCAAAGTTTTTGGGAGGGTTTGTGAAAGCGATTTTGAATACCTTTCAGAAGAGTTGAGGGCCGTAAAAGGAATAGGGGAACATGAAAAAAGCACCTTACTATTGTAAGGGTGCTTTTTGCTTGAAATATAAGTATTATAAGCTGCGCGCTTATAGTTCGTCTTATATTTGTCGGAGAAACGGTTGCCATCCCGCAAAGGACGGGGCTGCCATTTCTTCTAAGTATCAAATTATTGTGAGCGGCTCATTCTAAAGATTAAACGCGCTCGACCTTACCGGATTTCAGGGCGCGGGTGCTAACGTATACACGCTTCGGTTTACCGTTCACCAGAATGCGTACTTTCTGAACGTTAACTCCCCAGGAGCGGCGGTTACGATTGTTGGCATGAGAAACGTGGTTGCCGCTGCTCGGCTTTTTGCCAGTTACAGCACATTTACGGGACATGATTACACCTCCTTGTAGCGATTACCTGCAATCAAACAATACTTAAATATAATATCATAGTAAAAAATGCTTCGTCAACCAATTCAAAAACATTTTATTTCTCAGTTCGCTTATAGTACAATATAGATTAGTGCATTATGTCTATTTGATGTCAGGTATGAAGAGGCACGAAGGCTAGGAAGGGGAATTCTCATTGAGTAAGCGTTCTATAAACGGAGATGATTTTACCGCGATGGTACTAGCCGGCGCGGAGAAGCTGCAGCAGCACGCGGAGCACGTCAATTCCCTGAATGTTTTTCCGGTTCCGGACGGAGATACGGGGACCAATATGAATTTAACGATGACGGCAGGCGCGGGCGAGCTGCGAAAGAACAGCTCGGCTTCGATCGGTCAATGCGCGGGAGTGCTGTCGAAGGGCCTCTTGATGGGCGCCCGGGGGAATTCCGGGGTTATTTTATCCCAACTGTTCCGGGGGTTCGGCCGCTATGCTGCGCAATATGAGGAGCTCAATACGCAGCAGTTCGCTGCAGCACTTCAAACCGGAGTCGATACCGCTTACAAAGCGGTGGTCAAACCGGTGGAAGGAACCATTCTGACTGTAGCCAAGGAAGCTGCCAGACATGCCGTTTATCTTGCGAGACGGACTAACGATATTAACGAATTGATGACTGAAGTGCTGGCCAAAGCCAAAGAAGCGCTTGCGGGAACGCCGGAGCTTCTGCCGGTACTCAAACAAGTAGGCGTTGTGGATTCGGGAGGTCAGGGTTTGGTCTATATATATGAAGGGTTTTATGAATATTTAATGAGCGGATCGTTGGCGGATTCGGCCAAGGGACAAGCTGTAAGCGCTGCGGTTCCGTCAGTTCCTGCGGCGCCGCCGGCCAAGCTTGAAACGAAGCCGCAGCGCATCCAGGCCTCGGCCCAGTCTCAGCTCTCGACAGAGGATATTGAATTCTTTTACGATATGGAATTCTTTATAAACCGTCAGCTGGGAGGAACTCAGGCGGCAGATTTCGATGAAGATCAATTTCGGAAAGCGTTATCTGTGAACGGCGATTCGATCATAGTCATCTCCGATGACGAGACGATCAAGGTACATGTCCACTCCAGAGCTCCGGGCGAGGTCCTGAATCTTGCGCTGCTGTATGGGGAGATTACGCAGATTCATATTTTGAATATGCGCGAGCAGCACCGCGAGCTGCTGACCGCGGGGATGGATATCGCACCAAGTCCCGATGTATTTGCCGAAATTCCTGAGGAGAAGAGCACGGCTGCGGAGCCTGCCGTTCCTCCGGCGGATGATCTGGCGCCATACGGATTCATCGCCGTGTCGTCAGGCGACGGAATCGCCGAGATCTTCAAAAGCCTGGGCATCGATGTTGTGCTGTCGGGCGGGCAGACGATGAATCCGAGTACGGAAGATTTCGTTAACGCGATATCGTCTATCTCAGCGAAGCATGTCTACCTCCTGCCTAATAACTCGAATATTGTCCTTGCCGCTCAGCAAGCGAAGGAACTGCTTGAAGGCGAGCGTGAGATTACGGTTATTCCAACCAAGAGTATTCCGCAGGGCATTGTGGCGGCTTTTGCCTTCCAGGAGGAAGAATCCGTGGAGACTAACACTTCCGGTATGCTGGAGGCTCTAAGTCGGGTTACATCCGGGCAGGTCACGCATGCGGTGAGGGATACGAAATTCGAGGAAATGGACATTAAATCGGGCCAGTACATCGGGATCTCCAATTCAAAGATAGTCGCTGCAGCAGAGAATCTGCTGGGTGCGAGCCAGGCCCTGCTGGCAAGCATGCTGGAGAGCGGGGATGAAATCGTGACCATCCTGACAGGACAAGATGCCGATCCGGAGACGACGGCTGCCTTAGAGAGCTGGCTTGAAGCTAATTACCCAGATGCCGAGGTCGAGGTCCATGAAGGCGGTCAACCCATCTATTATTATTTATTCTCGGTAGAAGCTTAAGCCTTTTTCACTAGTCAAGGGGAGGTTTACCATGAATAAAACCGTTATCGTTACCGACAGCACCTCGGATATTCCCCCGTCCCTGGCGGAAGCTTATGGCATCGAGGTCGTGCCGCTGACCCTAATGTTCGGGGAAGAATCTTACCGCGACGGAATTGATATCACGCCGGAACAATTCTATGAGCGACTTCCAAGGTCGCAGCAGTTGCCGACTACGTCCCAACCGTCTCCGGTCGAATATATGAATGTGTACCAAAAACTGCTGGAGCAATATCCGGACAGTCCGATACTGTCTTTCCATATTTCTTCCGGGTTAAGCGGAACCTATCAGTCCGCGCTGCTCGCCAAATCGATGCTGGAGGAGGAAGGCGAGCGGATTACCGTATTCGATTCCCTGTCGGCGTCTTACGGATTCGGTTTGCTGGTGGTCCATGCAGCCCGGCTAGCCGCAGAAGGGAAAGGTCCGGAGGAGATTTTGGCATCGGTCGAACAATTGCGCCGCGCGCGCAAGCTGTATTTTCTCGTGGATACGCTGGAGTATCTGCAAAAGGGAGGACGGATCGGCAAAGCGTCGGCTGTGCTCGGTACCTTGCTCAATATCAAGCCGATTCTGTCCATTGATCAGGAAGGCATCATTTATGCGGTGGAGAAGGTTAGGGGACGAAAAAAAGCAGTGGCCCGGATGATCGAGCTGTTCCAAGCCGATCTTCAAGGCATAGACAAAATCAATGTGGCCGTAGGGCATACGGCTCAGGCTGAGGCCGGTGAAGAATTAATGCGGGAGCTTTCTCAGCATTTTACCCTTGAGGAACAAGTGCTGACCAACGTAGGCCCTGTTGTAGGCAGCCATGTCGGCAATGGTACGCTTGCCGTATTTATTTGGCCCGCGTAGTGAGGGATGAATATGACTCTGTCTTTGGAAACAATCGAAATTAAGCAAATTGGTGGCGTGAGCGCTCAAAAGCAGGCTGAGCTTCACGCCCTTGGCATATTTACAGTGAAGGATTTGCTGGAGTATTATCCTTTCCGTTATGAGGATTACCGCCCGAAGTCGCTTAGCGAGGTGAAGCATGGGGACAAAGTGACCGTAGAGGCTAAAGTGATCGGTGTTCCGGTGCTGCAGCGCTTTGGAGGAAAGTCCCGCCTTAGCTGCAAAATGATCGCGGAGCCGTGGATGTTTACGGCGACCTGGTTTAACCGCCACTATGTACGCGATCAGTTGACCGCGGGACGCCGGATTGTTGTCAGCGGAAAATGGGATCAGAAACGGTCGCAAATAACGGTGACCGATTATGAATTTCCGGACCGGGGCGAAGGAAAGACCGGAACGCTGCAGCCGGTGTATTCCGTCACCGGGAAGATGACGCAAAGCTGGCTCCGCAAGACGATTTCCCAGGCACTGCTGCAGTTCGGGGATTTGATCCCTGAGATTCTGCCTCAGCCGATTATGCGCAAATATGAGTTCATGCCGCGCAAACGGGCAATCGCAACGATCCATCAGCCCGAGGATTCAAGGGAAGGGCAGCAGGGTCGCAGGCGGATGGTGTATGAAGAGCTGTTTCTCTTTCAGCTCAAGGTTCAAGCCTTTCGGACGCTGAACCGGGGGAGAATGGACGGCATGGTTCATACCGTGGACAATGCGACCGTGCGGCAGTTCGTTCGCAGTCTTCCTTTCGAGCTGACCAATGCCCAGAAGAAGGCGGAGCTTGAAATTCTGCATGATATGCGCTCTTCCTACTGCATGAACCGCCTGCTTCAAGGGGATGTGGGCTCCGGCAAAACGGCGCTTGCGGCGATCGCCCTGTTCGCGACGGTCCGCTCGGGCTTTCAGGGAGCGCTGATGGTGCCGACGGAGATTTTAGCCGAACAGCACAGCCGGTCTCTTCAGGCGATGTTCGAGCCTTTTGGCATTACAGTAGCGCTGCTGACAGGCAGTGTGAACGGGCGCAAGCGAAAGGATCTTCTGGCCTCGCTGCAAATGGGTCTCGTTGATATTGTCGTTGGAACCCATGCCTTGATTCAGGAAGATGTGTTCTTCAGGGAGCTCGGCCTTGTTGTAACCGATGAACAGCATCGCTTCGGTGTGAACCAGCGCAGCGTTCTGCGGCGTAAAGGCTATAACCCGGATGTGCTTACGATGACCGCGACACCGATTCCGCGGACGTTGGCGATTACCGTCTTCGGGGATATGGACGTTTCCACACTCTCCGAACGTCCAAAGGGCCGTATTCCGATTGCAACCCATTGGGTCAAGCCGGACAAGATGGATAAGGTGTTGAATCTGATCCGTCGTGAAGTCGGTTTAGGGCGTCAAGCGTACCTGATCTGTCCGCTCATCGAAGAATCGGACAAGCTGGACGTGCAGAATGCCATCGATTTGCACATTCAGTTAACGCAGGCTTTTCCCGATTACCGGGTGGGCTTGCTGCATGGCCGGATGACTCCCGGTGAGAAGGACGAGGTTATGCGCGCTTTTTACGAGAATGAGGTGCAGGTGCTCGTATCCACGACCGTTGTTGAGGTAGGCGTCGATGTGCCGAATGCCACGCTGATGATTATTATGGACGCCGACCGGTTCGGATTGTCCCAGCTCCATCAGCTGCGCGGACGCGTCGGGCGGGGAGAGCACGCTTCCTACTGCGTGCTGGTCGCCGATCCGAAATCGGAGGTCGGTCGCGAGCGGATGGCCGCGATGACCGAAACGGACGACGGATTCGAAGTCTCCCGGCGGGATCTCGAGCTTCGGGGACCGGGCGATTTCTTCGGCACGAAGCAGAGCGGGCTGCCGGAATTTCGCTTAGCGGATATGACCGGTGACTTTGCCATCCTGGAACAGGCCCGTGAAGATGCGGCCGAATTGCTCCGGGACGGCAGCTTCTGGACGTCCGCCGAATATGCCCCGCTGAGGAATTATCTTCAGAAGGAGCATATTTTTCAGGGGGATCTGATCGATTGAGTCAAATGAAGCCCCATACCGTCATATACTTAGAAGAACGTAAAAGATGGGTTATGACGGGAGGTGCGGCAAGCTTGAGTTATCAGCAATATGGAATCAGCCCGCAGCTGGTGGAGCGCATCAAGCTGAAGATGAAGAACCCGGCGGTCAAGGAACGGATCAAATCCCTGATTAACGGTGTAAGCAGACAACAGCTGCAGGACTCCGGTGTTGTGCGCCGACTGGTGCGCAGCGCTTCGGTTATTCTGGGGGAAAGACTCACCTCCGACCAGGAGGACAGCATAGTAAGATTTGTAATCGCCCAGAAAATCGATCCGAACAACACGTTTCATTTGATTCGGTTATGGGGAATGTTCCGCTAGCATAGGTCAGTTGGTCGTTACATGAGCAGTGGATGGACAGCGGCACAAAGAAAAAAGCGTTCCGGCCTAAAAGCCTGGAACGCTTTTTTAAGATATAAGAATGTATAAGCCGGTCGCTTATCATTTTGACTTATATTTCTTCGAGAAACGAACTTGCGTCTTAAAAAGGTGCCGTCAGGCGTTTCTTCTTGGATTAAAGAATGTCTAAGGCTATTGCTCGTCGGAGGCTGGAGTCGGCTTCTGCGCCCGCGCCTTCCGCTCCCTATGTCTGCTTTCCCATTTGAAAACCTTATCCAGCGCTTTGTAGATCGCCTTGGATTCTTTGGTCAGCAGCGGTCCAAGAATCGCCAGAATCAGCACATACATCGCTGCGAACGGCTGCAAAACGGCAAGCAATCCGCCAGCTTTACCGAGATTGGCCATAATGATAGAGAATTCGCCGCGCGATACGATGGTCAGGCCGATATTGGATGATGCGCGCGGGCTTAACCCGGCGCTCCGTCCGGCAAGCAGGCCAGCGGCGAAATTGCCCAGCAGTGTTACGGCCACTGCCGCCAGTGAATACCATAAGGCTTCTCCGCCAAGGGTGAGCGGATCGATCGTCAGGCCGAAGCTGAAGAAGAAGACGGCTCCGAAAAAATCGCGGAACGGAATGATCAGCTTCTCGATCCGTTTGGCATGCTCGGTCTCCGCCAGAACGAGTCCGACAAGCAGCGCTCCGATCGCTTCCGCCACATGAATGGTCTCGGAGAAGCCCGCCACCAGAAACAGAATGGCAAAAATCACAAGGCCAAACAGTTCGCCCGAGCGGATATTAAGCGCCTTGTTAAGCAGCGGGACCAGTTTGCGGCCGACAATAAGCAGACCCAGCATGTATACAAGAGCAATCAGCGCCGACAGCAGCACTCCGCCAAGCGAGGAGGAGCCGCTGAGCACCAGGCCGGAAAGAATCGAAATATAAACGGCCAAAAAGACGTCCTCGAACATGATGATGCCGAGTATCATTTCGGTCTCCGGATTGGCGGTTCGCTTCAGATCGACAAGAACCTTGGCGACGATGGCGCTGGAGGAAATGGTGGTAATGCCGGCGATCACCAGAATTTCTTCAA
Organism: Paenibacillus sabinae T27; assembly: GCF_000612505.1. Lineage (NCBI taxonomy): Bacteria > Bacillati > Bacillota > Bacilli > Caryophanales > Paenibacillaceae > Paenibacillus > Paenibacillus sabinae. The sequence goes on from NZ_CP004078.1 coordinate 2,474,420, forward strand.
GCGGGAACCCGAGTCCCCAGCCTAGCAGCAGACCGAGGGAGAAGTTGATCAGAATGTAAATGGTTCCGCCAATAGCAATCGATTTCCCCGCTTTGACCAGCCTGCCCACCGAGAACTCCAGACCGAGATAGAACAGCAGGAACAGCACGCCGATCCGGCCCATAAATTCGATCAGAGCGGCGCTTTCGATAAACCGGAAATCCAGATGCCAAATATGAAATGCATGCGGTCCTACCGCCATTCCGATCAGAATATAAAAAGGAATAACGGAGAAGCGGAACTTCGCGGCAACCAAGCCGGACAGCGCCACAAGGGCAATAGCCAATCCGATTTCAAATACGATATGGTTCATCGATCAACCACATCCATTCCGCAAAATCTGCCTGAATTGTTTATGCTGCTCCCGCTCTCCTGCGGCAACGACAATGCTGTCCGACGTCAGTTTAAGCTCGGGACCGGGGCTGAGATGCTTGGTGTGGTTTTTTTCAATGACCGCAATAATGGTTACTCCGGAACGGGCGCGGATGTCGAGCTCGCCAATCGTGCGGCCGATACATTCATACCCCGGTTCGATCCGGTACCATTCGATAATCAGATCGTCCAGCGCCACCTCAATGGATTCCAGCGACCTTGGCTTGTAGGTTACACCGCCGATGATCGCCGATATATAACGGGCTTCGTCGTCGTCAAGCGTGACCATAGAAATGCTTTGGTCCGGATCGTCGTATTCGAAATGATACAGCTCACGCCGTCCGTCATCATGTACAATAATAGCGAGCTTGTCGCCGCTGCGTGTCTTTAATACAAATTTTTTCCCGATTCCGGGCAGATCGCATTCTCTGAAATTCATAATGATTACAGCCTCCAATGAGTAAAAATCGAATATTTGCCGTGTTCTATGCCTTTGTCTTCATCTTCCGGGAAAATAAACCACATAATTCGAGGTGTATTTAAGCGGATTCAGGAGCAGGCGTTTCAACAGATTATATATGATCGGATAAAATAACGCGGAACGCAAAGGTACAAGACCGGGATTCGAGCCGGTTTGAGAGTCCTGTTCAACAGGCAAAAGGGGCAATGTACCGGGAATATGCGGCTTCGGATGTTGGCGTGCGGAAGTCGCGGCAAAATGGTGAGCCTGCTTTTCGATGCCTTTTGCAGCATTATCCTGAGCCAACGGATTGTGCCGATCAACGGTATCGGATACCGGAAAAGCCAGCGCAAGGAGGAGCGTCAAAACGAGCCGAATTAGCCCGCTGCGCGCATTTCGATCAATATATAGAGACAATTGGGCACCTCCTTCGCCGATCTAGTGTTAAAATCATAACATAGCCTTCACCATGGAGCCAAATGGCAGCGCGCAAAAAGGTCGAATGAATCAATGGAACGGAGGAGCAATAATGAAACTTTGGAGCGGGCAATTTCCGTCAGAGCCGCCAAGCGGATTGGAATTGTTTTGGCAGGACACGCCGTCATTTTTTCGAATTTTTATCATTATTTTCGCAGTTGTCGCCGTCGGTATTCTCTCTGCAATTCTGTACAGCCTATTCAAAGGGATTAAGCAGTGGAGCGCTAATAATGCCAGTGAGTTGGTAACTGCTCCCTGCACCGTCGTCGCCAAGCGGTTCAAGGTCTATGGGGGCTCGGGCGACACAAGCGCCAGCACCAATTACTACGTAACTTATGAGCTTCAGAATGGCGCCCGGATTGAATTTGAAGTGCCTGACCAAAGTTACGGATTGATGGTGGAAGGAGACCGGGGAGAACTGACTTATCAAGGCACAAGATTCAAAGGCTTTAAAAGGGCTGGTGATCGGGCGGCAGGACACGCTGAGCGTTAGGACACGGGGGCTAAGACAGAGGTTAAAGTGGGAAAAAGCGCGCCCTACAGGACGCGCCGCATACGCAGAATGACGTTCTTCCAATATCCGCTGTCCAGCTTACTGATTTGTACGCCGGGAGCGCCCCAGGTATGGATGAATTCTCCGTCCCCGATATAAATGCCCACATGGCCGGGAATGGCGTCGTTTTCGAAGCGGCCGGGAACCGTGAAGAAAATAAGATCTCCGGGCTGAAGTTCATCCCGGCTGACAGATCTGCCGACATTGTCCTGATCTTTGGCGAGTCTCGGCAGGTCGACCCCAAACTTCTTAAAGACATGGCGGGTAAAGGAGGAGCAGTCGAATTTCTTCGATTCCTCATATGGCGCTGCTCCGAAGTCATAGGGAACACCCAGATATTTTTTGGCGTAGGAAATCAGTTCGTCGGCTTGATCCGATGATAAGCTTCGAATACGGATAAGCTTGCCCGGCGCGGTTGCACTCTGCTGACCGTCCTCATTTCCTTCTCTCGGCGTGTCAATGGAGATTTCGCCGTTTCCGGGGTTCCAGCTGACCTTCGATTGGACCAGTTTCGACAGCGAAGCCGGTGTAATATAGATTTTTCCGTCCCGCCGCATCGGCGCTTCCGGCAGCGTGCAGCTTTTGCCGAGGGAGAAAGCTTTTGGAGAGCCCGCACGGACTTTATACATGACGTCGCTGTACCCGATTTTAGCATATCCGCCGTCCGCAGGTTTCTCTTCCATACGATAGCCTAATGATTTTACCGCAGGTTCGAGGGGAATCCACGTTTTGCCCGCAGAGTCGGTAAAATGCAGCTTCTCGACATATCCTCCGGACTGAACGGACGGTTTGACAGTGTTGACGCGAGGCTGGCCGGCATTATTGGCCGCTCCGCAGGCCGAAGCCAGGACGGTGGCTGACAGCACAGAGCTTAAGAGCAGCAGCTTTTTTTGATTCGTTTCCATTTCACACGCTCCATATTCAAAAGTTGTAGACTCAGTATGCTCAGTGATCCTCCTTGTTATGTGTATCCTTACCAAAAGGAAATGGCTGTAAAGAAAGGAATTCAAATCTGCCGTTGAAAAAAGTCCAGTAAATTCTGGCCGGCGGTACTTGTTATTTTTCAGATTGACGGAAATAGAACATGACCTATAATATAGGTTCATAGAATGCTGGCATCGAGGCTCGTGTCGCTTGTAGTCGCTTTATTGCTTTTATTGTTGAAAGCGACGATGCTGCGGCGCGCGGTTCGATGCATGCGCTGAAACAATTAGGAGAAGAGGGGATTTAGATGAAGAAAAAGAAAATCTGGCTAGGGCTCAGTTTAAGTCTTATGCTTGCGGCTGCAGGATGCGGAAGCAGCAATAACTCGGCAGGAAACGGCGGGGCGGCTTCACCGGGCGGCACCGCGGGGGCGGGAAGCACGGACGCCAAAACTTACAAGATCGCGGTATCGCAGTATGTAGAGCATCCGTCGCTGGATGCGACGTACGACGGCATTATCGCCGCGCTGAAAGACGCGGGTATTGTCGAAGGACAGAATCTAACCGTTGACTTTGAGAACGCTCAGGCGGATCAGGCCAACAATTTGTCCATCGCTCAAAAAATCGCGTCCGAAGACAATGATCTGGTTATTGGAATCGCAACGCCGCCCGCTCAGGCGCTGGTGCAGGCGATCAAGAACGATACGCCGATCCTGTTCGCAGCTGTAACGGACCCGATTGACGCCAAAGTGGTATCCAATCTGGAACATCCGGGCGGAAATGTATCGGGGGCATCCGATACGAATCCGGAGGCGATTACCAAGCTGATGGACTTCATTGCCACTCAATTTCCTAAGGTGAAGAAGCTCGGACTTATTATCAATGAGGGCGAGCCGAACGCTGTCGTAATGGCGGCCAAGGCCAAGGCCGCGCTGGACAAGCATGGAATCGAGCTCGTCAAAGCGCCGATAACGAACACATCCGAAGTGAAGCAGGCTGCCGAGTCCCTGATTGGACGGGCGGATGCGCTGTACATCACTCTTGACAACTCGGTTGTCAGCGGTGTGGACTCGATTATCCAGGTAGCCAACGAGAACAAGCTGCCATTCTTCTCAAGCGACCGCGATACGGTTGAGAAAGGCGCTTTTGCCACAGTGGGCTTCAAATACTTCGATCACGGCTATCAAGTCGGACAGATGGCTGTGGATGTGCTGAAGAACGGCAAGAAAATCGGTGATCTACCGGTAACCGTTCAGCAGAAGCTGGATGTTATCCTGAACATGAAGGCCGCCGCCGCTCAAGGCATTGAAGTAACCGATGCTATGAAGAAAGAAGTGGCCGATCAAGCCAACGACATTATTCAATAAAGATTTGACCAGGGGCGGTCCTTAAGAGGCGCCCCTTGCCGTTTGAAGGGGAGGCAAGACATCATGTGGCAATCCATGTTAGGAGCGGTAGAGCTCGGTTTGCTTTACGCTTTTTTGGCTTTGGGAGTTTATGTAACGTTCCGGATTCTGGATTTTCCGGATTTGACTGTGGATGGAAGCTTTACGACTGGGGGCGCCATTGCCGCCGTTATGATTACTCACGGCTATTCGCCGTGGCTGGCTACGGCCGCAGCGCTTGCCGGCGGACTTATTGCCGGGCTGTGCACCGGGCTGCTCCATACTAAAGGGAAAATTAACGGGCTGTTGTCGGGGATTCTTATGATGATCGCACTTTATTCGATCAACCTGCGGATTTTGGGCAAGCCCAATGTTTCAATAATGGGGGAGACGACGCTATTATCTTCGATTGATCCTCTGTATGTCATGCCGGTCGTAGTGATCGCGGTCAAGCTGCTGATCGATTTGTTTTTTCGGACCGATATGGGCCTCGCGCTGCGGGCGACAGGGGACAATTCGCGGATGATCCGCAGCTTTGGGGTGAATACGGACACCACGACGATACTCGGCATCAGCCTGTCCAACGGGCTGGTGGCGCTATCCGGTGCGTTCATCACCCAATATCAGGCCAATGCCGATTCCTCGATGGGCATCGGAATGATCGTCATCGGTCTGGCTTCCGTCATTATCGGGGAAGCGATTTTCGGGTCCGGCAAAGTGTTTCGCGCAACCCTCGCGGTTGTGCTCGGCTCGATCGTGTACCGTATCGTTGTCGCCTTGGCACTTAGGGTCGAATGGCTTGACGCCTCCGATCTGAAATTGATTACGGCGATTATCGTCATCATCGCGCTTGTGTTTCCGTCTCTTCAGCGCTTCCTCAAGCACAAAAACAGCGCCCGCAAACGTACGGCCGAACTGGTCGAGCAGGCGCTGATAGACAAGAAAGGAGGCGCGGCGAATGTTAAAGCTCGATAACGTATCCAAGCTGTTCAACCCGGGAACGCCGGATGAGAAGATTGCGCTGCTCGGCATTGATCTGGAGCTTCAGCCCGGGGATTTCGTCACCATAATCGGCAGCAACGGGGCAGGTAAATCAACGCTGATGAATATCATTTCCGGCGTAATGAAGCCCGATCTCGGTGAGGTCCTCATCGAAGGAAGCCCGATTAGTCAACTTCCCGAGCACCGGCGCAGCCATTGGATCGGCCGGGTCTTTCAGGACCCGATGGCCGGCACATCGCCGCGTATGACGATTGAAGAGAATTTGGCGATGGCATACAAGCGCGGCAAGCGCAGAGGTCTGTCCATCGGAGTTTCGGCCGCAAAGCGTACCATGTTCCGCGGGGAGCTGGAGCGGCTTGGTATCGGCCTGGAGAACCGTCTGCGTGCCAAGGTAGGGCTATTGTCCGGCGGAGAAAGACAGGCGCTCAGTCTGCTCATGGCTACGTTCACGAAGCCGGAAATCCTGCTTCTGGATGAGCATACGGCTGCGCTCGATCCGGCAAGAGCGGAGCTGATTACCCGGTTGACTGAATCCATCGTTCGTGAAATGAAGCTGACTACCTTGATGGTAACCCATAACATGGAGCAGGCCATCCGGCTGGGCAATCGGCTTATTATGATGGACAAGGGCCAGATTATTCTGGATATCGACGAGAGCCGCAAGAAGGATCTAACGGTGGAGCGCCTACTTGGAGAGTTCGAGCGAATCAGCGGCCACAAGCTGGCCGATGACCGGATCGTGCTCGGCTAATCGCAATCCTCGTTATCGTCACAGCGAATACGATTTGAGGCTCGGCAGGATGTCCGAAACCGGACGGACTTGCCGGCCTTTTTTGCGGAAGGGTTGAACTGTGCCCCGATTCATTTTTTGCTGTGTGGGTATTAGTTAAGGAATTATTGCCTGGCGAAAATGGGAAGTCTCAGTGGAAAAGGTAGTGCATATAATATAAAGCGGGATGCTGCGCCGGAAAGTGCTATGTAAAGCTCCACGCGAGTGGGGCTTTTTGTTTTACAATATGATTACAAATTAGCAGTCTGTCATCATACATCTTATGTTTTGAAGGGAGTGAAAACAATGCACATGCATTTCGAAGCTATGATCAAGCTGCTTATAGCCATGCTGTTCGGGCTGTTCATCGGCATAGACCGCCAGTTGAAGCAGAAACCGCTGGGAATCCGGACCAGTATGGTTATCAGTATCGCCAGCTGCCTTGTGACGATCGTATCGATCCGGGCCTTTGACAAATTCTCTGGTCCCGAACATCCCAATATGGACCCGATGCGTCTTGCGGCACAAATCGTAAGCGGCATCGGTTTCCTGGGCGCGGGTGTTATCCTGCGAAGAGGCGGTGATGCTATCTCGGGCCTGACTTCGGCGGCGCTGATCTGGACGGCATCGGGCATCGGCATCGCGGTGGGAGCAGGATTCTATATTGAAGCCGCAATCGCCGTCGTGCTGCTTATTTTTGCGGTCAACGTGGTTCCATGGCTCATTCGGGCGATCGGTCCCCAGAAGCTGAACAATCAAGACGTATCCGTCAGGATTGTTATGGCGGATATGGAGGGCATGCCGGAAGTTATCCGGAAAATCGAGAACCGGACATGCCGGACCAAAGGTGAACGCAAACGAAAATTCCACGAACGCATTATCCGGCGGATGAAAATCAAGGACCTTGAGGACGGAAGACAAATGATTGATATGGTCCTGTCCGCTTCCCACCGCGATTTCGCAACGGAAATCTATTACGATCTTAAAGGGATTGAGAATATTACGAACGTCGAAGTGGAGCAGTTATAGTGCCGGGTTTCGATTTATGATACGCTATCCTGGTGAAAACAGTTACATTCAGAGGAGGCTTGGCCGAAACCATGGAGATCCTGGCATATGAAGGGCAATTTGAGGGTGAGGCGGCAGTATGGCTGAAGGCCGGACGTTACGAGGCGGCGGTGCTTCCGGAAACGGGCGGGAATTTGATAGCTTTTCGCGATACCAAGAACGGCTTCCGCTTCCTGCGTGAACCGGGAGAAGACGGAATCGAGACGTTTAAGCAAAGCCCCGGAGTATACGGCATTCCCGTGCTGTTCCCTCCGAACCGGTATGAGGACGGCAAATTTCCGTGGAACGGACAAGTCTATCAGCTGCCGGTGAACGAAGCGGCGACCGGGAATCATCTGCACGGTTTTTTGCATACGGTGGCCTGGCAGGTGGAGGAGTTCGGGAGTGGCAAGCATGAAAGCTATGTGACCGTCACCATTAAAGTGGACGAGAATCATCCATCCTATAAATATTATCCCTTTGAATATACTGTCAAGCTGCGATACGGCCTGTCGGAAGCGGGACTGTCCCAGCAGGTGCTGATCCATAACGACGGGAAGGCAGACATGCCCTGTCTGCTGGCCTTCCATACGGCCGTTAACGCTCCGTTTGCGCCTGAGAGCTCAGCAAGCGATTACCGGGTAAAAATAACGATCGGCAAGCGCTGGGAGCTAAATGAGCGGATGCTGCCGACAGGAAATTACCAGCCTCTCGGGCCAGAAGAGGTCAAACTCAGGGAGGAAGGGGTAAATCCGTTCTTCGCTCCTCTCGACAATCATTATACAGCCGTGCCGCAAAACGGAAGAAACCGGATGGAGCTTACCGATACAAAGCTTGGCGTGACGCTGGTCTACGATGCGGGCACTTCCTACAAGCAATGGATGGTTTGGAACAACGGAGCGACTGAAGGCTTTTTCTGCCCCGAGCCCCAGATCAACCTCGTAAATGCGCCGAATATGGACCTGCCGGGAGATGAAATCGGCTTGTTCAGCCTGAAGCCCGGCGAGTTCTGGGAAGAAACAGCAAGATTTTACGTAAAAGGATTATAGAAAACAACGTTAGAAAGCGGTTCGAGTGTCTGCTTGTACGGATATTCGGAAGATGAAACAGGAGGACCGACATGCAGCTCATTGCCATGCTCACGATGCTGATCGATCACATCGGGTATATCTTTTTTCCCCGGGATATGGAATGGAGGTATATCGGGAGGATTGCATTCCCTATTTATTGCTACGCGCTTGTTCAGGGGCATTTCCATACTTCTTCCAAGGCCCGTTATTTGCTGCGTCTGCTTGCCATTGCCCTGATTGCGCAAATTCCCTACAATCTGGCTCTCGACCCGGGAGGGCTTAATGTCGTCTTCACGCTGCTGCTATCCGAGCTCGTGCTGATTGCGCTGGACAAGCTTCCCAAGCCATGGCTAAGCATCGTGGTTGTCCTTCCGGCTTTGTGGATCATGGACGTTCTACCGCTTGACTACAATGCGTACGGGCTGCTGCTGGTGCTTATTTTCCGCTATCTCCGGTCCTACGGGCTTGTGATTGCTCATTTGGCGCTGAATACGGTCTATTTGTTTTATTACGGCTGGACCGTCCAAATGCTGAGTCTGCTGCCCACATTAGTGATCGCTTATGGACCTGAGTTGTGGGAGCGATTGAGGAAGCGTCAGGTTCCGAGATGGATCTGGTGGTCTTTTTACCCCGGGCATCTAGCGGTTCTTACCATTATTCGAATGTTACATTTCGGACATTTACCCGAGATTGAATGGTTAAGTCTAGTCTCTCTGTGAAGCGTATCCGAAGAATCTTCGTTTACAGAATATCCCTTTCCTGAGATAATAGGTTTTGTTTCGCCAATACAGGAGAGAAGAGGGATTCAATGAACCGAGTTAAAAAAAGAGCAAAATGGCTGTTTCCTATCTTGGCGCTGCTGCTGGTGCTTGCAGGTTGTCAGGCCGTTACCGGTTATGATGTAAACAAGGCGCTGCTCGGCAATCTTGATGTAAAATCGGCTGAGGAAAGCGTATCGTTCTCTCTGAATGCCGTTCCGGCTGCGGGGATCAGCGCGGAGGATCAGAAGACCATCGATCTTATCAATTCTTTATCCTTGAATGTAAGCCATCTGAAGGTTCAGGATAACGGGGACATTTCCGCGGCAGGGACGCTGGGCTTTAAGCAGGCGGCGATACCGTTTACTTTCTACATGAACAAAACGGTGCTTGCCTTGAATGTGGAAGGGGCCAAGAAGCCGTTCTACTTCCCGCTTCAAGGTTACGATGAAGAGCTGTCGCAGGTTGGGCTCGATAAGGACAAGGCCGAAAGCGTAGGCAAGCTTGTGAGCCAGTTCGTGGTCAATAACCTTCCGAACCCTTCGGCCATCAGCGTGACCCCGGTTAATGAAGCTGTGTATGGCGAGACGCTTAATCTGATGAAGCTTCATGCCGAAGTGACAGGGGATGAGCTCCCGGCACTGCTCAAAGTCTTTTTGAAATCGATCTCCAAGGACACCGAGGGCTTCACCAAGCTGATCGACGGCTTGTACGATTACTTGCTGCCGCTGCTGAAGCAGGAACCGGCGCAGGCTTTGCTGGAGCAGTACGGCCTTTCCGACATTCCGCTGGATAACAAGGCCGATGTCGTTCCGGTTCTGCATGACGCGGCCAAGCTCGCCGTCGATGCGGCGCTGCTCGTATATGACAAAGAACTCGATAAGCTGTACCAATCGACGCCGGAAATCAAAACTGTGCTGAGCAAGGATACCAAGCTTCAACTGGACTTGTTCGTGGATAGCTCGTTTCATGTGCGTAAGCAGAACCTGAGTCTGAACGTGGCGCTGCCAAATGACGGAAGCATACCGATCCGGAGTATTTCTTTCAAATCGGAAACGCAGATTTGGAACATCAACGGTGCGGTGAAGGCCGATCCGATCAATGTGGACGGTGCTCTCAACGTTACCGAAACTAATCTTACACCTGGCTCCGTATTGAGCCAATTTGACGCCAACTCCACGGTTTATGGGGTGCTTAAGAACGATCTCGGCATCACCAAAAAATCGGCAGTGATCGAGCCCGAATTGTACGACACCGTAGTTAAAGGGAAGACAACGATGATTCCCCTTCGCTACCTGGCTGCACAGCTCGATGCCCAAGTGAAATGGGATGCTGCCACCAAGAAGCTTACGGTCACCGACGATGTTTATGGAACTACAATTGTCCTGAAGGCGGGTTCAGCTAACGCTGTTATCGACGGGGCAAGCGTCAAGCTGCCCGAGCCGGTCTTCTTTGACAAGTACGGCAGAGGCTATGTGCCGCTGCGGTTCGTAGCCGAAGCGCTTCACGCCAAAGTGAAGGTGGACGATGAAGGCTTGATTTATATTACACGCGATTAATCATTTTCGCCGGAATGAAGCCCGGCCGCTAATTGACGCCAACAGCGTTAAAGCGGCCGGGCTTTTACGTGCTTACGCATGCTTTCCCATATGCCGCTTTGGGTAAACAACAGTAAATAGGGCTGGAGTGGGTAAAATAATTACTTATATAGGATGAACTTGCAAAATGGCATCAGAGTAAGGAGTAACGAAGGGGAAGTTTGGAACTGTAGGAGCGATAGCGATCGGCCGAAAGCTTTCCGAAGGAAAGCTCGCTTCGAAAGCATAAGCTGACACCGGATTTCATCCGCTAATAGCGGTTTTAATTAAGAAATCTGGGGACAACAGCGGCCGGAAGTCCAAACATTCCTCGTAGTTACGACAGATATCTGATGTAAAAAATTCAAGTTCAGCTTATATAAAATGGTTTATTTTAAACGGAACAGTTGAAAATTCTGAGAAAATGTATTAAAATATAAAAAAGTAAGGACCTAACAAAATGGAGGTTGATTTTAAATGTCAAATAAATATTTCGATGCGGTGAAAAAAAGACGCTCCGTCTATGCAATCAGCAAGGAACTGCCGGTATCCTTGGAGCAGGTACAGGAAATTGTAGAGCAGGCGATCCTGCACAGCCCGACTTCTTTTAACTCGCAAAGCTCCAGAGCTGTCGTGCTCTTCGGTGAACAGCATGATAAGCTGTGGGACATTACTTCCGGGACGCTTCGGAAAATCGTGCCCTCCGAACAATTCGAAGGCACAGCTCAGAAAATGGCCGCTTTCAAAGCGGGAGCAGGCACGGTTCTCTTCTTTGAAGATCAAGCCGTTATCAAGCACCTCCAGGAGAATTTCGCAACATATGCCGACAATTTCCCGATCTGGTCCAACCAGTCTTCCGGCATGTTCCAGCATGTCGTATGGACCGCACTGGCGGAAGCCGGCGTCGGCGCTTCCCTTCAGCACTACAACCCGCTGATCGACGATGAAGTGAAGTCGACCTGGGGACTGCCGGCCGAGTGGAAGCTGATCGCGCAGATGCCTTTCGGCGGGATTGTCAACGCTCCGGGCGAGAAGGAATTCGAACCAGTCGAGAACCGCGTTAAAGTATTTAAATAAGGCTGATTAATCTCTTCCGGATTGGCTAAGTAAAAGTAAAGCCAAGTGAAGGAGGAGAGAAAGGATGCCTTGGAATAAGGAAGATTACCCCGATTCGCTGAAGAATTTCACCGCTTCGGTCCGCAATAAAGCGATTGAAATAGCCAATGCGCTTCTGGAGGACGGCTATGAAGAAGGGCGGGCGATTTCGATTGCCACCGCTCAGGCCAAAGAGTGGGGAGAGAATCACGACAAAAAGATCAGGAAAGAGAAGCATTGATTAAGCAGCTTCCGCGACATGATGATTATATTAGTACCATTAACGCAAAAAAGGACAAACGACGGTTGTCGTTGTCCTTTTGTGTAATTGATTATTTTGCAGCGGCGCTTGGGCTTGCTTCAGGCGCTGCGGAGGCTCCTGGCGCTGCAGAAGCTTCCGCCTTCTTGGCGTCGGTCAGCGTGTTCGTGATCTTTGCTCCGGAAGTCAGAGTCTGCATCCATGTGGAGGACATTTCGGAAACCTTCTGGGAAACCAGCGTCTTGCGGATTTCTTCCTTCGAGTTCTCAAACGTTGGGGTTACAGCATCTTTATGATCCGTTACTTTGATGATATGGTAACCATATTCGCTCTTGACCGGTTCGCTTGTTTCTCCTACCTTCAGCTTGAAAGCCGCGTCGGAGAAGGCGGCTACCATGTCGCCGCGCTTGAAGAATCCAAGATCGCCGCCCTTGTCCTTGGAGCCGGTGTCACCGGACTTCTCTTTGGCCAAAGCCGCGAAGTCTGCGCCGGATTTCAGCTGCTTGACGATCGCATCGGCTTCCTCTTTCGTCTTCACGAGGATATGGGAAGCGCGGACTTCTTCTTGCGAGCCTAGAGTGGCTTTATTTTCATCAAAATATTTTTTGATTTCGTCGTCGGTAACCTTGACTTTAGGCTCGATCAGTTTGCGGATTTCCACCTGCAGCGGCAATTGCTTCTTCAGATCGTCCAGGGTCATTCCGCTTTGGGAAAGAGCGGAGTTCAGTCCGTCTTCGCCGCCGAACTGCTTCTTGAGATCTTCAATCTCTGCGTTGATGTCGGCATCGGTGACCGTAATGTTCGCTTTCTTGGCTTCCTGGTCGACAAGCTCCTGGGTGATCATGGATTGCAGCGTCGATTCCCCGCCGGCCTGCACAAGCTTGTCATACAGCTCGTTCTTCGTAATATCTTGGCCATTAACCGTCGCTACGGCGGCATTGCCATCAGCCTTCTGGAAAGGCGGTTTAATCAACACAATAATAAGCGCTGCCGCCAGTATGATCGAAGCGATCATCCAGCCTTTGCTTCCCTTGGAGGAAGAGGGGGCCCCTGCGGGCGGTTCGCCGATCTTGTCCATTACCGGGATTTCCGGATTCGTGTTGTCCACAGCAGCTTGCTCTACCGCCGCCGGGTTTTCCTGGTGCTTGCTCTGGTCCAAATTCTTTTCATCCATTGTAGCAATGACTCCCTTCATTTATAGGCGTTGCCTTTTCTCTCTACCAACTTTACCAGAATTCCAGAGATCAAACCTTAAGAAAGCATAAAAAAACAGTTATTCTTTTTAAGAATGCCTTAATAAATGGAAAAAGCCGGAAAACACGGTCGCCCGTCGTTCTCCGGCTTTTACGCCAATGCTTGAATCCTGCTTAAGAGATTCGGCTGCGGATCAGCTGGCGGATATGCTCCTGCTTTCTTCTCGGAATGCGTACCCGCTTGGCGTACCAGCCTTTTTCACCGAAATAGATGCAATCATCCTCGATGGAGCTGATTTTGTTCAGATTGACGTAAACGCCGCCCTGCACATGATAATAGCTTGAGGATTTAAGCAGACGATTCAATTGATCGGCAGTCATTCTCTTTTTAATATTGTAGTTTCTGCCGTGAAAGATGACCAGGTCGTGGTCTCCAACCTTAAAGAACAGAACGTCCGTTTCCACCTCGAAGTCCTCATATACATTTCTGGCTTCCAGTAGAATGCTGTTCATTCCTGTTCCCCCTTATTCATATTCTTCTGTGTTAGCGCTTACATTATAACATGCCTAGTCATGCTTGAAAAGCTTATTTTTAAAATAATGCAGTTCTTGGTGTTTGGGGATTTGTCATAGCCGATGAAAAAATGTAAATTATAAAAAGCGAAGATAGACCAAAGGAGGAATTATTAGTATGAATCAACCGTCCAAGCTTTTTCTATATGTAGGTTCGTATTCGGGAGCCGATGTAAATGGTATTCATGTATTGCAGTTTGATCCGGAACAAGGGGGCGCTCTAACCTTGCTCAGCGGAGTGAAGGGAGTTGCCAATCCGACATTTATTAATGTGGACGAGCAGAGGCTCCGTCTGTATTCCATCGGCGAGAAGGTCAATGGGCATGGCGTCAAGGAAGGCGAAGTAATAGCCTACTCCGTGGAAAGAGAATCCGGCGCATTATCGGAGATCAGCCGGACGGAGACGATGCTTGCCGAAGGTGCAATTGCCACGACTACCTGTCATATTGCGAGAGACTCGGGCAGCAATTTCCTGGTGGTCGCCAGCTATCACGGCGGACAAATCGGACTCGTCTCCCTTGATGCGGAAGGAAAGACCGTGCGTCTGACCGATTTCGCGGTTCATTCGGGGCGGGGCGCCCACCCTGAACGTCAGGACCGTCCTCACCCGCATTCGGCGACGTTTAGTCCCGATGAACGGTTTGTGTTTGTCTGCGATCTGGGGATTGATGTCATCCGGGCATACCGTATTAATGCGGAAAAAGAAACGCTGGAGCTGCATGGAGACACGCCGCTTCACCCGGGGGCAGGCCCGCGTCATTTCGCATTCCACCCGGACGGACGTTCCGCGTATGTTATTAATGAAGTGGACTCCACCATTACTTCGTTTACATATGATGCCACAGCGGGTACTCTGAGCCCCGTTGTCACCGTTCCTACGCTCCCGGAAGACTATACCGAAGAGAATACCTGTGCGGAAATTTCGCTGTCTCCAGACGGACGTTTCCTGTATGGATCAAACCGCGGACATGACAGCATAGTAGTCTACGAGGTCGATCCGGCGACAGCCAGACTAACCTTGGTAGAGCACACGTCCACTCACGGCGGACATCCGCGGCATTTCGCGCTTACGCCGGGCGGAGATTATTTGATTGCCGCCAACCGGGACTCCAATAATCTGGTGGTCTTTGCAAGGGACAGCGCCAGCGGAAAGCTGAACTTTACCGGACACGAAGCGCAGGTACCAAAGCCTGTATGCGTCAAGCCGGTGTACTTATAGGCTTAAAGTGAGGAAGCGGGGGCAACAATAACGAAACGCCAAAAACGCCGGTCTGTGCGGTCCGGCGTTTCCTGCATGTGCTGCTGATGCTTAACGGAGAGAGACCGGCCGCAGCGGTACGATTGTGGATACGGCAGACTTGAACAATACGCTTTGTTTGCCGTCGCTCTGACCCTGCAAAGTGATCGTGTAGGCGTCATACGAGGTCATAATGCCCTGGATTTTCACTCCATTGGTCGTAAAGATCGTCAGCGGAACCTTGGTCTGAACAAATTGACTCAGCATACGTTCCTGAAGCTTTTGGATTTCCACTTTGGCAGCACTCCATTTTTTTATAATTGATTACTAACCAAGTATAGCATGGAAAAGGTTCCCTCTGGAAACAGACCTTGTCCGTCGGATGCTCATTAGGAGGAACAGAGAATGATTGCCAGGCACTGGTCCAGAGGTTTCAAGCTTTTTCTTCTGTTTACGGTGATTTTCGGGCTGATTGCCGTTCTGGTCGCGTATAACCGAACGGCGTGGTTTGACAACAGGATCATACATTTCGTTCAACATTCCGAGTCCCCGGCGCTTACCTCTTTGGCCAAAGCATTATCACTGGTGGGATCGTCAAAAATCGTGGTTACGCTGTCCCTTGTCATCATGGCTGCCCTGTTTCTGTTTCTAAAACACCGGCTGGAGCTGCTGTTTTTTCTATGGGCGGGTGTGACATCTCATATCCTGAACTCCATACTCAAGAACTGGTTTCACAGAGAGCGGCCGAACATTCACCGGATTATTGAAGAAGCCGGCTTCAGCTTCCCAAGCGGCCATTCGATGGCCGCCTTTACGGTGTATGGTGCGCTTACCTTTTTGCTGTGGCGCCATATGCGCACCGGAGAGGCCCGGGCCCTGCTGGTCACCGTTTGTTTTATCCTCACCGCCGCCATCGGCTGGAGCCGGATCTATCTTGGCGTGCATTATCCGAGCGATGTGATCGGCGGATACGCCGCCAGCTGCGCGTGGCTGATGCTGTCCATCGTCCTGTTCGAGGCGCTCCGTTCCTTCCTGAAGAAGAAGCGCAAGGGCTAGCCCTCGCTTCCCGTGAAAAAAGCCGGACACCTATGAGGTGACCGGCTGCGGCATTACTAGAAGGAACGGTTATCCGTTCTGATCGGCGGGTTTCCGATGCGGGTGATGATGTCCGGTGAACGGCCCCTTCTCGGTGACTTTTGCTTTCAGCATGGCCGGCAGACCGGACTTGAGCTGTCTGGCCTGCTCCTGTGTGAAGCGCCCTTCGGCGACGCCCTTGTCTATACGGCTGCCTGCGGCCTCCGCAAGCTTCTGGACATACTGATCTTCCGTCCAGCCTTTTTTCTCCTTGGCGATATCGGCCAGGCTTTTGCCGGATTTCAGGCTTTCGGCTAGAGCCGAGCATTCCATGCCGAACAGCTTCGCGCTTTCGGTGAAGATGAAATGCCCTTTGCCGTGCCGTTTGGCTTTATGGTCTCCATTATCGGAGACGGGATGGGAGGGGGAATCGGCGGACCGGCCGGTGTCCGGGGCGCCTTCGGCTCCCTCAGCGCCGATTGCGGAAGCGCCAAATGTCAGGACGGACAAAAGGGCCACGGACAGCGCCAGCATTTTTTTGTTCCATGCGTTCAATAGGTTCACCTCTTTTCCTTAATAATGAACTGCAGTATCCAGTATTTCCAGAAACCTGAAAGAACGCTGAAAAAAGGCTTAATTCCCGTTAAATTTCGCCGCTCAGCCTCTTGGGTAATAATATAAAATCAGGCATGAACAAGCCGTTACAAGTAACAAGAGGAGGGATGGGCCGTGAATTTTGGCGCCCGCGTACTTAAGACGGGGCTGGCGGTAACACTTGCCCTATATCTGGCCACGCTGCTGAAGTTCCCCTCGCCCACAGGGGCGGGAATTGCGGCCATATTTGCCATGCAGCCGTCCATCTACAGGTCGTGGCGGCATTTTTTGGACCAGGTTCAGACCAGTACGGCCGGAGCGGTCATTGCGCTGCTTGGCGGGATGCTGCTGTCCAACCAGCCCATTGCCGTCGGCATCGTCTGCATTTTGGTCATTATGCTCAGTATGAAAATGAACCGCTCAGATACGATCGGATTGTCGCTCGTTACCGTTATTTCCGTGATGGAGGGCTCGGGAGAGTGGCAGTTTGCGCTTACCCGGTTTCTGGTGCTGATGACGGGGATTGTGTCGGCTTTCGTCATTAACATTCTGGTTATCCCCCCGAAGCCGCGGAAGCAGTACATCAACCAGATCGAGCGTGTCTTTAACAGCCTCTCCCTGCTGATGCGCACCGCCGTTTCCCATGAAATGAAAGAGAGTGTGTTCCGGGATGAGAAGAATGCGCTTGAAGGCTCGATTCGTTCGATAGCGGATAAATATGCCCTGTTCGAAGAAGAGCAGAAGCAGCTTCGCAAGCCCAAGTACAGTCAGACCCGGCAGATGGTGGTGTATAAGAATTTGCTCTCCTCCCTGCAAAAAGGCTTTGAAGTGCTGGACGCGGTGGACCGGCACTATTTTCAAGCCGAGCCGAGCGAGGAGACCGACGTCATGTTCGACCGCCATTTGGAAAAGCTGATCAAATATCATGAGCATATTTTACTGAAGTTTCAGGATAAGATTAAACCGGGGATGTCGGAGACGAAGCCGCTTGGCGATGACAATGACCGCTTCCTGGATTCTGTGGTTCTTGACAGGCAAGGCAAAGACAACCGCCTAAGGCTTGCCGTCGTTGCCGGAGCGATATATGATTACGGTTATCAGCTAGAACGCCTTGACAGGGTCGCTGACCAGATTAACCGCGCATCGGAAGATTGAGTGCAATTAAAGGGGATGAATCTCAATGTCGATCAATGAACAGGAATGGAAAGAAGAGCAGCTTCGTGTCGACCGCATGACCGGGCTCCTCAAAGGCCATATCCGGGCGCTTTCTGAAGAGCTTGGGCTTCATCGCAGCGATGTTGTGGAGCTCCGCAAGGATTTTTGGGAAGAGGTAACCGTGAACTTCAGCAGTCCCGACGATCTCGGCGAAACCTCCACCAGTTTGCGGCAGCAGGCACAGGTATTGTCCGAGCGGGAACGCCATCATCTGCAATCCAGCAAAGCGCTGAAAAAATATAAAAAGCTTGTGGTGTCCCCGTATTTCGGACGCATTGATTTTACGGAAGCTCCGGACGGAGAAACCGAACGCATCTATCTGGGCATCGGCTCGCTGATGGAGGACAATGGCACTTTTCTTATTTATGACTGGCGGGCTCCGATTTCCAGCCTGTATTATGACGGGGCGCCCGGTCCCGCAGCCTTTGAAACGCCGGCAGGCATCGTGAGCGGGGACATGAGTCTGAAGCGGCAGTTTGTCATCGACAATGGAACCATCGAGGTGATGTTCGACACGGGCGTCACGATCGGCGACGAATTGCTTCAGCAGGTGCTCAGCCACAGCGCGGACGACCGGATGAAGAGCATTGTAGCTACCATTCAGAAGGAGCAGAACGCGATTATCCGCAACGACCGCAGCCGGATGCTCGTCGTTCAAGGGGCGGCCGGAAGCGGGAAGACGTCCGCAGCGCTTCAGCGCGTCGCCTACCTGTTGTACAAGTACCGGGACAATCTGCAGGCTGATCAGGTGCTTCTGTTCTCACCCAATCCGCTGTTCAACAGCTACGTGTCTACCGTGCTTCCCGAGCTCGGAGAAGACAACATGCAGCAGACAACCTTCCAGATGTATCTCGAGCACCGCCTAGGCCAGGAATTCCAGCTTGAGGATGTATTCAGCCAGACGGAATCGCTGCTGGGCAGTCCTGATGGCCCTGAGGCGGATGCCAGAAAGGAAGGCATTGCCTACAAATCGTCGGTCGCATTTCTCGATGTCATCCGCCGGTATGCAACCAGGCTGGAAACCGAAGGAATGCTCTTCAAGCCTTTGATGTTCCAGGGGCGCGCTATCGTGGGCAAGGAAGAAATGGAACGGAAATTTTACGAATACGATCCGTCTATAAGGCTGGCGAACCGGATTGATCTCATGACAAGCTGGCTATTGAAGAAAATTGCCGTATTCAGCCAGGAGGAACGGAATGCGGACTGGGTGGAGGACCAGATCGACCTGCTGGACTCCAGCGAGTATCACCGCGCATATCAGGCGATGCGGCGCAAGCAGCGGGGCAAGGAGGAGACATTCGACGATTTTGACACCGAGAAGGAAATGCTCGCCCGCTACATAGTCAGCCAGCGGCTCAAGCCGTTGCGGGGCTGGGTCAAACGCGGCCGCTTTGTCGACGCCAACGGACTCTATTCCCGCCTGTTCCGGGACAGAGAGCTGCTGGAAAGCCTTAACGAGGGGGCGGAGCTGCCCGAGGGCTGGGACGGCGTCAGCGCTCAGACGCTGAATTCCCTTGCCGGCGGAGAGCTTGCCTATGAAGATGCCACGCCGTTCCTGTATTTGAAGGAGCTCAGCCAGGGCTTTCATACGAACACTTCGATTCGTTATGTATTCGTGGATGAAGTGCAGGATTATTCGCCGTTCCAGCTCGAGTTTCTCCGCCGGCTGTTCCCGCGGGCCAAAATGACCGTGCTCGGCGATCTCAACCAGGCCATTTACGCTCAGGGTGAGGCACTCGGCGAATTGGCGGGACTTGTGAGCATTTACGGGAAAGAGAATACGGAAGTCGTATCGCTGACCCGAAGCTACCGCTCGACGTACGAGATTGTCGAGTTTACGCGGTCCATGGTTCCCGGCGGCGAGCGGATTGTTCCGTTTAACCGTAGAGGGGAAGAGCCGCTGGTCCGCGAGGTGTCCGGAAGCGAGGAGCTTTTGTCCAGAGTGGAAGAAGATATTTTGAACCTGCATTCGCGCGGCTATCACTATGTTGCGGTTATATGCAAGACGGCCGGGGAAAGCTCAAGGGTATTCGATGGTCTCAAGGATAAGCTTGATGTGCAGCTAGTGACCAAGGAGACGCCGAATTTCCAGAAGGGGACGCTCGTTCTGCCTGCTTATCTGGCCAAAGGCGTTGAATTCGACGCGGTTATCATCTATGACGGGTCATCGAAAAATTATGGAAGGGAAAGCGAACGGAAGCTGTTCTATACCGCTTGCACGAGAGCGATGCATGTGCTGCATATTTATTGCCTCGGCGAGCCGACCCGGTTCATTCCCGTGAAATCCGTGGACACCGGCAGCCGCGTCCAATAAAAGCGAATAAAGTGAATTACAGCCGTTCCGGCATTTCGGGGGCGGCTTTTTGTTGTATATGAATAATCGGTGCGGAACCAACCACACTAAAGGATGTTGTGAACGAAAAACAAAGGTGGTCCGCACATGAAAGATAAAAAATGGGATCTGCTGGCCCTGGCATCCATTCCTTTTATCATGACGCTTGGAAATTCCATGCTTCTCCCCGTGCTTCCTCAAATTTCCCGAAAGCTGGCCGTCAGCTCCTTTCAAGTGAGCATGATCATAACGGTATACGGTGTCGTAGCCATTGTAATGATTCCCGTTGCAGGATATCTTTCCGACCGATTCGGACGCAAAGCCGTAATTCTTCCCAGTCTGATCCTCGCTGCTCTAGGCGGGGGAGTATCGGCTGCCGCGGCGTGGTTAATGGGTGGCGTTACCGCTTATTGGGTGATTCTTGCCGGGCGTTTTTTGCAGGGAATCGGGGCGGCAGGCGCTTTTCCCATCGTTCTGCCTTTGGTCGGAGATATGTTCAGGGATGAAGAGGAAGTCAGCAGAAGTCTGGGCCTGATCGAGACCTCAAACACTTTTGGCAAAGTAATCAGCCCTATTCTCGGTGCTTATCTGGGGACGCTTCTGTGGTTTCTTCCGTTTATCGCCATTCCGGCCTTGTGTCTGATTTCATTTTTACTGGTTGTATTCCTGGTCAAGAGTCCGAAGAGGAAAGAGCAAAAGACATCGACGGTACAGCAGTTTCTTAAGGGAATACGGGAAGTACTGCATGACAAGGGACGCTGGCTGTATGCGATATTCGCCATTGGCTGCATCTGTATGTTCGTTACGTTCGGGGTTCTGTTCTACCTGTCGGAAACACTGGAATCGAAGTATCATCTGCATGGCT
This sequence comes from Paenibacillus sabinae T27, assembly GCF_000612505.1. Classification (NCBI taxonomy): domain Bacteria; kingdom Bacillati; phylum Bacillota; class Bacilli; order Caryophanales; family Paenibacillaceae; genus Paenibacillus; species Paenibacillus sabinae. The sequence goes on from NZ_CP004078.1 coordinate 2,495,289, forward strand.
GGCTGAAAGGCCTGGTGCTTGCCATACCGCTCGCGCTGCTCTGCCTGTCTTCGTTCGGAGCCGGAAAAATGATCGGGGAAAATAAAAAGCGCATGAAATGGATAGGTTTCGCGGGAATGGCGCTGCTCACGACATCCATGATCATTACCGGATTCTATAGTGGAATCTATTTTATGGTCGGATTTCTGAGCCTTGGGGGGATTGGCATTGGCGCCGCCCTGCCCTGTCTGGATGCACTTATTACCGAAGGGATTGAAAAAGAGAACCGCGGGACGATCACTTCCTTGTACAGCAGTATGCGGTTTATCGGAGTGGCGCTCGGTCCGCCGGCCGTATCCTTGCTCATGAATGCAGGTCACTGGACGCTGTTCGTTACAATGGCGGCGGCAGGCGCTCTGGGAGGACTCTTAACCCTGTTTGGCATCAAGCCAAGCGAAGGGCAGCGGGGCAAAAAGAAAGGGGAAGCCTTGTCCCGTTACAAACCGGAACCATCCGGACGGGACGATGCATTCGGTAGCAGAGGCAGGTCGCCGATCTAGTCTTCATAAATATTGCCGGTATTGCGGCAGATGGCCCGCAGGACCAAGCGAAGCTCTTCAACCTGGGAAGGGGTCAGGCCTGCAAGTGCAGAATCGAGATTCTGCTGCTCAAGGGAGCGGGTGGCGTCGATCAGCGCTTTCCCCTCGGGGGTGGCGTTCAGCAGATAGGCTCTCCGGTCGTTTTCCGAGACCGTCTTCGTGATCAAGCCCTTCTTGCCAAGCAGCTCGACGATCCGGGCAGTGGTTGGCTGATCCTTGTCCACGGAAGCGGCAACCGCCTTCTGGTTGATGTTGTCACGGCATGCAATCGTATAAAGAACCGTCCACTGTTCCGGAGTAATATCGAAAGGCTTCAGGGCGCGGGAAAAAAGGATCGAAATCCGCCGGTATGCGGAACCGAGCAAAAAGCCTGGAGAGTGCTGCAGATTGGGCAGGGTCATTATGAGTCTCCTTTGTGTATTGTATGTACATTTTACATGGTAGGATAATTATTTCCCGATTACAAGTAAGCGCAAAAGGTAAAACAAACAAGCTCTTGCCCGGCGGCCGGGCAAGAGCTTGTTTCATTGAGAGCACCAGGTTTATTGAGGCTGCTTGACAGCCTGAGGAACCTTCTCCCAGTCCTTGAGGAAACGCTCAATTCCGTTGTCGGTCAGCGGGTGTTTCCACAACGACGGCAGCAGGGAGCCCGGAATCGTTGCGATATGCGCTCCGGCGATGGCAGCCTGCTCCACATGGGCGATATTCCGAATGCTGGCAGCGATGATTTCCGATTGAAGGCCGTAGTTGGTAAGGATCGTCTTCAAGTCTTTAATCAGCTTCATGCCATCCACGCCGATGTCGTCCAGACGTCCGACGAACGGGCTAATGAAGGTGGCGCCGGCTTTGGCGGCCATGAGGCCCTGGGCAGCGGAGAAAATCAGGGTGACGTTCGTCTTGATGCCTTTCTTCGTCAGCTCATAGCAGGCTTCCAGACCGTCTTCGGTCATGGGCAGCTTGATGACCACATTAGAGCCCCATTCCGCGATTTCGTAAGCTTCTTCCAACATTTCCGCGGCTTTCAGACCGATGACTTCGGCGCTGACAGGCCCGGGAACGATTTCGACGATTTCCTTGATCACATCTTTAAAAAGTCTGCCTTCCTTGGCGATCAGCGACGGGTTCGTTGTTACGCCATCCACCAAACCAAGGCGCGTAATCCGTTTTATTTCTTCAATATTACCGGTGTCCAAGAAAAATTTCATTTTCCTTATCCTCCTCTGGTTTCCAGATAATTTTAAAGCTTAGGGATACCTACATTATGGGTCATTGTGATAAAAGATTCAACTGTTATTTTGATTAACTCAAAATAACTATTATATTAAGGGTATCGCTTTCATTTTGATTCTCCTTTAAAGCGGATTGGCCGCATCGATGTTCGGGTATGAATAAATAAATATAACGACGGACAGGTGACTCCAATCGGAGAGAATCGCGATCAATAAGAAAATAATCAGACGATTACCATAAAGGGCATTTTCGCCCGGGCCTGCCCGTGATAAGATAAAATGCGGCATGTCGATTTCTGTAACAAGGCGGGAGCATGCGATAGATTGTGTCCAGTTCAGGATCTTGCCGCCGGTGGAAGATTGCTGTACCAGGCTTACGCCCATAATTCAGCTCATAAAGGTGAAAGGATGGCGATCCTGGAGCTGGAACGGTTAGCGTTAGAGAGGAGCGATGGCATGAAGGTCATACTGAATCGGACCGTGATCTCTGCGGAGCAGGGTGACATTACATCATGGAGCGGCGACTGCATCGTGAACGCCGCTAATTCCGGACTGTTTGGCGGCGGAGGCGTTGACGGAGCGATCCACCGAGCAGGAGGACCCCAAATTGCCGAAGAGTGCGCGCTCATCCGCAGCAGGCAGGGCGGCTGCCTTCCGGGCGAAGCGGTAGTTACAGGAGCCGGAAATCTGCCGTTCCAGGCCGTCATTCATACGGTGGGGCCGATTTGGAAAGGCGGGTCAGCCGGCGAAGCCGACACGCTCGCCAAATGCTATAAGAGCAGCTTGGCGCTGGCAGCGTCGATAGGCGCCCGAAGCGTTGCTTTCCCGAACATTTCGACGGGCATTTACGGATTTCCGAAGCCGCTCGCATGCAGCGTCGCGTTAAATGCGGTTGCGGAATGTATTCATGCTCTGGAGGGTGAGGATGGCGCTCCGGAAAGAATCGACTTTATCTGTTATGAGGACGATAACGCAGGGCTGTATCAGGAAGCGCTGAAGAATATAGGGAAATCTGCTGCCGAATGACGAAGAAGCCCCCCTTGGAGGAGTGGAAGAGGAAAGTGAGCCATACCGATGTGGAATATGTGATTGTGGATTCCGGCAATCCCGATCTGCGGCGTCTGATCGCCATGCTGGATGAGGAGCTTCTGGAACGCTATCCGCAGGAACGGATTTACGGTGTCGACTTCGATCATCCCGACACGCGCAAAATCATCTTTGTAATCGCCCGCCACAATGGGGAAGCGCTCGGCTGCGGAGGAATCCGTCCGTTAACGCTGGACAGTAACGAGCAGCCTGCGGCCGAATTGAAGCGGTTCTTCGTGGATCGGGGCACCCGCAAGATGGGCATTGCTGCAGGTATGCTGAAGGTTCTGGAGGACCAAGCGCGCGGTCGCTGCTTCAAGGAGATGAGGCTGGAGACGGGAGAGAAGCAGCCGGAAGCGATAGCGTTCTATATGAAGCACGGCTACCGCCCGATTGACAGGTTCGGCGTTTATGCGGATAATCCGGAATGTCTCTGCTTCGGCAAAAGTCTGGACTGAGGGCGTCAGGCATGATATTTGCCGACCGGCTCGTTCAGCACCCATTCTAGGATGAGGATCATATCATCCAGCCGGGTCAGCTGCGCGGCAAGAGCTTGGCGTCCCGGGTCATCTTGGGCTAAAGGGGCGAGACGCGATTCCAGAGACCTGCGCTGGAGGGTCATCTCATTGATTTTGGATTTGATCTGATTTTCGGTTCTCATGCATAAGATCCTCCTGAAAGAAATGAAGTTAGGCAATACTGAATACCAGACTATTATAACGGCAAATAGGGGTGTAACCAAATGAACGCGAAGCAGTTGGCGGCGGAAGCGGCGGTTGAATATGTACAAGAAGGGATGAAGGTTGGTCTCGGGACGGGCTCCACGGCCTATTGGGCGATCCGCAAGCTCGGGGAAAGGGTTGCCGAAGGCCTGAACATTACGGCGGTCGCGACTTCAAGAGCTTCAGAGCAGCAGGCGAGGGAACTGGGGATTCCGCTCGTATCGTTCGGGGAGATTGATCGTTTGGACGTGACGATCGACGGAGCGGACGAGCTGGACGGCGATCTTCAGCTTATCAAAGGCGGCGGCGGAGCCCTGCTCCGTGAGAAGATTGTCGCCAAAGGCAGCGACCGGATGATCGTAATCGCCGATGAGACCAAAGTAGTCAGGACGCTGGGCAAGTTTCCGCTGCCGGTGGAAATCGTACCGTTTGCCTGGGAATGGACAGTCGCCGATTTGGCCAAGCTCGGCTGCGTTCCCGAGCTGCGCCGAGACGGGGCAAACTTATATAAGAGCGACAACGGAAATTACATAGCGGATTGCCGGTTTGAAATCATCACATCAGCTCCCGAACTTGCGCTGGCGCTTCATTCCATTCCGGGCGTTGTAGAGCACGGCCTGTTCCTCGGGATAGCGGATATGGCGATCGTGGGGAAAAACGACGGAAGCCTTGAAGTGATCAGCAGCAAAACCAAACCTTGAAACGGCACATTAAGCGAAAACTCCAGTAAGTATACTGCTGACGGCAGGCCGCCATATTGAGAAGAAGGAGACTATGAATACAATGCTTACCGATCTTAAAACCAGAATCGATTCTCCCGATGTCGAGGAATTGCTGTCCTATGCGGTTATTTCCGATCCCGGCGAGCTTGAGCGCGTCCGCGCGGAATACAAGGAGGAAGCGGCCCTTCTGCTTTACGGATGGGAGGATGAGGAGCTGCTGGTCGGCCTGATTGGCTTTGAAATGACCGAGGACGGCTCGATCGATATCCGGCACATTGCCGTGCTCCCTGAGAACCGCGGAAAAGGCTATGCCCGCGGGATGATCCTGGAGCTGCTGGCCGAACGCCAGCCCCGTTATGTCGTTGCAGAGACCGAGGACGAGTCGGCAGCGAATTTTTACCGGAGTCTGGGCTTTATGGTGTACTCGCTGGGAGAGAATCCTTCCGGCATCGAACAGCTTCGCTGCGTATACGAAGTGGAAGAATCAGAGGACTAATTCAAGTTTCATAGGGACTTCCCGCATGTCATCAAGGATGGCTTGCCGGGGGTCTCTTTTTTCATGCGCTACCTGGGCTTAAACTTGACTTTTCAAACCGATCAAAATATAGTTTTACAATAAAATAGTTCTACTGACGAACTATTTACGGGAGGAGGCGATTATTTTGAATGATGAGATCAAACAGTGGATCTACCGCTACATTGACGCCTATCATACGGTTACCCGGCGGGTCAACGCCCGGATAAGAGAGAGCATCGACGAGGGGCTAACAGGTGAGCAGTTCCAGATTCTCAGGCTGATCGACGGGCAGCCCTGCTGCACCTCGACTTATCTGTCGGAAGCTTTATGCGTGGGCAAAAGTTCCATTACCGCAATGATCAACCGGCTCGCGGAGGCGGGCATCATCGAGCGGACCCGGGACGAGAACGACCGGCGGCTCGTTTATCTGACGATTACCGAGAACGGACGGGGCATATACCAAACAGCGGAAGAAAAAGTACTGGAGGTCATCTCGCCCTATTTGACAAACTTCGATAAGGACAAGGTTGAGCAGTTTATCACCATGTTCGAGAGATTGGCGGAATTAATGCAGGAACCGGGAGGAAGAAGCGAATGAGAGGCATTTTAAAAGCAAGATGGGCGATTATCGCGGTATGGCTGGCTGCGGCAGTGGTTCTGGTTATGACCGCTCCGTCATTCTCCGATCTGGTCCGGGAGAAGGGTCAAATCTCTGTTCCGGAGGGATATACTTCTTCCAGAGCATCGGAGATTTTGAGAGAAGCATCCGACGCCAAGGGCGGAGAAACGCTCCATCAGGTCGCGCTGGTGTTCAACAGGCCGGAAGGTCTTGGCGAGAAAGAGACGGAGAGCATCCGTCAGGGAGTGGAAAAGCTCGCAAGCAATAAGGAGCAGCTAGGGTTGAGCAGCATCACGGACCCTTTTTCGCAGGAGGCGTTGAAGGATACCCTGATTGCCAAGGATGGCAAGACCATCCTGGTCGCTTTGTCAGTTAAAGGCGGGGATGAAGAAGTCAAAGCGCTGCCGGATAAGGTGGCACCCCTGCTGAAGGATGTGGACGCCGATCATTATCTGACGAGCGAAGGGCTGATTAACGAGGATACGATCCTAAGCTCAGAGACGGGTCTGAAAAAATCGGAATATATCACGGTCGTGTTTATTCTGGTGATTCTGCTCGTTGTGTTCCGTTCGGTCGTCGCACCGTTCGTGCCGCTGCTCACCGTGGGGCTCAGCTATATTGTGTCGCAGTCGATTGTGGCGTTTCTTGTGGACCGGTTCGATTTTCCGCTCTCCACCTTCACGCAGATCTTCATGGTGGCCGTCATGTTCGGGATCGGGACGGATTACTGCATTCTGCTGATCAGCCGGTTTAAAGAAGAGCTGGGCGCTGCGGAGGATACCCGCACGGCCATTATTGAGACGTACCGCAAGGCGGGCGGAACGGTGTTCTTCTCCGGTCTGGCCGTATTTGTCGGCTTCGTCGTCATCGGGCTGTCCAAGTTCATTCTGTACCGTTCGGCCGTGGCGGTCGCCGTAGGAATCGCGGTGATGCTGCTTGCGCTGGTCACAGTCGTCCCTTTCTTTATGGCGGTGCTGGGCAAAAAGCTGTTCTGGCCGTCCCGGGGCAGTCTGGAGCACAGCGAGAGCCGGATTTGGGGAGCGGCGGGTTCCTTTTCTTTAAAAAGACCTTGGGCGGCGCTGCTGATTGTGGCAGCCGTCGTGCTCCCGTTCCTCCTTACTTACAGCGGCAAGCTTTCGTTTAACAGCCTGGAAGAGATCGGCGGCCGCTATCCGTCGGTAAAAGGCTTCAACATTATTGCGGACAGCTTCGGTCCTGGAGAATCGATGCCAGGCAAGCTGGTGATCAAGAACGATGACCGGATGGACAACGCGGAGTATATGGGACTTGCCGAAAAAATCAGCCGCGAGGTTGAACAGGTCGACGGCGTGAAGACGGTTCGCAGCATGACCCGTCCGGCCGGCGAGCAGATTGACGACTTTCTGATTCCGACGCAGGTTGCGTCGCTGTCGGAAGGCCTAGATAAGAGCAACGAGGGACTGAAGCAAATCCGGAGCGGCTTGTCGGATGCAAGCAACCGGCTCAAGCAGAATGAGCCGAAGCTGACGGAAGCCGCTTCAGGGGCGGCACAGCTCGTAGACGGCACGGCTGCCCTGAAATCGGGTGTTACCGCACTCGGCGACGGACTGACCCGCATCCAGAAAGGAATCGAGAGCGGTTCGGCGGGGGCCGGCGAGCTTAAGAGCGGCCTTCAGCAGGCTGCGGCGAGCGCGCAGCAGCTGGCGGACGCTCATAAGAAGCTGCTGGCCGGCTATCGGCAGCTGGGCGGCGGGCTCACCGCGCTCGATGGCGGAATCGGCCAGATTCAGCAGCAGCTGTCCGGCGCGGCAGAGGCGCTGAGCGGTCTGGGACCGCGCTTTACCGGTCTGGAGGGGAGCCATCCCGAGCTTCTGCAGGATGCCGACTACCAGACCATTAAGGGAACGGTCACCCAGACCGGCGAAGGAACCGCCAAGCTTGCCGCCGGACTCGGCCAAATCTCCGGGCAGCTAAAAGGTGCAGCCGCGGGACTGGACGAAGCCAACGCAGGCTATGTCAGGGCGGCTGCCGGACAGGATGCGTTGGCGCAGGGGCTGCAAAAGCTGGCAGCCGGGATCGCTCAGCTCCAGTCCGGACTCAATCAGGCCGCCGGAGGACAAGGGCAAATCGTCGGCAAGATTCCATCCATTACTGACGGATTAGACCGTCTGCAGGGTGGACAGCAGCAGCTTGCCGACGGCTTCAGCGAGCTGAACGGGCAAATTGGCCAGCTGACAAAGGGGCTCAGCGACAGCGCGGAAGGGCTGAAGCAGATTACCGGCGGTCTCGGCTCGGCGCAGGATTATCTGAGCCAGGTTCAGGCCGCCGGAGACAGCGAGCTGAGCGGTTTCTTCATTCCCGCGGAAGCGCTGGAATCGGACGACATCCAGACCGTCTTCGACAATTACTTGTCGGATGACCGTAAAGTGATGACGATCGATGTCGTCTTTGCCGATAACCCGTACAGCACAGGGGCGATCGACAAGGTGGGCGATATCCAGGCGGCGGTAGAACGGGCGGTTAAGGGCACGAAGCTGGAAAATGCGGAAGTGGCGATGAACGGGGTAACAAGCACCTACAGCGACCTGCAGTCCATCTCAAATGCGGATTATTCGCGGACGGTCATGCTCATGCTTGGCGGGATTTTCGTTATTCTAGTCTTTCTGCTTCGGTCCGTCATTATGCCGGTTTACCTTATTCTGTCGCTTGTCCTGACCTATTTCACAGCGATGGGAATAACGGAAGCAGTCTTTGTTAACCTACTGGGATATTCCGGCATCACCTGGACGACTCCGTTTTTCAGTTTCGTCATGCTGATTGCGTTGGGCGTCGACTACAGCATCTTCCTGATGGCCCGCTTTAACGAGAATACAGGCTGGGATGTCAAGGATGCCATCCTGCATGCGATGCGCAATATGGGTACCGTCATTCTATCGGCGGTCATTATCCTCGGAGGGACGTTCGCAGCGATGTATCCGTCGGGCGTACTGTCCATGATGCAGATTGCGACCGTGGTGCTCTCGGGACTTATTCTGTACGCCTTGCTGTTCCTGCCGTTCTTCATTCCAGTTATGGTAAAAGCGTTCGGCAAAGCGAACTGGTGGCCCTTTAAAATGAAGGAGCCGGAGGCTGCGTCGGACCGCAATATCCATTTGTAAACGGGGATAGGTGCAAGTTTAAAGATCAATATGGCAATTTCATGCGCCGCGGTGAGCGGTGAAAAATCGGCCAGCCTTCGGGCTGGCTTTTTCGCTGCAGCCATGTGCTCATGTTAAGGAAAATAAAGTATTAAACTGACCCCCAACAATTGAAACAGCAGCAGTCATGGACGAGAAAAAAAGCCTGAGACTGCTGCTTTATTTCTACTATCGTTCTCCGATAGCGCAGGTAAGACCAGCTGCTGGATCTGCATACCCGAAAAACTAGACGTCACCAAAGCTCTGCATTCTAGCCCGGCAGTCTGGAGATCAAGGCGCATCACTACCCGACATTCGTAATTATTATTGGTGTTGGGTTTCAAATGATCCGTTCAATGATGCTTTCGCTTTTGGTAACCTTATACCCTAACTTCTTATATAGGTTGAGTGCGTTTTCATTAGTCGCCCTGAGCTCAAGCTGGGATTCATCCATCCCCTTGCCTGCCAGATAACTCATCCCCCGGCTAATTAGAGCGGTCGCCAATCCTTTTCCACGCCATTTAGGCATGACGAAGATCTGTTCGGTGTAAGCTCGGTTGATTTCACCGTTCGCATTCTTATCCTCATTCCAATACAGCATAATGCTTCCAGCTATTTTCCCTTTATCAAATGCAGACAAGGTAGTACCCACCGCCCACAATTTAGATAACATGAAATACTTTACTCCTTCTACACTCCATGGCTTTTCGGGAAAAGCGATATTGTATGCTTGCACATACTCTTCTATCTCTTTATCTTCCGCCATCTTCCATTCTCTTATTTCACATAAGCTGCATTTTCCCGCTCGGACGGAAAGTAGGTGAAGCAGATTTTTGTTCTATTATTGACAGCACCTTTTTGGATTTCACTTGCTCTGATCATTAACTGTTGAAACAGCATTTCTCTTAATATGGCCTGGTCAGCAGTTAAGGGATCATTCTTAATTTCTACCCATAGTACATTCTCTGCCCGGTCGCTGCTGTCTTCTGTCAGTATAGGATAAATGGAAGAATAGCCCACAATCTCCCCTTTATCGTTCAATACGCAGAACATATTTCCGTTATTGAATTCTGGAGAGAGATACGCCTCACCCGGAATAACCGATGCTTCAGGATACGCTTTATTATAGGCTACTTGAATATTATAGATACTGGAGACGTCTTCCGGGATAAAGTTACGAATGCTGTAATGATCCAATGTATTAACCTTTTTTCAAGTAAATAGATTATAGTTTTAACAACTTTACTCGAATACCATTAATGTAAATATATTACTAACCGAAAAGAATATCTAGTTCTTCCTGTGTCAAATTGGCTGTTTCAAAATCGGAGGCCGTGAATTCTATTTCCTGCTTGTTGCTCCGTCCCGCCCATGTGACCCGGCTGTTTGTCAGCTTTTGTAGGCAGTCCGAGGCTCGATCGCACACCACCCGACGGGCTGGTGGTCAAGGTATGCGACGAGGCCGCTGGTTATGCCCGACTCTGGGTTCCCGCAGCCGGTCTGGGTGCGCAGTAGGAAGGTACGTTCGTCGTCATTCACCTGGTTCCATTGAGAATTCTGATTGTAATGTAGAGGAAAATAAAAAAATTATTAAGCTTTAACAAGACGTCATCTAACAAGGAGGGACAGCTCAGAATATCGCAACAGCAGCAGAATAAAGGATCGGTTGCTGTTGTGATTGAAGTAAGGGGCAGTTAATTCATTCATGAAAGAAGAGGAACAGATGAATAAAGAGACATCCGAAAAAAAGCTATTCTATTTGGATGGCATTAGGGGACTCGCGGCATGTACCGTGGTTATTTCCCACTACATACAAGTATTTTATCCAGCTGCATTAAATGGAAGACCGCAACAAGCTCATTTTAAATGGGATATTTGGTACGGCCATTCTCCGATTAATTTATTTTATAATGGACAATTTGCCGTTTGTTTGTTTTTTGTGTTAAGTGGTTATGTGCTCAGTGTCAAAATGTTTGAAAAAGAGCTCGATAGTGAAACCTTTCAAAAATTGTTACATTCCAGCGCTATACGAAGGTACATTCGCCTTGCCATGCCGGCAGCGGTATCCGTATTACTTGTGTATCTAGCAATTATTACGAATGCCTTTCATCTCCAAGAAATATGGGAAACAACATGGACAGATATGAAAAAGAACTACTACGCTTTAGATACAAATATATATACCGTTATTAAGGCTGCTATTTTTGATCCGTTTTTCCGTTTAAAAGCACATCCTTACAATCCAGTCCTTTGGACAATGGGCTATGAACTATTAGGTTCTTTTTTAATTTTCGGTTTTCTTGCTTTATTTGGACGAGTGAAAAAAAGATGGATTGTGTATGTGGTCTTATCCATTACGTTTATTCAAACCTATTTTGTTGCTTTTTTATGGGGAATGCTGCTTGCGGATTTGCTCAAGCACAAATGGTTACAAAGCAAAATAACGGCAGTACTTGTGCTTTTAATGGGGATTTACTTAGGTTCAGCACCTTATACTCCATTACTGGGAACTATGTACGAACCTATAGAAGTGTGGACAAAAATTATCAATGAATGGATTCAATTTAACATGGATCCACGACTTCTTGCACGAACCCTTGGTTCTACTATGATTTTGTTTGCTCTGCTTCGTTTAAAAGTGTTGCAGCAGGTGTTTGGATGGAAACTGTTTGCTTATTTAGGAGAGATTTCATTTTCTCTTTACCTCATTCATTTTACTTTCCTAAATACGTTCTCCGCGTTCCTGTTTAGTAAAGTGATTCATCACTTTAGTTATAATCTTGCCTATGCAATTACGTTTATGGTTTCCATGGTGCCCTTATTTATTTTGTCGCATTATTATATGAAATATATCGATCAAGGGGCATTAAAACTAGCTCGAAAAGTTGAAAGCATGTTAGAACATGAAAAAGCGTCGACTACTCAAATTTATGCCCAGCTGCGAGAAGAACGTAGAAGAGAGTTATAGAAGAGAGTTATATCGCCGCTGTTTTTTAAATATTTTCTTCAGATCAAATACTCGTTTGCTCGCTCTCAGCCGCCTATTGACAATGGATATATTTAGGAGCAGACTATACTTAGTAATACTAAATAATAAGGTTAGCAAGGTGATGGGATGAGCGATCCGGCAAGCCAGCTTAAAAAGGGCGTTTTGGAAATTTTGGTGCTGCATTTGCTGAGACGCGGAAATTTGTACGGCTACCAGTTGATCAACGAATTGGATGAGAGAAGCGGCGGATATTTCAAGCTTAAAGAAGGGACCCTGTACCCCGTGCTGTATAGGCTGGAGGATTCCCGTCTCGTCGAGAGCTACTGGGAGCAGACTCAAGGCAAGCGCGGGGTCCGGCGCAAATATTACCGGATCACCGCTGCGGGTGAAGACTGGCTTAAGGAAATGACCGGAGAGCTTGCGCTGTTATTTCACTCCATTTATAAGATTATGGGAGATGAACGTTTATGAGCCAACGATTGAAGCTCTATGTCAACGAAGTGATGGCGGGAATTGAAGCGGACCCCGGCACGAAACGCAGAATCGCAGAGGATTTGTTGACTTCCCTGACGGAAAGAGCCGAACGGAGCAGTGTCGAACGGGTGCTGGCTGAATCCGGAGCGCCCCGGGAGATGGCCCGGGAGTATATGAACGGACTGTACGGAGCCGAAGTGGGATCGGGTTACGGCAACAATCAAGACTCTTATCAGGGTTATGGTTACGAGACCCCAGGTTATGGCGATTATTACGAATACAAATCATCGCTTACCGTTCTGGACCTGCCGCTGGTGCATATTAAATTGCGCAGACGGGGGTGGTTCTTTGGCGGTGCGCCTGCGGTTGCCAAAGGAATTATCGCCATCGGTGATGTGGCGCTCGGAGGCTTTGCTGTCGGAGGAGTCTCAGCCGGCTTTATCGCCCTCGGCGGCGTGTCCGCCGGGATTCTCGCACTGGGGGGAGCAGCGCTAGGAGCCGTTGCGGCGGGCGGAGCCGCGGCGGGAGTCCTTGCCTTTGGAGGGGCGGCGGTCGGAGCGGTGGCGCTTGGAGGTCTGGCCATTGGCAAAATCGCCATTGGCGGCAGCGCCTTCGGAAGCTATACGATCAGTGCCGCGGATTCCGGCACCTTCTCGCTGGAGCTGCTGCGCAGAATGCTGGAGGAAGCTTTCCCGCGTGTGGCCGGCTGGATGAGCCGCTTGAGACCGTGAGCCAGATGTTTCGGCCGAAACAGAAGAACCTCCGTCAACTCCCGGGAAGGAGTAGCGGAGGTTCTTGTGTAAGCTACTAGGCCTAGATCTAGCGCATTTTTGCAAAAAAGCTGCGCAGCGCCCACCCGCGTTCCTGCCGCTTCTTGTACCTTGGCAGCGAGCGGTAGACGTCGATGGATTCATTGAAAGAACGTTTTGCTTCGGTCTCTTGACCGAGCGCCTTGTACATAGAGCCGAGCAAATAATACGCCTCGCTGGAGGATGACTGAATGTCCTGGAACTCGTGTAAATAATGCAGCGCCTTGTCGCGGTCGGTGTGGCGGAACGCCTCCGCAAGCCGAAGATAGGGCTTGCCGTACTGAACTCTCCGGTTAATCTCGAGTCCGCGCTGCATTTGGCTTTCGCCTTCCTCCAGCTGTCCCAGCTTAATATTCGCATAGCCCAGTTCGACCCAGTACTCGGCAGACTGCTCATAGCGGTCCCCGATTTGCAGCAGAAGCTCCTGCGCTTCCCTGTATTTCTTGCGCTCGCTTAAGAGGCGGGCCAGCTCGAACTTGGAAGAGACATCATTCGGGTTCAGCGAGATTTGAGTGCGAAGTCTGGAGCCTTGTCTTGCTCTGCGAAAAGGTCTGGTGATGCTCGGGAACACGCCGACATAGCGGCGGTCAAGGAAATAGAGTACCGCAAGCAGGATAATCACTGCAAGAAACGGATTCCCGACCAGCCTCCACAGCAGCATAAAAACGATAAATTTAACCATGATTTCCCTCCAAAAAAAGTGTTGCCGAAATATCCGCGGGCCGCAGCAATCCACAGGTGCATTATATCATTCTTTGGTCCGGCAGAAAATGGAAGAGGCCGCTCGCGGACTTGACATATTTGCGTCTTTATTGCTTTAGCAATGGTTAGGGAGCCGCCTATTGGTAATGGGGAGACAGGAGTGATAAAATAAAAAAATCAATCGAAGGAAGAATGGTGCGGTAGTGAGGATCGGATTTTTTGACTCGGGGATAGGTGGCATAACTGTATTGCATCAAGCGCTGAGGCTCCTGCCGAATGAAGATTACATCTTCTACGCGGACAGCTTGCATGTTCCATATGGGGATAAGCCGAAAGAAGAGGTAAGGCAATATATATTCGAGGCCGCTGACTTTATTGCAAGCCAGGGCGTCAAAGCATTAGTCATTGCCTGTAATACGGCAACCAGCATTGCGGTGCAAGACCTTCGCCAAAAATATGATTTCCCTATTTTAGGTATTGAGCCGGCCGTTAAACCGGCTGTTCAACAATGTGAAGGAACCCGGAAAAAAGTTCTGGTGCTTGCGACGAGTCTAACGCTGAAAGAAGAAAAATACCATAATCTGGTGAGAAGTGTGGATCGTCACGATATCGTTGAAAGCCTGCCGCTGAACGGCCTTGTCCGGTTTGCCGAACAATTCGATTTCAGCGAAGAAAGCGTGCTTCCCTATTTAAGAGACCAGTTCTCCCATCTGGATTTACGGCAGTACGGAACCGTTGTATTGGGCTGCACTCATTTTCCGTATTTTATTCCTGTTTTTAAGAAGCTTTTTAACGATGACGCGGAGATTATTTCAGGCAGCTTCGGGACGGCGAAGAACCTGAAGCATATTCTCGAATCCAGGAATCAATTATCGGATGGGACAGGAGAGATTTCTTTCTACCATTCCGGCCGTAAAGTCGAGGATCAGGCGACTCTCACCCAATATCATAGGTTGTTCAGAATGCTGGATGAAATGTAATTACGAGCACAACAGCGGCAGTCATGGATGATTTTCTCGTCCATGACTGCCGCTGTTTTTGTTTTTGCGGCCGGCCCGCAAATTTTTTTCCATAAATTCAGAAATACTGTTTTGGACTGGAAAGAATAGGGTAATTAAAAAGTAACAAATTCGTCATCATGCAAATATTTCGTGAAAATGTAGAGGATATGAAGGGAACACTGGAAATCGATATTGAAAAGGAGGCCGACTTCCATGACCTTACCCGTACATAATCTTATGGCATTCAATCAGCAATATTTCAGAGCTCAGCCGCCCGTTGCTTTTAAACGGGAAGCCGTTCAGGAGAAAAGCCTGAGCTTTCAGGAGATTCTGAACGAAAAGATGAGCTCCGGCGGCACCGCTCTCAAAAAATAATCATCTTCTCTATGATGAGGACTGGCCGGGGATTCGCCGTAATGGCGAGTTGCCGGTTATTTGCCATGTCTGCATTTTCGCTATCTACCTGACTTCGAAGAACTCGCAGTCCCGCCGTGAATAATAGGTCAGATCGCTGACCCTGGACTGGATAATGACGTCCGTATCGGTGAACCTTACGATTGTCGCTCCGGAGTTGATCAAGTGATCATCCTGGAATACGCGCACGGGCAGCTGCCGCTGCATGGCCTCCTGAAAGTCGCCGTCGGTGATCAAAGGTCGGTTGATGGGCATGTTAAAGCTCTCCTTTTTCGAAAATTAAGCACATCCAGAAGTAAAATCAGTATACCCGCGAAATGTCCCAAGCGCCAGTTTAAGTCCAAACTTGCCTTGAAAACGAAATCACGATTATACTTGGGATTACTCAAGCGGGAGGTGATCTTTTGAAGACAAAAAATAATATCGCGTCTATTCCGTTCATTCTGCAATGGACACTCAATGCCGCGCTTATCGTGCTGGCGGTTATTCTTGTCATTCTTCTCGGCAAGGAGACCATTTATATTTTCGGCTTTATCAACGATGGCGGCCATCTGACCAAACTGGACCTGCTGGAAGCTTTGCTGATTTATTTTTTGTATTTCGAGTTCATTGCCCTGATTATCAAGTATTTCGAAGCGCATTATCATTTCCCGCTCAGGTATTTTATCTACATCGGCATTACGGCGATGATCCGGCTGATTATTATCGATCATGAAAATCCGTCGGATACGTTGATCTATTCGGGAGCCATCCTGCTGCTCGTGGTCACGCTCTTTATTGCAAACAGCAAGATGCTCAAAAGAGAGAATTAGAGAAGTAACAGTAAAGCATCAGTCATGAAAACAGAACGCCGACCGGGTGCGGTCAGCGGATCTGTTTTTTTTTCGCTTCCAGCGGCTTTCATGAAGGTTCGCCAGGTTCCGTCCATTCCGTGAACAGCCCGAAATCGGCCTCCACCTGATCGGCGTAAGCTAAGGCCCAATGGGAAATATGCCTGGCGGGGAGGTCCGGGTCCGGTCCCATCGCCCGGGCGATTTCATTCTCGCTGTGATACGGGAGAACCCCTTGGTTTACATCGGCGTCTGCTCTCGCGTGCATTTTAGCGGTGAGCTTGGCCATGATAGTGAGCGTGCGCTCCATATCCGGGATGGAATCGAAATTGTCCAGCTTCAGTCTTTTCTTGTAGGGAGAACGCTCCCGTACGTAGAAATGCCTTTCATCCATCGTGAAGAAACCAAGAAAGGGGTCCGCTTTATGATGCATGGCCTGCTGAGTCGCCGTCACCCGTTTGCCCTGATGGCCGAAATAATGCCAGAACGATTCCGAGTAAGGCATGAAGTATGCGGGGATTGGCACACGAACCTCTTTGGCTTCCAGCACCGTGCTGTCTGTATCCTTTTTTTCTCCGCCTTCGATCAGGATATAATAGCGTGCCAGCCCGATCGATGCCGTTCCCGAACCTTCTTTTACCGCGATGTCTTTGATGTCGTAATGCTCCGGCTCCGATCTCCGGGAATTTAGCGTCTCGAGATAGAACGGCCACGCCTGTTCTAATCTTTCCTGTTCGGCTCTCCCGGGCACCTGCAGCTCCGAGGTTTCAAGAAATATCCGGTCATTCTGCATGAAGGCGGTCACCTTCTCCAGAAAATGCGCCGCTTTGCGCTTTTCCAGTTTACGCAGCAGTTTTTTGACGGGCCCCTTCGCCGAATCCTCATCGATCATGAATTTGCCCGGATCATCTTTGCCATCACAAAAAGCCTGAATCTGCCGGTAATACGCCTTTACATAAGTTTCCACACCGTCCAATTGATCCTCGCGGGTGTAGCCGAGCTCCCGGCAGACCAGGATAATGCTGACAGACATCCTCAGGAGATCGTAAAGATAGGACCCCACATAGCCTTCGTCAAAATCATTGACATCATAGACCAGATTTCCGTCTTCATTACGAAAAGCGCCGAAATTCTCGAAATGCAAATCCCCCTGAATCCAGGTGGGGCGCTCGGGTGAGGAATGGTAGGGGAAATACTGGCGTGTAGCATCAAAATAGAACAAATAGGCGCTGCCCCGGAAAAAAGAGAATGGGCTCAGCCGCATTTTGGCGTATTTCTCGGTTCTTTTGCCGTCGTCAAGCTTCATAATTTCGCCGTCAAACTCGTTAAAAATGGAGATCAGCGCCTGCTTGCGCAGCTTCGTCCGTGTGCGGATCACACCTTCGGTAATGTTATGGTCGATCATCCCGGGCCTCCTCTGTTTATTTGTGCGTACTTCTATTAACCGTAATCTGTATATATTATTTTTGCAATGGTCCTTGAAACTAAGCATAGAAGAAGGACTCCCTAGCGGAGCCCTTCCAGTGTAATAAGTTCTTCGATTTTTTCTTGATGAAACGTGATTCTGTCAGCAGCTATTCCTCGTAAATGACGACGGAACGGCTTTCCGCTTCCCACTTGACCGTTGCCTTAAGCGATTCGCTTACGAAGCGGACAGGCACAACCGTGGTGCCGTTCACAACGGCAGGAGCAGTCTGCAGAGCAACTTTTTTGCCGTTTACGTAAGCGGTCTTACTGCCAATGACGAGCTTGACGGCGATTCCGCCGCGGGTGATGGTCACGGATTGCTTTTGTTTGTTCCAGGTGACCTTGGCGCCCAGCTCTTCGGCGATGGCCCTGAAAGGAACAAGCGTTGTTCCGCCCTGAAGAACAGGAGCCGATCCGGCGTCAGGCTGTTCCCCGTTAACATACAGCCGGATGCCTTTTTTTCCTAATTTATCATAGAGTTTACCCAGCTTTTTGTAGGAGTCGAGGTTCTTGACATTCGCCTTGATGGCTTCCTGGTGGACATATACCGCGTCGGTTACGCTGCCGCTTTGTTCCAGCATTTCGGCGACGGCTGTCAGCGCCGCATCCTTGTCCTTGATGGCTTCCAGCCTGGCTTTCATTTCAGGAGTCAGCTCGGTGGAGTAATTCGTGAGCAGCAGTTCGGCAAGAACGGCTCCGGCCGGCTTGTCTTCCACATTTTCTATGGCTTTTAGCAGACCTTTGTAACCGTTGTGGCCTTTATATGTACTTGTTGTTGCGGTTTCCTGATACGTAGCGTCCGTAACTGACTTCTTCTTGCTCTCTTTGCTCTCGGATCTCTCCTCGGCCTTGTCATATTGGCCTTTGTTCGAGGCGTCATTTTTCTGGCTTTGCCCGTTGCCGCTAGAGTGATCGGATTTGGCCAGCGCCGAACCGGCCATTAGGCTTGTCGCCAGCATACAGGTTAAGAGGATTATCCAGCTTTTTTTCATTTGTTATTTGCCCTCCTTGATCGAATGTATTTATTTTATCGGTTTAGGAGAGACACATTTAAGAAAGCACGGAATAATTGGTTCAAACATCCTATAAGGCAGTCCTTTTTATTAATAGAAGTTAGCCTTCTTCGACGGAGCGGCTGGCTAGTTCCGCCGCCGCTAACCGGGGGCTTGAGGCGGAGGCAATGGTGGAAATGACCGAAATGCCGTCTGCGCCAGCGGCCAGAACAGGGCTAGCGTTGCTAACGGTAATGCCGCCGATGCCGACAATAGGAATGGAGATGCCTTCTCTGCGCAGGTTCTCAATGAGAACCGTGCCCTGGACCGGCCGGGCATCGTCTTTGGACGATGTCGGGTAGACAGGGCCGATCCCGAGATAGTCGGCGCCGTCGGCGATAGCTTGCCGGACTTCCTCCGGCGTATGGGCGGACACGCCGATGATTTTATCGCTGCCAAGCTGCTCACGCAGAATCCGGGCAGGTTCGTCATCCTGGCCGACGTGCACGCCGTCCGCGTCAAGCGCGATCGCCAGGTCGATATCGTCGTTGACGATAAAAGGGACGCCGTGGGCCCGGCAGATCCCCTGAAGCTCCCGGGCGAGGTCCAGCTTGGCTGCGCCAGTCAGCGCGCCGGTGCCTTTTTCACGGAATTGAAAGATCGTGACTCCTCCAGCAATCGCCTCCTCAAGCACTTCGGCGGCCGGACGGCGGCAGTTGACGCTGCCCATAATGAAATAGACCTTGAGGAGGCTGCGTACGTATTCGCTGTCCAGTCTTTCATCGCCGCTCAATGGGGA
Source organism: Paenibacillus sabinae T27 (assembly GCF_000612505.1). Taxonomy (NCBI): domain Bacteria; kingdom Bacillati; phylum Bacillota; class Bacilli; order Caryophanales; family Paenibacillaceae; genus Paenibacillus; species Paenibacillus sabinae. The sequence continues at coordinate 2,514,394 of NZ_CP004078.1, forward strand.
GCCGGAGAGTGGGTTCCGTTCGCTCATTGCCGCTCACTTCCTTCAGCGCGCAGCCTGCGGCCGTACGCGAAATGGTTGGTCGGTCCGTGCCCGGACCCGATGCCAAGTCCGTCTTCGATCGCCGCCCGGATGAACGCCTTGGCGGTACGGACGGCTTCCGCCGCCGAATGTCCCTTCGCGAGTTCCGCTGTCAAAGCGGCCGAATAGGTGCAGCCCGTTCCGTGCGTATGCCGGGTGTCGATTCTCGGGCTTTCCATGTACACAAATTCCCGGCCGTCGTACAGCACATCCGTGACGATGCCGTTTTCGCTGCCATGGCCGCCCTTGATGACCACGCTCTGAGATCCCATTTGCCGGATTCTTTTGGCCGCTTCCTCGCAGTCCTGTAGATTAGCTATGCTCATGTCGGCAAGAATTTCCGCTTCCGGAATGTTCGGCGTGGTTACCAGGGCGAGAGGGAGCAGGTGGTCAATAAGGGACTGAACCGCCTCCCGCAGCAGCAGCGACGACCCGCCTTTGGCGACCATAACCGGATCAATTACGAGATTGTTCCAACCGTACTGCCGGATTTTATCCGCAACGGTCCGGATAATGTCGCTGCTGAACAGCATGCCGGTCTTGACCGCATCCGGGGTCAAATCCTCGCCGACCGAATCCAGCTGCTGAGCCACGGCCGCAGGTTCAAGCGGGTATACGCCCTGAACGCCGAGCGTATTCTGCGCCGTCACTGCGGTCAGCGCAGACATGCCGTAGACGCCCAGCTCCTGGAACGTCTTGAGGTCGGCCTGGATTCCCGCGCCACCGCCGCTGTCCGAGCCGGCGATCGTCAACGCTTTGTATATGTTCATCATTTAGTCTCCTTTGCTGAGTAGTTCTGTTTACGCCTCGCGGAGTTTCGACCGCTTGCCGTATTCTTCCGGCGTAAGCAGAGCCAGCTGGTTCAGGAATTCGATCTGGAAGCTGCCCGGACCCTGGGAAGCCGTCTTCTCCGCCGCGATTTCGGCGGCGACGCCGTAGAAGGAGAGGGCTTCGGCCGCCGCTTCCAGCGGAGCGTCCCCAGCGACCGCCAGGAAAGCGGCAACGACGGAGCTGAGCAGACATCCGGTACCGGTCACTTTGGTCAGGATGGGGTCGCCGTTGGCCGCGATATACGTCTTCTCGCCATCGGTGATAATGTCCTCTTTTCCGGTTACAATGACGATGCATCCGAGCTTCTTCGCCGCTTTCACGGCCACTACGGCATGATCGCCGTCGCCTGCTCCGGCGTCTACGCCCTTGATGGACCATTTCTCCCCGATCACGTTGGCAACTTCGGCCACATTTCCCCGCAGCGCGGTAATCTTCATCTCCGAGACAAGGCGATGGGTGACTTCGGTCCGAAAGGCTGTTGCGCCAGCTCCCACCGGATCAAGAACGACCGGCACACCATGCTTGTTGGCCGACTGTCCGGCAATCAGCATGGCCTTGATGGAGTGATCGTTAAGCGTGCCGATGTTGATCAGAACGGCGCCGGACATCGCGGCGACATCCGCCACCTCTTCATGCGAATCCGCCATAAACGGCGAAGCCCCCAGCGCGAGCAGACCGTTCGCAGTAAAGTTGGTGACGACGATGTTGGTAATGTTGTGGATGAGCGGATTGTTATCCCGAAGCTTCGTAATAAATGACATTTCAATTCCTCCTAAATGAAATAGATTTACTTATAAATTGACAAAAGCGTCCCCGGCTTCGATCCCAGCAGGCAGCAGTCCGTTATCGGAAAGCCACTGTTGCACCTTATCCCATGAGGCGGGGTCCTGATAGCCGAAAGGCTTATCGCCAGCGTCCATCAGCGGGAGCAGCACTTTCAGACTCTGCGCTTCAATGTCCTTGTCGAGCGGGGCGGTCGCGTCTTCATGCTTCAGCAGGATCGCCAGCGCATCGTCAGGATGCTCTTGAACATACGCCTGGCCTTCCTGCATCGCTGCCAAAAATTTGCCGAAATCGTCCTTACGGGTGCCGATTCCTTCGTCGCTTGCGACCAGCACCAGCTCGGAGTAGTCGGGTACGCCATATTTCGCCGGGTCGATGGAGTTGACAGGATGGCCTTCTTTTTGCAAAATAAGCTGCTCGTGGTTGATGAACGCGCCCATAATGGCGTCGGTCTGTCCGGTGGAAATGGCCGGGATCAAATCGTAGCCCACATCCACGAAATTCACTTTGTCCGGATCTCCGCCATCGGCTTTGACCATCGTCTTGACCATCGCCTCATACAGCGGGATGGAGGAATAGCCGATATTTTTGCCTGCCAAATCTTTAGGACTATGTATGGAGCTGTCTGCAGGCACCATCAGGTGGGTTAGCGGATGACGGACAATGGCGGCCAGCGCTTTGACGGGAATCTTCTCCCCCCGGGCCATCAGTACCTGCGGCTGGTAGCTCAGCGCCAGATCAACCTTGCCGGCGGCGACGAGCTTCAGGGCGTCATTCGTGTCGGCCGGCATTTGAATCTCTACATCAAGTCCCTGCTTGGCGAAATACCCTTGTTCCTGGGCGGCGTACAAAAAAGAATGCACGGCGTTCGGATACCAGTCGAGCATAAGCGTCAGCTTGTGAGCAGGTTCGGCCGGGCTGGCCGATGCAATGGGGGCTTGTGAGGGCGCGGAGGAAGCCGCCGCATCGCCGGACGGCGAAGAGCCTCCACAAGCGGTTGTCACAAACAGCATCGTTAGGGCAGACAGCAGCATAGCTTTACTTCGGGTAAAAAATTTCATCAATATGTACCTCTTTTCTTAAGAATCTGATGTTCCAGCAGCCGGACTGTGAGAAAAAGGGCGATGCCGAGCGCCGAGAGCAGGGCAATCGCGGCGAACATTTCGGCGCTGTGCAGGCTTCCGGCCATCCGGCGGCTGTAATAACCGAGACCGCGCGTCCCTCCGAGCCATTCTCCGATGGTTGCGCCGATCACGCAGTACACTACCGTCAGCTTCAGCCCCGAGAAAAAGGAGGGGAGCGCCAGCGGAACGCCGATTTTAAGCAGCAGCTGCCTGCGGCTTGCGCCCATCGTCAGCAGCAGCTCTTGATAGGCGCCGCGGCTTTTGCCCAGACCGTCGTAGACACCGACGACCACCGGAAAGAACGCCGTCAGGAAGACGACGGCAACCTTGCTCCACAGGGAATACCCGAACCACATAATAAAAATGGGGGAGAGCGCGATCAATGGAATCGTCTGGCTGATGATAATCAATGGATAGAGCGCCTTCTCCAGCGTCCGGGACAGATGCATGCCGATTCCGAGCAAAATGCCGCCTGCCACCGACATCATACAGCCGATAGCAACTTCCTCAAGAGTAGCGGGCAGATGGGTGCCGAGCAGCAGCCCTGCGTTTCGGACGAGCGCCGTCCAGATCGAAGAAGGAGCGGGCAGGATAAAGGACGGAACAAGTTCCAAGCGAACGGCGGCTTCCCATATGGCGAGAACGGGCAGCAATAGGAGAAGGAAAGCGCCTGAGCGGTGAATCAATTCATTAAACGGCGCGCGTTTCATATAGCCTCCGCTCCAGCTCGGCCCGTAAGGATACAAAGCCGGGTTCAAAGTTCATCTGCATGCTCCGGGGCCTTGGCAGCCCGACGTTCATCTCCTGAAGGGCGCCGCCGCTTCCGGCAGGCATCAGAAAGATGCGGTCGCTGAGCAGAACCGCTTCCTCCAGGTCATGCGTGATGAACATCACCGTCCGCTTAAGGTTCCCCCACAGCTCCAGCAGCCAACGGTGCATGTCCCGCTTGGTCATCGCGTCGAGCGCGCCGAACGGTTCATCAAGCAGCATCAATTCGCCACCGTTCATCAGCGTGCGGACAAAGGCGGCCCGCTGCCGCATCCCGCCGGACAGCTCATGCGGATAAGCAAGCTCATAACCGGCGAGACCGACACGCTTCAGCATGTCACGCGCCTCGGCCTTGGTGCCGCTGGAGGCTCGGCCTTTAATCTCAAGCGGCAGCACGCAGTTGTCCAGCACGGTCCGCCAGGGCAGCAGAAGATCCTGCTGAGGCATGTAGGCGATATGGCCAAGCCGGTTGGCGCCTGAGCCGGAGTCGGTGCCGCGAAGCCGGATGTCTCCCGCCGACTGCTCCAGCAGTCCGGCTATCACTTTCAGCAGCGTGCTCTTGCCGCAGCCGCTGGCGCCGACGATGCTGACGAATTCGCCTTTGCGAACTGTCAATGACAGATCCGAAAATACGGGCTTCTGCTGCGGAAACGAAAAAGAAAGGCGCTTAAGAGTTAAAAGTTCTTCGATAGCGGGTCAACCCTCCTTTAAATGAACAAAGACCCGTCCATTTCCTTTAGAGAAATGAACGGGCCTTTAGAAATCCGCCGAACATCAGCACTAGCTGTCCGGCTTCAGTCAAGTAAAAGCTCAGGTTCCACTTCCCTCCGCTGGTATGATCCAGATCAGGTTCCAAGGGTCCGAAGCTCGCGGCTCCGTCTCAGTCAGGTGACTCCCCTAGTGAAATTGCGGTCTTGTATTCGGTTATTATTGGTTCTAACTATACCATATCCCTTGAGGTCCCTCAATGAATCGTTTGGGTCCAAGCAAGCTTACAATACAAGGGTACAATACAAGGGCCGTTCCAGGCATTAGGTCATCCAATGGCTGGGAACCGTTAACGAGGGCGGCAGCTTCGTATGAATATCGCCCTTAGCCGAGTTGATTTGTGCTTGCGTAAGAAAAATACTTCCCGTGAGATCTGCGCCGCTTAAGTCAGCATCCCTGAAATCGGCGCCAATCAGGTCGGCCTGTCGCATGTCTGCATTTCGGAGGTCGGCTGCGATCAGCAGAGCGCCTCTCAAATTGGCGCCACTAAGATCGGCTCCCCGCAAATTGGCCCCGATGTAGTCGCTTCTCTTGCTCATTTTGGGTTTTGCCTTTTGGTGATTATGATGCCGCGGCGGAACTTTGGCCCGCACCCGTTCACTTGTCTGAAGCAGGAGATCATTAACGACCGCCCGATGGACGGGGACGTTTAGCTTTAAAATCGATTCCGGGTCAAGCTTTGTGAGATTTTCGGTTGATTCCAGAGCAGCCCGCAAATCGGTATGTATCGGTCCGGTCTCTTGCCTCTCCAATGCTTCATTCAAATAGCACAGCATCTCATGCAGCTGCTGCATAATCGGAAAGACCTCGAACATTTCCTGGGCCGACCCCGGATTTTTTCGCCAATCGTTACCTTTATAAGTAATTTGGGATACTTTCTGCCCCGCGCCAAAGCATTCATAGACGGTACAGCCCTTATAGCCTTTTGCTCTGAGATCTTTATGGATACCGCAGCGGTAGTCGGCCTGCAAGTTGGGGCAGGGGATGCCTCCGGCTTTATCGGCTGCAAAATCGGCAGATTTGGCGTAAGGCAAAGCTGCGCAGCATAAACCGAAGCATTGTGCGCAATCGGCTTTTAATTGATTGGACATTGCCTACACTTCCTTTATATGAAAACTACTTCAATAGTTTAATAAGGAATGCTTCAGGAGTAAACCGCTTTTCATGATTTCGTCTGCGCAGGCAAAAAAGAAACGCACGGATGCCGTCCGTACAGGAGGCAAGTGCGTTTCTCTAAACAGTTTAGCGATTGCCGTGAACTTTCAGATACTCCAAGGCGTTATACAGCATGACAGCCGCTTCAGCCCGGGTCAGCTTGCTCTCCGGATGAAACTTCCCGTCTTTGTCGAGCGCGGTGATCTTGTACGCGAGGGAGCGTTGAATGCCGCCCTGGTAAGAAGGGTCAATCTGGTCTTCGTCCGCGATTTTCGCCGGAGCCAGCTTGATCATCGGCAGATTGCCGGCTTTTTCAAGGCCTTGTACGAGCAGGGCGGTGAACTGCTGTTTGGTCATCGGCTCCTTGGGATCGATATCCGTCGGGACTTCGATACCGTTATAATGCGCGTTGATAAAAGCTTCGGCATACCAGGCATCGTTCTTGACTTTGGTGAAAATATCGCTGGCAACGGGAGCCTTAATGAAGTCTATAGCAGCGAGACTGAGCTGCAGGCCTCCCGCAATAAACTGAATACCTTGAGCTGCGCTCAAGGAGGAACCCGGCAAGAACTTCGAGCCGTCTATTCCTTTTATAAGCCCGCGGTCTTTCAGGCTCTCGATTTTCTCCTTACCCTGAACGGAACCAAGATCAGTGAATCCGCTTCCGGCGGCAAAGACTGCGCTTCCTGCTGACAGCATCATTAATGCGCTGATCGAAACGGCTGCCAGCGCTTTTTTGGTAAATGTCATATAGCTGCACCTCCAACTAGTACGGTTTACGAAACCGTCACATTCTAAACGGAGGACAGGCCGGAAAGGTTGCGGGAGACAACCGGATGCAGTCTGTCATTCCACTCCCTTGAACAAAAGATTGCGGTAAGGATAAGGGGAGTCGCTGGTTTTGAACAGCAGAGCAATTCCGGACTCTTCAATGCGTACCGATTTAAGGGCAGGACTGCGAACAAGCCCGCGTACCATGGCCGAGACCGATTGGCGGTCATTCCTGCGAATACCCCGTGCCAGAGCGTCGGCGAAGTTCCGGTTAAAGGCCAGCTCGCGGTACAGCGGCAGCACGGCGAGGGCGATCCGGCGGTGCACCTTTGTGCTGAACGTAAACTGTACAAGTCCCGGCGGGATGGTAGTGCCGTTCGTGTACACAGCTATGGGAGGCGGAAAAGTAAAGTCCACAAAATACCCAATGGCGTTCGTTCCGTATCCCTGCCGTGCGGCCAGCGGCGCAGCCTGCTTTAACAGTTTGCCCATCAGCCCAAGGTCGGCTGTGACAACTGCGTGGGTCCAGGCCTTCGCATAGCTCCGGCTCATGGCTATGGTTCGGTAGAACGGCAGCATGCCCCTCGCCACTTTGCGCAGAACATCTGCCGTAACGGCTGCGTCATTTTTTTTCGTTGACTTCATCACCCGGTCATCTCCTTAACAGAACGCTGTCTGCTATAAGGTATGGACTCAGGGCATTCATCCGTATGGGCTTTTTGCTTAAACGAGCGGAATAAATATTTGCATTCTCATACTGCCCGGAAATCTGGAGTTAACCACATCGGTTACTTCAAAATCGGGTCCATCCCTGCGAACATACTTGGACTCTGGCAGCCATACGCCGTAAATGAAATCCCGTTTGTTCTGAATGTGCTCCGCGGGACCGGAGGCATTGAACTTGGCGTATTTCCCTTCCGGCAGATCGATGCTGACATAGGGTTGATTTGGCGATTCCCCGGTTTCTCCGGATTCTTCCCCCACAATAAAAGAGAATCCCCCGTCGTCCTGAAAGCGGCAGGAAACCCCGTAAGCCATTCCTGGCGCAGTTCTGTGCGGGATATGCATAAAATGTCCGTTTCTGCCGAAATCGTCGTAAAAGCCGGGGATCTCCCGGTAATGGCGGCCGCCATCCAAATGTGTCCTATACTCGCAGCCGATTATCCGTATACGGTCCAATTGAACAATTGCCGGTTTGTCCATCTCGAATTCTCCGGTTTCTTTTTCCGGATGATGAAGAAAGCTGATCGGTGACTGTCCGATATATCCCCGATTCTCTTTGCGAAATTTCCCGGGCGTTATCCCGGTATAGCTCTCAAAGGCGCGCGTAAAAGCTTCCTGCGAATGATACTGATAGGCTACGGCAATGGAGAGAATGCTTTCATCCGAATCCAACAGATGCTTTGAAGCTTCGGTAAGCCTGCGTTTGCGGATGTACTCCTGAACGGTAAAACCTGAAATGGCGAGAAACAGACGCTGAAAATGAAATGGAGAGAAGGAGGCGGAAGAAGCGATTTCCTGAATGGCGAGGTCCTCCTGCAGATGATGCTCGATATAATCCACGGCCTTTTGAATTTGCAAATAATACTGCATGGGCTGAATTTCCTTTCCGGGGGCTATATAAAATGAACTTGAGATTTTCCCATTTGGGTATGGTCTATAACTACGAGGAATGTTTGGACTTACGGCCGCTGTTGTCTCCAGATTTCTTGATTGTACCGTTCTTCACGGATGAAATCCGGAGACAGCCTATGCTTTCGAAGCGAGCTTTCCTCCGGAAAGCTTTCGGGCGATCGCTATCGCTCCTACAGTTCCAAACTTCCCCTTCGTTACTCTCACCCTGATGTCATTTTTTTAAGTTCATTTTATATATAGTGTAATTTCAGGATCAATTATAACCGGAGGGCTTACGGGATGATTGATTTAAAATGCGCAGCTGATGGGGGAGAGTAACGGCGGCTTGCCTCTTTCCTTTTTGCGATGCATTTGGTATGCTCTTATTATAATAATTCTAATCTAGACAATCTTACGATTAAACTTCCGGCAGCATAAATGATAAAGACCGGGGAGGGAGGAATGATCATGAATCCTATGGATACAATTGCCCAGCAATTTACCGCCCACAACTACAAGTTGACCTCGCAGCGCGAAGCCATTGTTAAGGTTCTGCTTGATAACGAGAAGGACCATTTGAGCGTAGAAGAGGTGTATATGCTCGTCAAGGGAAGCTTTCCTCAGCTCGGCCTGGCCACAGTGTACCGAACGCTGGAGCTGCTGTGCGAGCTTCATATCGTTGAGAAAATGAACTTCGGCGACGGCGTATCCCGTTACGATCTGCGCAGCGAAGGACATGATCATATGCACCATCATCTGATCTGCCAATCCTGCGGCAAAGTGGCCGAAATCAAGGATGATTGGCTGGAAGAGCTGGAGAAGAGACTCGAGAAGGAATACGGATTTGCCGTAACCGACCATCGTCTCGATTTCAAAGGGAATTACCGGATCTGCAAGGGCAGCGGCTGCAAGCGAGAGAAGGACGGCCAGCCGATATCGTAAGCGGGCCATAGCGAAAGAAGTTATCTTACAAATTGATAATTGGAAAAAAAGGGAGTGTCCTGCCGAAAGCGGCGGGGCGCTCCCTTTTTGGGTTTGAGCTTAGCATTAACCGTCGGCTCAATCTATCGTTCTATCTCCCGATGAAGCCGAATAGAGTAGATTATCCGCATGCGTGGCAGTCTGAAATACGGGAAATGTGTCGAAGCGAAATTACAGCCTTAAGGCGGATTGCTACGTTTGAAAGAAAGCCTTTCCGGTTATAAAAAGGATACACTCGCCTGCTTTCACTTTCTGCTAAAGTGCTATGACATTCTTAAGAAGCGAGGTGCAATGAGCATGATGTTAACCGGATTCCGGGCCTGCGCGCTGCTGATGGCTGCAGTTCTGCTGTTTGTCATTGGTGGACAAGCCGTATCGGCACATTCTCTGGCGTTCACAGTACCGGGATATCATAAATCGGCTGCAAAAGGTTTGACTGAGGCTGTGCAAAAAGAAGCAGTCGGCATTTACGAAGGACAGGCCGATCCTCATACCGTTGAAATAACAGTGTATGGCGAACCGGTCGATCTTCAGTTCAGCGAAGCGCTGGGAGCCCATGTGGAGAAGCTGGAAGAGGGGACGAAGGTCGCCTTTGTCTATACCGAGCAGCAAGTCAAAGGGGATAGCATCGTCAGATTCCGCAGACTGCTGTCCATTAAAGAAGCGGAAGAATGATCGATTTGCCTTGCAATGCAAGATGTCGTCCTTAAGAGGAGGGCATCTTTTTTGTGCTCCAGCAGCAGGAAAGTTCAGGACTCAAGGTCTAATAAGCGCCGGCGCATCCTTTTCCCTGCTGAGGGTACGGAACTGCTTCGGTGACATGCCGTAGCGTTTGCGGAACTGCCGGTGAAAGTAGGTGTAATTCATGAAGCCGCAGGTTTCCGCGATGTGCTCCAGCGGCATCGGACTGTAGACGATCCGTTCGCGCGCCATTTCCAGACGGACTTCATTTACATATTTCACAATCGTCGTCCCGAACTCCTCCTTAAATAGATGGACGGCCCGCGAGACGGAAATGTCGACATGAGCGGCCACGTCTTCAAGACGGAAGAGAAGGGCCGCGTTTTCTTCCACGAACTGCTTCATCCGGTATGCCAGATAACCCCTTGGGGATACGGAAGGGCGGTCGAGTGTAATCCGGTCGATTTCCATGCAGAGAATCTGCAGGTAACAGCTTGAGATTTCCGGGGAAAAATCGGACAGGCGGCGCTGCTCCAGCACAAGCTGGCGAAAAAGGCCGACAAAGGCGTCGTTTAGCGGAATATGCATGAGCGACGCCCGATGACGGCTATTCCACCACCGGTCGAGCCACTCTCCCCGGCAAAAAATATGATAATCTCCGCTTTCGACACGCGGTTCGCCGAGCGGATAATGTTCCTTGTCGATAATCAGGTTGTAGGGGACGCCCGGAGCAATAAGCATCAGTCCGCCGCTTTCGACACGCGTAATCGCGCCGTCGATTAAAGCGCTGCAGCACCCTTCGGTCTGGAGACGAATCAGATAATGGGGAAAGCCTTCCGCTTCCGACATCTGGAACGGTTTGCGGTGGAAGGAGAATCCGGCGGTTAATATCGTGCAAGGTGCGTCACTTGTCATATGTCCTCCTGCCTCTTTTTTAAATGATAATCAGATTGTTCATGTTTTAATCATATTATTCATTTTATTATATACGCTTTCAGATTACGATGATACTAGTTCCAGGGCATCGAAAAATAATACCCAGAATGAGAAATCCATCAAGAAAACATGGATTGCGGTTCGCCCAGGCAACAAGCATCAGAAGCAGATGAAGGTGAATCAGCGGTAAGAAAGAGCCCTTTTGTTCAGGTAAAAGGCTTTCAGATTTTCCCGTAAGGGCTTCGGCTAGGGATTTGCCGAGTCAGTTAGTGGGATCGTTTGCACTTGGGTACTGAACCATACGGCTACAAAACCATGTCCAGGGAGTGATTGCATGTTGAAGATCGGGCTGCAGCTCTACACGCTCAGAGAAGAACTGGAACAGGATTTCGAAGGCACGCTGCGAAAAGTGGCGGCGCTCGGTTACAGCGGTGTCGAATTCTTCCATTATTTTGGCAGAAGTGAAGGCGAGGTCAAGGCGCTGCTTGAGGAGACGGGACTCATAGCCATAGGAGCGCATCGCCCATATGATGTCCTGCTGGAGAATGCCGATGCCGAAATGGACTACATACGCAAGATCGGCAGCAACTATTTGATCGTGCCTTATCTCAGTGAGGAGCAGCGTTCCGATTGGAGCAGGATTGCCGCCAATTTGCGGATTCTTGGAGAGAAGGCCAAGCAGCAAGGAGTGGTCCTGTTGTACCACAACCATGATTTCGAGCTGCGGGAGAGCAGCGGAGGCCAGACCGCCTTCGATTATCTCTACAGTGAAGTTCTGCCGGAGCTGCTTCAGGTTGAAATGGATACCTGTTGGGTTCAATACGGCGGTTACGACCCCGTGGAATATATCGGCAAGTATGCCGGACGGCTCCCCCTCATCCATCTTAAAGATATGAAGCGGCGGGAAGACGGTTCGGCGGAAACGGTCGTGCTCGGCGAGGGCGAAGTTGATCTTACCTCCATTCTGAAGGCGGCGGAACAGGCCGGAACCGAATGGGCGATTGTTGAACAGGATTACTGCAGCCGGCCGGCGCTGGAAAGCGTGGCGGCAAGCTTGGAATGGCTGAAACCAAATTATAAACAAGGAGGCAACATTTATGTCTAAGACACTTAAAATCGCAATTATTGGCTGCGGAGGTATCGCAAACGGCAAGCATTTGCCAAGCCTGTCCCGCCAAAAAAACGCTGAACTGGTAGCCTTCTGCGATATTATTGAAGAACGCGCGAAGGAAGCGGCGGAGAAGTACGGCACGCAAGATGCCAAGGTCTATACAGATTTCCGCAAGCTGCTGGAAGACGGCGGCATCGATGTTGTGCATGTATGTACGCCGAACGACAGCCACTCGGAAATTACGGTTGCCGCTCTGGAAGCTGACTGCCACGTTATGTGCGAAAAGCCGATGGCCAAGACGACAGCGCAGGCGCAGGCCATGCTGGAAGCAGCACGCCGTACCGGCAAGAAGCTGTCCATCGCCTACCAGAACCGTTTCCGCAATGACAGCCAATATTTGAAGGAAATGTGCGAGAACGGCGAACTTGGCGACATTTATTATGCCAAAGCGATTGCGCTGCGCCGGCGCGCGGTGCCGACGTGGGGCGTCTTCCTGGATGAAGAGAAGCAGGGCGGCGGACCGCTGATCGATATCGGCACCCACGCGCTTGATCTGACGCTGTGGATGATGGACAATTACAAGCCGCACAGCGTAACCGGCTCGGTCTTCCACAAGCTCGGACAACGCAAGAACGCCGCCAATGCGTTCGGCCCGTGGGACCCCGAGCAGTTCAAGGTTGAGGATTCCGCGTTTGGCTTCATTACGATGGAGAACGGCGCGACGATTGCGCTCGAATCGAGCTGGGCGCTGAACGTCGCCGAGTATGGCGAAGCGAAGACGCTGCTGTGCGGAACGGAAGCCGGCGCCGACATGACGAGCGGACTCCGTATCAACGGTGAGAAGTCCGGCCGCCTGTACGAGACGAATATTGAGCTTACTCCGGGCGGAGTCGCATTCTATTCGGGCGATGAGGAGAGCGAGGCGGACCGCGAAGCGCGCCTGTGGCTCGAAGCCGTAACCCTGGACAAAGAGCCGCTTGTGAAGCCGGAGCAGGCGCTGGTGGTCACACAAATTCTGGAGGCGATTTACGAATCTGCCCGCACCGGGAAGACGGTTTATTTTGACGGAACCGAGGATAGCGCAGCCCAGGATTCGGCTCAAGCGGTACTGAATAAATAAATCAATTAACTTTAATACGGAAGATATACAGAGAGGAGCAACACATTCCATGAAACTTGGCGTATTTTTGGTGCTGTTCGGCGGCCGGAAGCTGGAAGAAGCGCTCGATTATGTGGCGGAGAAAGGGGTTAAAGCGGTCGAGATCGGCACAGGAGGTAATCCGGGAAAAAGACACTGCGATCCGCAGCTGCTGCTCGAGGATGAACGTGCACTTAAAGAGTTCAAGCATGCGGTGGAATCGAGAGGACTGGTCATCAGTGCGCTCAGCTGTCACGGCAACCCGCTGCATCCGCAACAAGAGCTGGCGCAAAAGGATCACGAGGATTTCCTGAATTCCGTTAAACTCGCGGAGAAGCTGGGTGTTCCGGTTGTCAATACATTCTCCGGCTGCCCGGGCGACCATGAGGGTGCGAAGTATCCGAACTGGCCGGTCGCGCCGTGGCCGAATGATTTTCAGGATGTACTGAAATGGCAATGGGAGAATAAAATCATCCCTTACTGGACGGAGACCGGTGCCTTTGCGGCTGAACACGGCGTTAAAATCGGTCTTGAGCTGCACGGCGGGTTCTCGGTGCATACCCCGGCTACGCTGCTCCGCCTAAGAGCGGCTGCCGGCGAAGTGATCGGTGCCAATCTGGACCCGAGCCATATGTGGTGGCAGGGCATTGACCCTGTGCAGGCCATCCATATTCTGGGCCGGGAGGGAGCGATCCACCACTTTCACGCCAAGGATACGGTCATCGATCCGATCAATGTGAACAAGTACGGGCTGACCGATATGCAGACCTATGACAACATGCTGGACCGCGCATGGCAGTTCCGCACCGTCGGCTTCGGCCATGATCTGAAGACCTGGGCCGACATCATCAGCGCGCTTCGTCTGGTCGGCTATGACTACGTGGTCAGCATCGAGCACGAGGATGGTCTGATGTCGATCAATGAAGGCTTCTCCAAAGCGGTCGATAATCTGAATCAGGTGCTGATTCAGGAGCAGCTTGGCGAAATGTGGTGGCTGTAAGGACGTTGTCCTGAACGCGCCACTTCGTAAGCGAAGCGTTTGATCACACCGGTGCCGGATGGAATCGGCGCCGGTGTGTTTTTATATCACGAGATTTATGACAAGGAAGGCGGATACCTGTGCAAAATGAGAAATGGTGGAAAGAGACGGTAGTGTATCAAATTTATCCCCGCAGCTTTCAGGATACGAACGGAGACGGGATCGGGGACCTGAAAGGAATAATCTCCAGATTGGATTATTTGGCGGAGCTTGGGATCGGAGCGATCTGGCTGTCCCCGGTATGCAAATCGCCGCAGGATGACAATGGATATGACATTTCCGACTACCAGGACATCGATCCGATGTTCGGTTCGCTTGACGATATGGAGACGCTGATTAACGAGGCGAAGAAGCGCAACATCCGCATCGTCATGGATTTGGTGCTGAACCATTCGTCCGATGAGCATCCTTGGTTTCTGGAAGCGAAGAAAAGCAAGGACAATCCGTATCATGACTATTACGTCTGGAGAGACGGCGTTGAAGGAACACCGCCCAATGATCTGCGAGGCTGCTTCGGCGGGTCCGCATGGGAGTGGGTGCCGGAACTTGGGCAGTATTATTTCCATCAGTTTGCCGTGAAGCAGCCGGATCTCAACTGGGATAATCCGAAGGTCCGGCAGGAGATTTATGACATGATTAACTGGTGGATGGATAAGGGAGTAGGCGGCTTCCGTCTGGATGTTATCGATCTGATTGCCAAAGAGCCCGACCGGAAAATCACCGGCAACGGTCCAAACCTCCACAAATACATTCAAGAGCTCAGCAGAGAAACCTTTCAAAAAGGTGATTTACTGACGGTAGGAGAAACCTGGGGCGCCACTCCGGAGATCGCCAAGCTGTACAGCAATCCGGACGGCAGCGAGTTCTCAATGGTGTTCCAGTTCGAGCATATCGGTCTGGACGAGCAGGAAGGCAAAGGGAAGTGGGATCTCTCCCCGCTCGATTTCCTGAAATTGAAGCAGGTGCTGACCAAATGGCAGACCGAGCTGAAAGGCGAAGCCTGGAACAGTCTGTTCTGGAACAACCATGATCTGCCGCGCATTGTCTCCCGCTGGGGAAATGACGGGGAGTACCGTGTGGAGTCGGCCAAAATGCTCGCCACTCTTCTTCATGGGATGCAGGGCACTCCTTACATTTATCAGGGCGAAGAGCTGGGCATGACAAACGTGCAGTATCCGATCGAAGACTACCGGGACATTGAGCTGCTGAACCTGTACAAAGAGCGGCTTGAGGGCGGGTATGTCCATGAAGATATTATGGCATCCATCTATGCCAAAGGCCGTGACAACGCGCGGACGCCGATGCAATGGGATGCGGGCGAAAATGCCGGATTTACAACAGGCGAGCCCTGGATTCGGGTGAATCCGAATTATACCGGGATCAATGCGGCGGATCAATTGGAGAATCCGGACTCTATATTTCACTATTACCGGAAGCTGATCGGGCTTCGCAAGGAATATAACGTAATCGTTTACGGAGATTTCAAGCTGCTATTTTCCGATGACAAAGATCTGTTCGCTTATACCCGCACGCTGGACGATACCACGGTTCTCGTGCTGTGCAACTTCTACGGAAACACCGTTTTCTACGACTTGCCCGAAGAACTTAAGGGAGACAAAGAGCTGCTGATCTCCAACTATAGCGATGAACCTGTTAATGGATCGCTGCGTCCCTTTGAAGCAAGAATGTATCTGCTGAAATAGGCTTAAGCGGAAATGCCTCCCTGAATCGTATTTGGTTCAGTGGAGGTATTTTTTTGGATGCGGCGAATTCTATAAATTGTAAATTAAAAGGGAATGGCGGTGGAGTATGGAAGTCGGCACGAAATCGAAATTGACGGAAGAAGAGCAAGGAAGGCTTGCCCAAGCAGCCTTTGGCGTTGGCACAGTAATCTTGAGTACGAGGGAGCTGACTGGCGGATTTTTCAATACTGCATATGAGCTTGCTCTTGCTGACGGGAGAGAGGCGATCCTGAAGATCGCTCCATCGGACATGGTTGAAATGCTCAGCTATGAGCGGAACATTATGCGCGCCGAAGTGGAAGCGCTTCGATTAGTAAAGGCGTCCGGTATCGCGCCGGTTCCCGAAGTGTACGCTTATGATGACAGCCGGTCCGTCCTTCCGCATGAATATTTCTTCATGGAGAAAGTCAAAGGCAGGCCATACAACGAAGTCCGGGAAGAGATGACAGCGGGCGAGAGAGCGGAAATTGAACGGGAGCTTGGCCGTTATAATCGGCGGATCAACGAAGTGCGAGGCGAACAGTTCGGTTTGTTCAACCATGCGCCCGAGATAACGAAGGGAAAATGGCGGGAAACCTTCGCCGGATTGATCGGCGATGTGCTGGACGATGCGGTGCGGCTGGGCGCTTCGCTGCCGATTGACCGGACAGAGTTGGAGCAGGGGATTGATACCTTGCTGCCCGCGCTTGATGAAGTGATAGAGCCGAGGCTGGTGCATTGGGATTTGTGGGACGGCAATATTTTTGTTGCCGATGGTCAAATTACGTCGCTGATCGATTGGGAGCGGGCGCTGTGGGGTGATCCGTTGATGGAGCATTATTTTCGTTCATTTATAGATTCGCAAGGCTTCCGCGAGGGGTATGACACAAGTATATTCGGCACTCCCGGCGTACAAGCGCGCAAAGAGCTGTATGATCTCTATTTCAATTTGATTGCCGTTATCGAGTATTACTCACGCAAATACGATAACAGCGGTTATCTGGATTGGGCGACTGGCCAATTGCTCGAAGGCTGGGAAAGGATTGGGAAAAAATAAAGTTGTAGACTGAACAGCGGTGTTTCGAACGGGCTGGGGTAGTTTAACGGAACCAAACAAGGGGGTGTCCCAAAGCCATGAAATGCTGGGACACTCTTGGATTAAGATTTACTTAGGCACTTCGTGAGGACGCTCCGCGAACGGACCGTTGTTCCAATCGCTGTTGTGTCCAGATTTTATTAATCTCCTTGGCGGTGAAAATCCGGACACAAAGGCGAACGCTACCGCTTTTCCACAATCGTTCCGTCCTCTCCGCTGCATTAAGCGTAAAGCGTCTCTTCATTCATTTAAAAACAAACAAAGAAACCGCCCTTGCGGATGTATTCCTCTCGGCAAATCGCCAAAGCTGTCCGGGAAAGTAAGATTTGCTTCCCCGGCTGCCGAAGTACAAGCAATACCAAGCCCTGCTCGGTGACCGGAACAGCTTCAGCAAGACCGATACGGATGCCACGTTCATGAGGATGAAGGAAGATCAAGTCACTGTAGACCAAAAACGTCGGGCCGCGATTCTCCAATAACAGGGAGAATCGCGGCCCGGCTTAATTCTTCTTGTAATCTTCATATGGTTTAGCTGCCACTGGAGTAAAAAATCTACTTGGGACAGCTCCTTGTTCGAAAATGGTTTTTTAATATGAGAGGTACGTAATCGGGACGGTATTGCTCCATAGAAATCCGGTGAGGTCGGTGCTGCCGGGCCTACCATCAGTCGCTGAAATTCAAATGGTTGTACCAACCGGGATTCCCGTAATAGGAAGCGTGTTCTCGAAACTCCCATTTGTATCGGATGCTGCATTGACACTCGTTTCATTTCCTATGACTCCCACCACGAGGCTCTTTCGTTTTGGTGTGTCAGTTTAATACTTTATTTTTCCAAGACAACTGCCCGCTCCGAGTGAAATAAGCAGTACAGCATAATAGCCTGCTGGACGAACAGAAGGCATTTTTTAAATTCATACCCGACAAAATAATCCGAGCTTATGGCATCCGCTGCGACCTCTTCCCCTCGGAAAAATGGTGGGCATGGATTGAGCAGCGCACCGGGCCTCGCCATCTGCAAACGCTGCAAATCCAGTTGGTATTTCCCTATGTATTCGGCCGTACGGTATTCCTCCGGTAAAGAGTCGGTCAGCAGGATGTCGCTCTGCGGCAAAATCTCCTCTAAACGGGTATGAAACATGTAGTTGGCGGTCTCCGGTCCAAGCGAATTTCCCTCGGTGCAGACATGGTGGAAGTTTAGGTTCATCATCCTCGCCATGCTCATCCATGTTCGGCTGATGTTGCCCGCCGGGCCCACAAAGGTATAGACCAAATCCTTGTAATCCGGCCTTCGTCTGCTGATGGCATATAGGTCGGACATGATTTCGCACGGATGGTTCTCCGAAGTCATCGCATTGATGACAGGAATTGAAGCACCCCGTGACAGTTCCCTGAGTTTATGAAGGTTCGGATGCCGGACTACGGCCGCATCGGCCCAGTTCGCCATATAGCTAATGACATCGGCGAGCTGTTCACGCTTATTCAGAGCTTCAGGGGAAATGCAAATATACTCTCCCCGCAGATCGCGGATGCCTTTTTCAAAGCTTACTCTCGTGCGAAGACTCGATTCGGGAAAAAATAAAATGAACGTTTTTCCCAGAAGAAGGGGTTGTTCCCGGTTCTGACAAAGCCGGTCGGCCAGGTTAAAAATTTCTTGGATCTGTTCAGGCTTCCACTCCTCAATATCCAGAAAATGCATAGTCATCACGTCCTTAATTAGTTTCGAGTTATACCGGAGGTACAGGCGCCATCTCCTTCCGGCTTTTCCGGTATTCATTCGGACTACATCCGGCCTCTTGTTTGAACAGCTTGGAAAAATGCGAATAATTGGCGTACCCGACCTTGCTTGCGATCGCATAGACCGACAGTTGAGTCGTTTCAAGCAGATGCTTGGCCGCCGAAATCCGTGCCTGAATGATATAGTTTCCGAGCGAAATACCCGTTTCTTTTTTGAACAGTCTTGCCAGATAATCCGGATTGAGATAGACGGTCTCCGCCAGACTCATTCTGGACAAATCATCGCCGCAGTGGGTATGGATGTAATGCTTGATTTCATGGACGACCGATTTGGGCTGCTCGGTAAATTGACGATAATCCGCTGCGGTGCTTACCAAATAGCCAATGTATTTTTGCATATCTTCTATGGAATTCAGCGACTGCACGAACAATTGATCTCCGGTTCTTCCAGTATACAATTTGTGCGCCTCAATTTCTTTGCTCTTCAAATGGGCATAGACAAGCTGGGCAATATCGAGCCGGAGCAGGCTCAGGAGTGACATGTTCAGGACTTGACCTTGATTAAGCTTGTGCAGATAATCTCCAGTTTCTTTCAAAAAAGCGTCATAAGCGTTCTCATTCAGCAGTTGCTCAAGCAAACTGAGGTCGGGCGGTGAATATACGGCCTCCGGGCGGTGATACTGTTCCAGCCAAAAGATCCGGTTGCGGTGCTTGATCATCTCGTCGTTCAACTTCAGAAGGTCTTTGATCGCTTTACGGATGTGTTCAAGCGTGCGGGATTCGGCGATATTGCAGCTGGCATCGCATTTGAGATACTTGCCTGCCTGCCCGATAAAAGAAGCACAAATGCGTTCAATAATCCGGGGATCGGGGGCATGATTCCATTTCAGGATCACCATCCAGTTATATTCCTTGAATTCCGTAATCGCCTCGACCGAGAAGCCGGAGTCCTGGAACAGCTCATACATTACATTTAGCAGCGCGTAATCGAACAGGCTTTTATCGTCGTCGCCCAAGCATTTGTCATAGGGAAACAGATTGACCAGAACGGGAAGAAAGCGATCTTCCGCTTGATAGGGGAGATTCTGCTGCTCCACGAAAGCGGCGAACGAAGAAGGGCTTGACGGAAAGTCTTTCCCCAGGATCAGTCTGCGCCAGAAATCCTCGAGCAGGGTCTTCCGGTTCTTCTGCCACAAATGCCCTTCGTGTATGGCCCTTTCATTGCTTTGCTGCTCTTTCGCCTTGGCAACGGCTTTCTGAATGATGAGCGTCAATTTGTCGAACTCGATCGGCTTCAGGAAATAATCGAAGCTTTGCAGCTCGATCGCTTTTTGGGCATAGTTGAAATCGGCATAATTGGTCAGGATGATGGCCTGAACGCTGTAATGCTCCTCCCGAATCCAGGCCAGCAGCTCAAGCCCGCTTCCCTGGGGCATCTCGATATCGCAGATGACGATTTGCACCGGGTGCTGCAGCAGAATCTCTCGGGCTTGCGCCACATTGTAAGCGGTATAAATATTTTCGATGGATAATGCTTTCCAGTCTATTTTTTTCTCCAGAGCCGTTATGACAAAATAATCATCGTCCACCAGCAAAATGTTCATGGATCACACCTCTTTTGGCTGTTCATGAGTCGGTGTTAATGAAAGGGAGGGATATCGTAACGCAAGCGCCGCCGTCCGCACCGTTGGCAAATTCGACATTCGCCTTCTGGCGGTAAAGAAGGTTCAGCCGCTGCAGGACATTCATGATGCCGATCCGGCTGCCGCCGGTTTGAACGAACGGCTCGCCATTCGCCAATTTCTCCAGAATGTCCGGCGGAAATCCCGGGCCGGTATCGGTAATCTCGATGATCGTCATTTCTTCCTCAGCCGTCGATATCCGCTTGAACACTGTCAGTGTAATCTGCAGCTCGCGGTCTCTCGAAACGGCATATTTGACGGAATTCTCAATAAAGGTCTGCAGCATTAGCGGCGGGACCATGGTGCCAATCGTATCTTCCGACTGCTCGATGCGGTAGCTGAAGGCGCCCTGGTAGCGCGATTTTTGAATATCCAGATACGTGCGGACATGTTCGATTTCATCCTCCAGACGGACAAAGTTCTCGCCGCTTTGAAAAATATACCGGAAATACTTGGAGGTCGACATCGCCATATTCTCGATTTCCTCGTACATTTGAATTTGGGCCATGCTGTAAATGCTCGTCAGGCAGTTCAGGAAAAAATGAGGCTTGATCTGCAGCTTCATGTAATCCAGCCGTATTCGCTGCTTCTCCAGCTCCTGCTCGTACATGGCGATTTTATAGGTTTTGATTTGCTCAACCAGATCTTTGAACTGCGCGTTCGCCCGTTCTAGCTCAATGATTCTGCCGGTTTTAATATCCGCAGGTGCTTCGCCTTCGTTAATCCGAGCTAAATTTCGCGAGAAGCTTCGGATCGGGCCGAGAACTCTTTTTCGGAATAACAGCATGACGGCGCTTAGCACAAACACGACGATGAAGAACATCAGCATAATCAGCAGCTGAGCAATGACGATCTTCTCAAACGCCCCGAACTTGATGACCATCTTGACGCTGAACGTCGAGTTGGAGAATTCGTTGGTGACGACCCTTCCGGACCGAAGGAAATTCAGCACAGAGGATGCCGGGCTTTCTGCATGCGCTGACAGGCTCCCGGATATTGGAGTGGACAAGGTTCTTCCCTGTATATCCACAAGCGACGCATAGCCGTTCTTTCCAAGATTAATCTGACGTAGAGGCCGGATCAGGTCATCCGCGGAAATGAGGGCGATCAAATAACGGTTGTAGTAAGGCACAATGTTGATAACATAATACTTGCCCCCGGCAGAAATAGGCGTCCATTTGGAATAAAATTTCTCGAACAGGTTCTTGTCCTCTATGTAGGAAACCATTTGATCTTTCAGATTGCGGTAATCCGTATAGGAAATGCTCATTGGTGCGCAGTTCAGAAAAAAGGACTGATTCTTCAAGTAGAAGAAGAAGTTGTATTCCAGGCCGTAATTTTTTTGCAGCTCGGTAAACCGTTTGTACAGATTTTCGTTAGCTTTTATGAACGGAGTGCTGTTCATGCCGTAGGCATTCATCATGTTCAGGCTTTCGTCGTTCGCCAGCGTCCAGCCCATGTAGTGATTGATGTAAGCAAAATCATGATTGATCCGATTAATATAGAGGTCGGCCGTATCCTGCAAATACCGCGTTGACTGCTGCTTGACGATGAAAATGGAAGCAAAGCTGATGATAAAGTCCAGCACAAGCACAGAGAAAGAAATGATAATCATAATTTTTACATAATGCTTGATGGGATAAGGCTTGTTTCCAGTTTTTTTTCCCATAGGCCTTAAGAGCCGCATCCTTTCCGCGAGTTTCCTTTATTGAATGCGTTTTATTTTATGGGGGGCAGATCTATTATAAAACCTTTATGAGAAAAAACATATGATAACGGCACCGTTTTGCCTCAAAGTCCGGAAAGCGCATACAAAAGTCGGAATACCGTCAACTTTTCCTGCTAAGAAGGGGAGGCCGGTCTTCCAAACTTCATAATAACGGTCTTCAAAGGTCCGAATACCCGTCTTATGAAGTCCAGTATATGGGAAATGAGAAAGGTATACTAAAGGTGTTCAAAGGTTCAGACAGATTCAAGAAGAAAAGGAGGGGATGTCATGCGAGCCGGTCAATTTGCTCCGGGGCGGACAATCGGACAGATAAGACGGAACTGGGGACTCTATCTGCTGCTGCTTCCCGCTGTGGTGCTCACGCTATTATTCGCCTACAAACCGATGTACGGGGTGATTATTGCCTTCAAGGATTACAGTCCGGCTTCGGGAATTACCGGCAGCCCATGGGCCGGGTTCAAGTATTTCGAGAAATTCTTTCATTCCTATCAATTTACGACGACGATCAAGAATACGCTTGTCATCAGCGTGTACAGCCTGATTACTTTTCCGATTCCGATCCTGCTGGCTCTGATGGTTAATCAGATGAGGCCCAACCGGTTTCGGCGGTTTTTCCAGACGGTATCGTATATGCCGCATTTTATCTCGACGGTCGTTATGGTGGGACTGATGATGATTTTATTTTCCCCCAGCACCGGTTTGCTCGGCAGTCTGTATCAGCTGTTCGGGGGAGAAGCTCCCGATTTGATGGGCTCCGCCGGTTTATTCAGCAGCGTGTATGTCTGGTCGGATGTGTGGCAGCATGTCGGGTGGGACAGCATTATTTATATCGCCGCGCTTTCGGCAGTCGATCCCAGTCTTTATGAGGCGGCAACCGTGGACGGAGCGAGCCGCTTTCACAAAATCCGCTATATCGATATTCCCATGCTTATGCCGACAGCGATAACGCTGCTTATTCTGCGGGTCGGCGGGCTGCTTGGGGTCGGTTTTGAAAAGGTGTATCTGATGCAGAATGACCTGAATATCACCTCAAGTGAAATCCTTTCCACCTATGTGTACAAAATCGGGCTGCTCAGCAGCCAATACAGCTTTTCCTCGGCCATCAACTTGTTCAATACCGTCATTAACTTCATTCTATTGATTATGGTCAACCAGATTTCCAAAAAATTCAGCGAAAACAGCTTGTGGTAGTGGGGAGGAGTTCAGGATGGGGTTTGTGGAAGCCGCGACCAACAAAAGTATGGGGAAAGTAAAAAACAGCCGTTCATCCGACACGGTGATGGAAATTGCGATGTATGCGTTTGCAGTGATTTTTCTGGTGATTCTGATGTACCCGCTCTTTTTTATCATTATTGCGTCGTTCAGCGATCCGTCTGCGGTGGCGAATGGACAGGTATGGCTGTTTCCGAAAGGGTTTACAATGGACGGCTACAGGGAACTGCTGCGCCATGAGAACATCTGGATCGGGTATCGAAACACCATCCTTTATACGGTCGTGGGGACCGCCATCGGGCTAATTGTCAATATTTCGGCGGCCTATGCGCTGTCAAGAAAGGACCTTTTCGGGCGCAAATTTCTTTCCTTGTTTTTCATCTTCACGATGTTTTTCAACGGCGGGTTGATCCCCACCTTCCTGACAGTCAGGGATTTTCATCTGTACGATACGTTCCTGGTCATGGTCCTGCCCTTCTCGGTTATCGTCTACGATATTATCGTCGCCCGGACGTTCTTTCAGTCGAGTATTCCCGGAGATTTGTGGGAGGCGGCGCAGATCGACGGATGCGGGAACCTCCGGTATTTTGTTCAGGTAGTTCTGCCGTTGTCGAAGGCGATTATTGCGGTTCTGGGCTTGTGGATCGCGGTCGGCTACTGGAATTCGTATTTTAACGCCTTGATTTATTTGAAAAATCCCGATTTGTATCCCTTGCAGCTCATCCTGCGCAATATTCTGATCACCAATCAGATGCAATCCAGCATGGGAACCGGAGAAGCCGCGCAGATCGCGCTGCGCCTGGCCAATTTGATGCGTTATTCCGTCATTATCGTTGCGACCGTCCCGATCCTGTGCCTATATCCGTTTGTACAAAAATACTTCAACCAAGGGGTGATGATCGGAGCCGTGAAGGAGTAGCAGCATTGATCCTAAATTGAATCAGGGGGAATCACGAATGGGCAAAAGCACAAAGAAGAGTTGGGTGAAAATGATCACCGCAATGGTTCTTGTTCCTGTCCTGCTTACAGGTATGGTTGGCTGCAGCGGCAGCAAGGGAGAGAACTCCGGCTCAGTGGCTAGCGGCGATTTTAACCAAGAAGGCCTTCCGATTGTCAAGAAGCCGGTGACCTTGAAGGTTCTGACCGTCCGTTGGGGAAGCATGGGGGACACCTTCACGCAGAATCAATGGCTTAAGGACCTTGAAAAGAATACAAACGTCAAAATCGAATGGCAGGTGATGTCCTCCAACGACTGGGCCGAACAGAAGTCTATTATGCTGGCCAGCGGCACGCTTCCGGAAGTTATTCTGGGAGACCAATCCTTCTCTGATTCCGATATCGTAAATAATTTAAGCTATTTCCGCCCGCTGGATGATTATATCGACAAGTATATGCCCAATCTGAAAGCGGCCATGCAGGAAACACCTGAGATGAAACAGATCAGCACCTTTCCCGACGGAAAGATCTACTCTTTGCCGGCCAGGCTCCCATCGCGTCCCATCACTGCCCAACAGCCTGTTATTAATAAGGCCTGGCTGGATAAATTGGGGCTAAAGGCCCCGGACACCATTGACGATTTGTACAACGTATTAAAAGCGTTTAAAGAGCAAGACCCGAACGGGAACGGTAAAAAAGACGAGATTCCTTACAGTGAGGTCGGACTGTCGATGGATTTTCTGAACCCCTTCGGCATCACCGACCTGAACGCCACAAGCATGATGATTAAAGACGGCAAACCGGTATATTTCCCGACCAGCGAGGAATACAAAGCTGGACTGGAGTGGGTGCACAAACTCTATTCCGAAGGCTTGCTCGATAAAGAGCTGTTCACCCAGGACGGCACGATGGCATCCGCGAAGCATCAAAATCCGGACGCACCAATCGTAGGCTTTTCCAACCAATGGACACCCGATGCGGTATTTGGCAAATGGAGCGATCAATATGAGACCATTCCTCCAATCGCCGGACCGGATGGCAAACGGTATTCGACTGGAGATCCGAGCGGACTCAGCTACAGACGGAATGAACTGCTCATTACGAAATTCTGCAAAAATCCTGAGGTAGCCGCCCGTTGGGCCGATCAGTTCTATACGAATGAAGCCAGTATCCAGAATTTCTGGGGAGCGATCGGAACGGTCATCAAGAAGAACGACGACGGCACGTATTCGCTGATGGACCCGCCGGCCGGCACCAGCGCGGACGCCTGGTACTGGGAACAGTCACTCCGGGATTTCGGCCCGAAATATGCCAGCCCTTCTTTTGAGCAGAATATCAAGCTCAGTCCGAAGACCGGGGACGGACTTAAGCTGCAGCTCGACAAGCTGGGGAATGAATATGTGGCAACGCCTTTCCCTAACGTTATGTATACTTCGGAAGAGTTTCAGGAGCTGCCGACGCTGACGACGGACATTGACACCTACGTAAATACGATGCGCGCTCAATTTATTACCAAAGGCGGAATCAATGAGGGCTGGGACAACTATATTAAGAAGCTGAACGACATGGGACTGGAGAAGCTGCTGAAGATTCGTACAGATGCTTACAACCGCTATACCAGTGTAAAATAACTTTACTGCCCCTTATGGATGCCGTCCTGCAGACAAGCTGCGGGGCGGCATTTTTTGGGATGGATGAGTGATTTATGTAATAAAACATAACAAATTTTACTACTGTATACGCGTTTTCTTTGAAAAAAATTAAAATTTAAATTAAAGAGTGTTATTTATATTGACATCAATTCATTCCTGATAGTATGATAATCGCAAATAACAGCTGCAAAGCAGATGAAAGATTCAGAAAGACAGTTTTCATTTCCAGGAAAAGGTTTACCTGCTGAAAATGAACGGTCCTGTCGCCGGCCTTGAACAAGCAATCCAGATGAGTCTCTCTTTTTTTGAAAAGTAGGAAAAGGTTTTCCTGATTAAGGTCAAGGGGGTGAAAGCATGTCTTATACGATCAAGGATGTCGCCAGACTAGCCGATGTGTCCATTGCCACAGTGTCGCGGGTGCTGAACCGCAGCAAACCGGTAAGTCCCGAAATACGGGAGAAGGTCATGAAAGTGGTGGACGAGCTGGGCTACAATCCGAATCCCGTGGCCCGGACGCTCATCATGAAGGAGAGTACACTGATTGGCGTACTGATCCCGGACGTTGCAAATACATTCATTTCGATGTTTGTCCGCGGCATTGAAAAGGAACTCATCCAGCACGGCTACACGACTCTGCTCTGCAATACGAACGGGGATACGGATGTTGAACTTCATTATTTAAATCTGCTTCGTGATAAGTATGTGGATGGCGTTATTCTGCTGACCTCGGCGCCGAAGCCGGAGCAAATCGAGTTTTTCAATAAAAATGATGTACCCGTCATCTTCTCCAGCCATACGGACAAGGACGGCCGGTTCTCCAGCATCAACATCGATGATTACCAGGCTACCTATGATGCAACAAAATATCTGATCGGGCTGGGTCACCGCAGTATCGCTTTTTTCTGCGGTCCGATGGACTATTACCAGACGGTCCGGCGGTACGACGGCTACAAGCAGGCTTTAGCGGATAACGGTATTACCGCACGGCCGGACTGGGTGTTTGACAAGGACTATAACCTTGAATCGGGCTACAAGAGCGGGATGGAGCTGTTCGCAAGAGCGAAGGAAGACCTCCCGACGGCTGTGTGCTGTGTCAGTGATATGATCGCCATCGGAGCGATCCGGGCAGCGGAGGACAGCGGCCTGAGCGTTCCCGAGGATGTGTCGATCATGGGCTTTGACGATATTCCGATCGCAGGAGCGTACCGTCCGAAAATTACTACCGTACGCCAGCCGGTGTACGAGCTGGGTTCCGGGTCCGCGCAAATGCTGCTTAAGCAAATCCGGGAGAAAGGGACCGGAAGCTGCGAATCCAAAGTGCTTCCCATGAAATTATTGAAAGAGAAAGCTGCCGGGCGCTGACTGACTAATGTCATGCTTATACATTTTACCTGAGCGATAAGGAGAGATTTGGAAATGGCAAAGAAATTGGGACTTCTTGCACTTTGTATGATGCTGATGTTTGCGCTCGCTGCTTGCGGCGGCAAGCCGGGCTCCGGGAATGCGGAGACGGGCAATGCCGCGGCGAATGCCGGCGGGGAAGCGACCGCGGAGGCGACAGAGGAATTAACGCCGGAGCCCGGAGCGCAGCTGACCTTCTGGACGATCAAGGACGATTTTACCAATTATGCGGCCGCCGAGTTTGAGAAGAAATACGGCATCAAGGTGACGGTGGAAGATGTTGCTTACTGGGACAGCGTGGCTCGTTTGACGACGGACGGCCCGGCTGGTACCGGAGCGGATGTGTTGGGCATTAACAACGACGGACTGGGAGGCGCTGTCAAAGCGGGCGTCGTTTTGCCGAACGACTATTTTGAAGAAGAAACGAAGAGCATCAACCGGAAAATGGCTGTGGACGCATCGACCATTGACGGCATCCTGTACGGTTATCCGCGCAATGTGTACACGTACTCGCTGTATGTCAACAAAGATCTGGTCAAAGACACCAAGCTCGACACCTGGGACGATATCATCGCGTTCTCCAAGAAATACAACGACGTTAAGAACAATAAATACGGATTTATGTTCGAAGGAAGCAATGCTTTCTATGACGTGGCGTTCATGACCGGCTACGGCGGCTATGTATTCGGCAGCGGGGAGACCGATCCTCACGACATCGGCGTCAACAATGAAGGCTCGGTTCAAGGGATGAAGTTCTTCCAAACGCTTCGGGAGATTATGCCGCTCAAGTTGTCAGACGCTACCCGTGACGTGAAGACGGGATTGTGGGAAAGCGGCAAGCTGGCCATCAATATGGACGGAAGCTGGAACATCGGAAATTACGGCAAGCTGCCGTTTAAAGTGGAGGTCATTCCGCTCCCGGCGATGCCTGGTGGTAAAGAGCCGATCGTGCTGGCGGGCAACACTTCCTACTATGTAAGCTCGTATTCGAAATATCCGAACGCGGCGAAGATCTTCGCGAGCTTCATCACCTCCAAAGAGATGCAGATCAAAGACAACCAGATGACCGGCATTATTCCGGCGGCAGAAGGCATCGACAATGATCCGAGCATCCGCAAGGACGCCATTATGCAGGGCTTCTTCAAACAGATGAAGAACAGCCAGATGATGTCTAACCGGACGGAAATGGAATATTTCTGGAACTACATGGGTCCGGCATTTGATGATATCTGGAATGGCGCAGACGTCAAGGCGACACTGGATAAAGCGGCGGAAGGCATGAAGTCGAGCATTGAGGCAAAGTAAACAGACTTTTATGAAAAAAAAGTGGAGATCATTCGGGCCTTCCCGGGTGATCCTTCCTTATGATGGGAGCTGAAAGGAGATGCAGCAGCTGGCAGTTGAGCGTGAGTATCCCGAACATTCCAGAAAGTTCAGAAAGAAGGCGGCCCTGCTATCGGCTCTCGCCATGGGGCTTGGGCAGATTTATAACAAGCAGTACACCAAAGGAATTCTTTTGCTGGCCTTTTATGCTTATGGGATATTTACGGCCATTACGAGTCTGCCCCATGCGCTTTGGGCGCTGGCGACGCTTGGCGAAACGGAAACCCACCTGAAGAAGGTCGGAAGGCTGTACAAGCAGGTGATGGGCGACCATTCGATTTTTCTGATGATCGAGGGCCTTATCACGGTATTCATCATGCTGGTGCTGATTTGGATGTACATCGCAAGCATTAAAGATGCATACCGCACCGGCAAACTGCGGGAAGAAGGCATACAGCCCAATACATTCAAGCAGACACTCAGCTTTGTGGCGGCTTACCGCTTCCCGCATATCGTGCTGGCGATTCCGCTGCTGGGCGTCGTGTTTTTTACGGTAATGCCGATTATTTTCATGATCCTGGTCGCTTTTACCGACTTTACACGAGATACGATGCCTCCAGCGCATCTGATTAATTGGGAAGGGCTTCAGGCGTTCAAGGAGCTTTTGCGCAACAGCTCCTGGAGCCATACCTTTTACAGCGTCACGATCTGGACGTTTGTCTGGGCGTTTTTTGCAACAGTTACCGGATATTTCGGCGGATTCGCCGCGGCCCTGCTCGTTCAGCAGAAGGGAATCCGGTTCAGAGCGTTCTGGCGGACGGCTTTTATACTGCCTTTTGCTATCCCGATGTTCGTGTCCACTCTGATCCTGCGAAACATTTTTAATGGCCAATTCGGTCCTGTGAATCAGTATCTGGGAATGCTCGGTATTTCCAAGGCGCCGTGGCTGTCCGACCCTCTGTGGGCGAAAATCACGCTGATTCTGGCCAACTTCTGGCTGACCTTCCCGGTCTCCATGCTGATGATTATCGGCATTCTGTCCACCATACCGAAAGATATGTATGAAGCGGCTGATATCGACGGGGCGAGCGGCTTCCAGAAGACGCGGCTGATTACATTCCCGATGGTCATGTTCTCGATGGCGCCGCTGATCATCATGCAGTTTGTCGGCAACATCAACAACTTCAACATTGTATATCTGCTGACGAACGGCAAGCCGCTCAACGGAGATTTCCAGTTTGCCGGCCATACCGATATCCTGATTACGTGGCTGTTCAAGCTGTCCATGGAGCAGGGCAAATACAACTACGCTTCGGTAATCGGAATCTTTATCTTCATTGTGCTCTCCGCATTCGCAATCTGGAATGTCCGCCGCACGAAAGCGTTCAAGGAGGAGGAGGCGTCATGATCACCGGTAAAAAAGCGAAAACGGCCTTCCGTCTGTCTTTCAGTTATATCGCGCTCGTTATTCTGACAATTTTCTGCGCCTATCCGGCCCTTTGGGTGCTGATGTCTTCTTTCCGTACGGGGGACGCGCTGTTCAGCGATAAGATCATTCCGACTTCGTATACGTTCAGCCATTATACTACGCTGTTCGATAAGCATCCCTTTGGCGTCTGGTACGGGAACACGATGAAGATCTCCATCGCCAGCATGATTCTCGGTACGATTCTTACGCTTCTGACAGGATATGCTTTCTCGGTATTCCGGTTTGCCGGGCGTAAAAATTTGATGAGCATTCTTCTTGTGCTCGGACTCTTTCCCGGCTTTATGAGCATGATTGCGATTTATATTTTGCTCAATCAGATGAATCTGCTCAACACGCACACCGCCGTCGTCATCGTGTATGCCGCGGGAGCGCCGCTGTACTTTCTGTTCGCCAAAAGCTACTTCGACACCATTCCGAAGAGTCTTGTCGAAGCCGCGCGGATTGACGGAGCTGGGCATATGCCGATTTTCTTCCGCATCGTGCTTCCGCTGTCAACGCCGCTCATCGTGTTTACATCGCTGATGACGTTCACCGGCGCGTTCACCGACTTTATTTTTGCAAAGCTGGTGCTGCGTTCGCCAGAGAAGAAGACCCTTGCCGTCGGCCTGTTCGATATGATCGGCGACCGCTTTTCTACTGAATTTACAACGTTTGCCGCAGGTTGCGTACTGGCCGCCGTTCCGGTGACCATCCTGTTTATTCTGATGCAGCGCTTCCTTGTAGAGGGATTGACGGCAGGAGCCGACAAGGGTTAACGAACATTTCTATGAAAAAAGCCAAACGAACGTTCAGGAGGAACAAGTCATGCTAACAAGCGAACAAATCAGTCCGGACAAGCTGCATTCCGATTACGCAGCCTCATTCACCCTGACGTTGGGACGGGTTATCAAAATAGAGCAAGAAGCCGGCCAAGTGATCTTCACCTGCGACAACGGCAAGCTTGCCGTAAGCAAGGCCCGCGCGGGTGCGGTCCGCATCAGGCTGTTCGCCGACGCCGCTCCGGATGAAGAGATCAACATGAAGACGACACCGGCGATTGTGGAGGGGGAATCCGGGGCCGGAGCCGCAGAAACGGAACTGCTGGTTGCCGATATCGGGCTCGCTTACCTTGTTGAAACGGATGAGATCACGATAGAGGTTGTGAAAGAAGACGGCAGCCTCAGGTTTAAGGATAGCTCCGGCCGCATATGGGCTCGTAATCCGATGATGGCGTGGAACGAAAAGAAATCCGCAATCGCCTTGTTCCGGGCAACCGAGAATGTCCATTACTACGGACTGGGCGAGAAGACGGGCTTCCTGGACAAGCGGGGCGAGCGTTACGAAATGTGGAACTCCGATAACTTCTCCCCGCATGTGCCGGAAATCGAAGCGTTGTACCAATCGATTCCTTTTCTGATCGTCAATGAGCCGGAGTGCTCTTACGGTATCTTTCTGGATAATCCGGGGAAATCGGTGTTCGATATGCGCACCTCGAGCGAAGCATTCACGGTTCAAGCGGATACCACCGGATTGGACTATTATGTGATTCCGGGTCCGCAATTGAAAGATGTGGTCATGAGATACACCGCCCTCACCGGACGCATCCAGCTTCCGCCTCAGTGGTCCATCGGCTATCATCAGTCCCGTTACAGCTACATGGATCAGGATGAGGTCATGGAAATGGCCCGCACCTTCCGCGAAAAGGAAATTCCGTGCGATGTCATTCACCTAGACATCCATTATATGAACGAATACCGCGTCTTTACCTTCGATCCGGCCCGGTTCCCCGATCCGAAAGCGATGATCGAAGAACTGAAAACGATGGGCATCCGAATCGTCCCGATTGTTGATCCCGGTGTGAAGCTGGACCCGGATTACCGTGTTTATCAAGAGGGGACGGATTCGGACCTCTTCTGCCTGAAACCGGACGGGTCGCCGTTTGTCGGTCCGGTGTGGCCGGGGCCTAGCGTGTTCCCCGATTTCTCGGATGCCAAGGCCAGAGAATGGTGGGGAGACCTTCACCGCTTCTTTACGGATATGGGCATTGAGGGCATCTGGAACGATATGAACGAGCCCTCGGTGTTTAACGAGAACAAGACGATCGACCCGGACACGCTGCACCGGTACGACGGTAATCCCGCTACGCATGCCGAAATTCACAATCTGTATGGCATGCTGATGTCCAAAGCGACCGCCGAGGGCATGACCCGGAACTTGAATGGCCGCCGGCCGTTCGTGCTTTCGCGCGCTGGCTACGCCGGGATTCAGCGCTATGCGGCGGTCTGGACGGGTGATAACCGCAGCTTCTGGGAGCATATGGCGCTTGCGATGCCAATGGTGCTGAACCTCGGGCTGTCCGGCGTCTCCTTCTCGGGTCCCGATATCGGCGGGTTCGGACATCATACAACGGGCGAGCTGCTGGCGCGGTGGACGCAGATGGGCGCGCTGTTCCCGTTCTGTCGGAACCACAGCATGCTGGAAACCGTCCGTCAGGAGCCGTGGTCGTTCGGGCCCGAGGTAGAGAATATTTGCAGGGAGTATATTAGCCTGCGCTATTCCTTGATGCCGCTGCTGTATTCGTTATTCCGGGAATCCGCCGAAACGGGGATGCCGATCATCCGGCCGCTGCTTCTGGAATATCCGGAAGATCCGAATGTCGCCAACCTTTGCGACCAATTCCTGCTGGGAGATCAAATACTTGCGGCTCCCGTCTATCGTCCCGATACGTTCCATCGTGTCGTCTATCTGCCTGAGGGGAACTGGTTCGACTACAAGACCGGGGAGAAAAGAGAGGGCGGCCGTCATTTCATGGCTCATGCCCCGCTCGATACGCTGCCGCTGTACGTTAAAGAGGGAGCGATTATCCCGCGCACGGCACCGGCCCTGTCCGCCGAATTTGAACGCCCCTCGGAGCTGTTCCTGGATATTTATACACCGGAGAACGGCGAAGGCGCATTTGACCTGTACGATGACGACGGCGCGACGTTTGCCTACAAGGACAAGGCGTATAATCTGTACCGCTTGAGAGTTGAAGGGACGGAGGGAACCGTCAAATTCACCGTTCATCCGGAATGGACAGGCTACGGCGAAGGTTGGAAGCGATGGACGCTCACGTTCAAGCATCTCCCGTTTGCGGGATATCTTCAGGATTTCGGCAAAGAGGCGGCGGACCGGGATGAACTGGAGACGCTCGCGGAGGGATGGCATTTCGACAGCGCCGCCCGCGAACTGACGGTTGTCCTGAATCAGCCTTTGGAGGATGTGGAGCTGGTCGTTAAGGCCCGGGCATAGTCCATTGAAGCGAATATTCACGTGTAAGGCAATGCCGATTTTTTCTCTCCTTTAGGTGAATAAATATAACATACTCATGATAATTAACCATTTTTTCTCCGAAAAGTTTATTAGCGAATTACAAAAACATTCCAATATTTTGTGCAGTATGACATAAATCATGTCAAGCAATTGACGCTAATCTATCATGCGATTATCTTGTGTAAAAGCAGCCAAGCCAAAATTTTACGACGAGGTGATCGCAGTTGAAAAAATGGTTATTATGGAGTGTTGCCTTACTGCTTCTTCTGATGCCTTTGCAGGTAAGCGCCGCTGAGGTCAAGGAAGTCCGTCCAATCGCCGTACAGGGTGCAATGGACATGGAAGTCGCCTATTTTCTGAAGCAAATGGGCGAGTACAAGACGGAGACCTTCGGATCGTATCAATTTTATTCCGGCACCATCGAGGGTGTTCCGGTTGTCGTCTCCAAGACGAATATCGGCATGGTCAATGCCGCGGCTTCGACAACGCTCTTAATCGAGAAATATCATCCGAAAGCGATCATTAACCAGGGAACCGCCGGCGGTCACGACCCCGCGCTACATCAGTTCGATATTGTGGTTGGCGCCAAAGCGATCAATTACAGCTGGATCGAATCTCCGCATCGAGATGCGGGAGCGGGAATCGACACCGGCAGCTGGAAGGTCATGCCCAAACCCCTCGAGCCGGACCCCGAGCTGTACAAGACGGCAATGAGCTTGGCCGATCAGTATAAGCACGGCAAAGTCGTATCTGGCGTTATCGGCACTTCGGATGCGTGGAACAAGGAAATCGACCGCATTAACCAGCTGCACAATACGCTAGGCACAAGCGCGGAAGAGATGGAGACCGCGTCGGTGGCAGATGTAGCCAGAACATTCAACGTTCCTTTCCTTGGCATCCGGGTATTGTCCAATTCCGAACTGTACGGAGAGGATTTCGCTCCGGTTTCCAGTGATTACTGCTCTGAATTTGTGATTGAGGTTATCAAAAAAATCGAGAGCGGCGTCACATTCTCGGACAAGCTTCAGGTGTACGCGGACGGTAAAGAGGTTGTAGGTCTTCAAGGAGAGTACAAAAGCGGGAAGGTATGGCTTCCTCTGCGGGGCGTCATGGAAAGCCTCGGTTCCAAAGTGACATGGGACGGCGCCAAGAAGCAGATCGTGGTCGTTACCGACGGTAAGCTGGCCGCAATCAAAGCGGGCGAAACCATGGTCAAACAAGGTACGGCGTGGATCAACATGGATGTGCTGGAAGCCAAGTTCGATTTGACTACAGATTTTCTCGGCTCCGGCGTATATATCTATCCATAAAAAATAGGTCGTTCAGTGCCGAATTTGCTTGTTCGTTCAAAGCTAGAGCTCTCCCCAACCGGGGAGAGCTCTATTGCATTTTGCCGGACCGCATCAGCCATTTCAGTCCTTCTCTCCTGCTCAGCGGCTTCAGTTCCTCTTGCTCGATAAACGCCGTGACCGATGCCGGGTTCGTCTTGGAATATTCCCTTAGTGCCCAGCCGATCGCTTTTTGGATAAAAAATTCTCCGGACGATGCATGTTCACGGATATAGCGGTACAGCAGCGCTTCATCCGTCGCTTCCTTATAGTGGAGCTGGAAGAGGATGGCCGTGCGGTTTAGCCACATGTTGTCCGATTGCAGCCACTTCTCAGCGTACTCCGTCTTAAGCTCCGGATATTTGCGCAGCAGAAACCCGGCGGCATTGGCCGCCAGAAGATCGACGGTGTCCCACCACGAACGGGAGACGATGCAGGCTTCAATCATGCCGATGTCGGATGGCTCCAGCTTTTTTCGCAGGGACTCTGCGATATCCACACCGCAGTATTGATACTCCCTTTCGGGCTTTTCCCACAGCAGGGGAACCCATTCCTTAACCGGGGGATGTTCCTTGAGAAAGGCTTTCAAGAGCTGTCTTCTTACGGGAGTCCGTACACCCAAATAAGGGAATTGATCCCGCATATACGCGCTCATGGTCGCCGCCGCTTCCGGGTCCTGCGCATTTTCCAGTTCCCGGACCAGCTGCTTCAATGGTTCTTTCATACGTTTCGCTCCTTTCGGGATAAGCGGTATAAAATAAGGCCGAAGACGAACCCGGCAAACGACATGCCCGAGATGCAGACATACAGCGACTTCCCGCCGAAGGCGTTATACAGCGCGCCGCCCGCATAGGAAGCGACAATACCCGATATTCCGAAGAACAGCAGAGCGAGTACGGTTTGTCCCGTCGCCCGCCATTCCGCGGGTACAATGCTGTACAAGTATTGAATCGCGGCGGAGTAGAAGACCGGGAAGGTCAGGATCTGCAAAAATTGCAGAAACACAAGCTGCTGCGGATCAGTGAGCCAGACGGACAGAAAGAAGCGCAGGAAGTAGAAAAAGCCGGAAATCGAAATGATCATCAGCTCTTGACCTTTGCGAAGCCACCAGAAGCTTAGGGCGAACACGAGGATTTCGCTGCCTGCCGCAAGGAACCACGCTTGTCCGACAAGCTCCGGCTTGCCGCCAAGCTCGGAAATATAGACCCCAAGGAACGTATCGTTCATCCGGGCGGGAACCGAGCTGATCAGCACGAGAACGAGGAACAGAACCGTCTCCTTATTACCCAAAAAAGCCTTCAGACTGCCGAGAGTAACCGGTTTGCCTGATACAGGCGCGTCTGGCATGGCCCAGGTGGTTACAAAGCTCAGCAGCACGATGCCTGCGAAGAGCGGCGCGAGAACATGTCCGCCGAAATACGACATGACGTATCCGGCCAGCAGCGACATCACCGCATAACCGAGCGCGCCGTAGGTACGGATGGACCCGTAGCTTACGCCATGGACCTCGGCAACCCGGAAATTCAGGCTCTCCGTCAGCGGATCAATCGGCATCAGGAAGAAGTAGAGCAGCATGGCGAACGAAATCAGCGGGATAAAGCGGTCTGAAGCGTAAAGCGAATACCCGAGTACGCCCGCAAAAAGCAGGAGCAGCAGCAGAACCTTGCGGATCGTCTTGGTCCTATCGCTGATCATTCCCCATAGTGGTTGGGAGATAATCGTCACAAAGCCGCCGGTGCCAACGATGAATCCGATTTGTCCGGGGTTCAGACCCTGACCGGCCAGGTAGACCGGAAGAAATGGAATGAAGATCGCCAGCAGGGCAAAGTACAGAAAGTTAAAACCTCTTAATAGCTGTGGTGCGTTCATGGATGTTTTTTTACCTCACTAGTGCAGTATGTATGGATATTCGTTACAAAAGTCTGGTCCATCAAGTCATTCTATCATGAGCAGTCTTAAAAAGTAAGAAACCGATAGGCGTAAGAGGCCTTCTTCGGGACGCGACATTGAAAGACACATCGGCAAACTGCTATTCTTATAAGAAAAAAGGCAAAGGATGATGCGAAATGACCTCCAAAAAGATAGACTGGTCAAGTGGTTCCTGGACCAACGAACCGGAATCCAGCCGTACTGAAGGAGATCGGCTTATCGTTCAAGCCGTTGAACAAAGCGATTACTGGCAGCAAACGATGTACGGTTTCCAGCATGATAATGGTCATGCACTACTGGCCTCGTGGGATGAACCTTTTGCCGTTGAAATTGCCTTTAAGCTGGACGGATTTTCCGGATTATACGATCAGGCGGGATTGATGCTGTGGCATAGTCCGACTCAGTGGATAAAATCAGGAATTGAAATCAACGACGGTGTGCCGCATCTTGGCGCCGTGGTAACGGATACATACTCGGACTGGTCTCTTTCGCCTGTACCCGAATGGATTGGCAGAGAGATTACCATCCGCGCCTCCAGGCTGAACGATGCTGTCATTATCAGAGCCAGATCGAAGGAGGGACCGTGGCGAACTGTTCGTGTTGCCCGTTTCCCATATCTGACAAGTGTTCAGGCAGGACCTTTTCTATGCGCGCCGACCCGAGCGGGATTTCAGGTCACTTTTACTCGCTGGTCGTTAACGAGTCCTGATACGGATATACATATCGACCCTCCGGTCGGAGGATAGGAATAACTGGGTTGTATTAAGAATAAGCGAGGAGAATAACGAAGAATGAAGCTGGTATCCTGGAACGTGAACGGGCTGAGGGCCTGTGTGAACAAAGGGTTTAACGATTTTTTTGAAGAAACCGATGCGGATATCTTCTGCGTGCAGGAAACGAAGCTCCAGGAAGGGCAAATTACCTTCGACCACGGAGAGAGGTACCGCCAGTATTGGAATTACGCCGTCAAGAAGGGATATTCCGGTACCGCTGTGTTTACTAAAAAAGAGGCTCTGGCCGTCACCCTCGGTCTGGAAGGGGAGGAGGAGACGGAAGGGAGAGTCATCACGCTGGAATTTGACAACTTCTATCTAGTCAATGCCTACAGCCCCAATGCCCGGCGCGATCTGTCGAGACTGGAATACCGGCTGGAGTGGGAGGACCGGTTCCGCGCCCATTTGCAGCGTCTGGACAAGCATAAGCCGGTCGTGATATGCGGCGATTTGAACGTGGCTCATCAGGAGATCGATTTAAAAAATGCGAAATCCAACAACGGCAATTCCGGCTTTACCCCGGAGGAGCGGCAAAAGATGACCGAGCTGCTGGAAACAGGGTTCGTCGATACGTTCCGCCACCTGCATCCCGATGTGAAGGATGCATATTCCTGGTGGTCCTACATGCCGAAGGTCCGGGAACGGAATATAGGCTGGCGGATTGACTATTTTCTCGTGTCCGCAAGGCTGGCTCCATCTATTGAAGAGGCTCGGATCGAGTGCGCGGTTATGGGCAGCGATCATTGTCCGGTTGTTCTGGAACTTAGCGCGGCTGTGCCTCCATTGTGATATACTGGTAAGATTCGGTTGAAAAATGAACAACGGAGGATGAGCAGATATGGCTTTTTTTGAACAAATGCTGGAAAAATATGCGGAATTGGTCGTCAAAGTAGGGGTGAACGTGCAGCCCGGGCAGGTGCTGATGGTTCACGCGCCGCTGGAGACCGCCGAACTGACCCGGCTGATTGTCGCGAAGGCCTACGAGGCTGGCGCTAAATACGTCATTATGGATTGGGATGACGAAGCAATCACCCGCATCCGTTACGAGAAAGCGCCGGACGATTCCTTCGGCTATTACCCGAAGTGGCATGCGGATATGCTGGAGCAATTCGCCGAGGAAGGGGGAGCCATCCTGCATATCAAAGTGCCCGATCCCGAACTGCTAAAGGGCATCGATTCCGCCAAAGTGTCCGCTTCGGTAAAAGCGGCGGCGATTGCCCGACAGAAGTACCAGGCTTACACCCGCAACAGCCGGATCAGCTGGTCGCTGATCAAAGCGCCGACCCGGGCCTGGGCGGACAAGGTATTCGCCGACCTGCCGGAAGAAGCGCGCATTGACGCCATGTGGGAGGCGATCTTTCAGATGAACCGCGTCGAAGCGGACGGCGATCCTGTTGCCGCCTGGCGGGAGCATATCGCCCGTCTGAAGGAACGACAGGAGAAGCTGAACGCCAAGCGCTACCGGAGTTTGCACTACCGCGCTCCGGGCACCGATCTGCGCGTGGAGCTGCCGGAGGGACATCTGTGGCGGGCCGCGGGAGGCGAGAACGAGAAGGGCGTCTATTTTGTCGCCAATATGCCGACCGAGGAAGTCTACTCCATGCCGCACCGCACCGGAGTGAATGGAATGGTAAGCAGCACGCTCCCACTGAATCTGAACGGACGGCTGGTGGACGGCATCAAGCTGACCTTCAAAGATGGCAAGGTAACGGAATTTGACGCTTCGACAGGCCGCGAGCATCTGGTTTCGCTGCTCGATACGGACGAAGGCGCGTCCTACTTGGGCGAAGTGGCGCTTGTGCCGCATGATTCGCCGATCTCCCGGCTGAACCGGATCTTTTACAACACAGGCATCGATGAGAATGCTTCCTGCCATTTCGCGCTCGGCAGCGCTTATCCGGTCAATATCGAGGGCGGGACGAAGCTAAGCCGGGATGAACTGCTGGCCAGAGGCGCCAACGTCAGCCTGACGCATGTCGATTTCATGATCGGGTCCCCCGAGCTGGATATCGACGGCGAGCTGCCGGATGGAACGATCGAACCGGTGTTCCGGCAAGGAAATTGGGCGTAAATGATGCTGAGCTGGTGATGGAAGTCATTCGGGGATACGACTCCGAGGTTGCCAGCAAAGTGGAGGAATGATGCTGATCAGCAAAGTGGTGGCATGATGCTGATTTGCAAAGCGGTGGCATGATGCTGATTTGCAAAGTGGAGGAATGATGCTGATTTGCAAAGCGGTGGGGTGATGCTGATTTGCAAATTAGGCGGAATTCCTCCCGCTTATTTTCGGGAATCTGGGGATTATGGTAGCCTGAGCGGGAAAATCTCCCTCTAAATCCGGTCTTTTGGCTGAAATCGAAGGGAAAAGGGCCAATAAACTGGAGATTTTCCCGCTAAATGGATGATACGTCCATTTTATCGAAAATAAGGGGGAGGTTTTCCCGTTAATTCGAGCATTTGCTTGCGGGATGGGCCAATTCTCTGATTAAGCTCCAGACTGGTTAGGGAGAGAGGCCTGCGGCAGCATTGTCCCCATAATCTCTATCATTCCTGCAACTTGCCTGAATCCTCACAATCAACACACACCTCACACACTTCACAACCATCATACACCTTACGCACTTCCCAGCTATTCTAGCCTTCATTGCCATAGTAACCCTCGCCTCCTTACACCCACACACCCACACACCCACACACCCACACACCCACACACCCACATACCCACACACCCACACACTCACACATGCACATTGATCCAATTGTCCACTTCTTACACGCCCGCATTCCGACATTTTCTGCTCCCGTAATTCTGAGAAACCTCCGCTCCCTCCACATTATCGAATACTGATTGCACCGGATACCCCGCGCTTCATTTGCGAAAAGAAGAAGTGTCTCTATTGAATGCTTCGCATGAATGCTTCGCATTTTCGCCTTATGGGGAATTGTGCTATTATGAATATTACTAACTAGTTAGTTATATAAATTCAAATAGAGGAGGATGGCTATGGCCGGAGGGAAAGGGGAAGTAACCCGCAACAAGCTTATCGCGTCGGCGGAGGCTTTGTTTGCCGGCAAAGGCTATCACGCGGCGACAGTGAGCCAGATCGTGGCTGGCGCGGGATTGACGCAGGCGGCGTTTTACCTGCATTTTGCAAGCAAGGAGGATATGCTTAAGGAACTGCTGCACCGGTTCGAGACCCGAATGTTAGAGCTCGGGAATGCTGGTGAAGAAGCCGGCAGACAGCCGGAAGGAGCGGTGGAAAGCTTCGCTGCCGGTTCGCTGGTGCGAATGTTCAAGCTTCTCGGAGAGAACATCAATTTGACCAAAATCGCGCTGCAGGGAGCATCGGGCGACCGGATTCGCCGCGAACTGGTGCAGCAAGTGTACACCAATCTGAAATTAAATCAGTCCCGGGGAGTTGTCAGCCCGGACATCGATCCGGAGGTGGCAGCCGAGTCGCTCGTTGCCTCGGTGGAAAGCCTGACCTACCGGTATTTATTGAACGGAGAAAGAAGCGAAGAGGAGCTTGGCCGGCAGGCCGCGAGAGTATTTTTACGGGGCATTCTAAAATAAGGAGGTATAACCATGCTGGATTGGCTGGATGCGGCGGTTGATTGGGTCAGCCTGCTGTGGCTGTTTCCCGTGTTATTCATGTTTCATGATTTCGAGGAAATTCTGACGGTGGAGAAATGGGCCGAAAAAAATAGAGACAGGGTGCTCGAAGCACTGCCGCCCTTTGCCCGAAAGGCTCTTCTTCCATCGTTCTACTGCAGCACCCGCCGGTTTGCCGAGGATGTGCTGTACGTGTATTCCGTTATCGTGGCTTCGACCATGCTGGCCGTGTTCTTTTCGGTTTATCTGCCGTTTCTGGCGGCGCTTTCCTTGTTCTTTCTCCATTCGTTCACACATGCCTTTCAAGCTTTTTATTTAAAAATGTACACGCCCGGCGTCTGGACGGCCATATTCATTGCGCTTCCCTATTCGGCGTATGCTTTTTACCGGTTTCTTGACGGGGGCGCCGCAGACTGGAGTGATATCGGAAGCAGCCTGATTGCCCTGCTTGTTATCGGCCCACCCCTGCTCCTGCTTCTGCTGAATGGGAGACGGAAGGCATCCAATCATTTGACGGATTAAGCGCAGCTGGATTTGTGCGGAAATCTAGTGTTTTCGTAGGAATGTTCTGGTAGAATCGGGACAAGAGGGGAGGTGATGGTACAATAGACCCATCAGACCGGGACGGTCTGCAATAGTTGAATTTTAAATACATATTTTAAGAGTAGGAAGGGCGTCGGCGGAAAGGTGAATAGTTTGTTGTGGCGTATGGTTATTTTTTTCTCTGTGCTGCTGCTGGTCAGCGGATCGATCCTCGGGGGAACCGTTTACCTCTCCTCCGTCCGGCTCGTCGAACAGTCAATGGGACAGCAGGCGCTGGCCGTTGCCGAAAGGGCAGTGAAACTTATCGATTCGGAAAAATATGGTGGTATTCCCGCTAAGGCGGGTGGGGAGAATGCCTATTACGCCGAACTCCGGGAGAAGCTGAATACATTTAGGGAGAATAATGGATTGAAATATTTATACACCCTGAACCGGTCCGAGGACGGCGGTAACACCTCTTATATCTATATGGTGGACGGTGCGCCGGCCGATGCCAAGGAGGATGATTATTCTCCGCTTGGCTCCGTGGAGGACAACGACTATCCCGAGATGGTGAAGGCTTTTGCGGGAACGGCCGAATTTGGAGAGCTGTCCAGGGACGAGTATGGGGCGACGGTATCCGCTTATGTCCCTTTTTATGACGGGGCGGGGCGGCAGCTCGGTGTAATAGGAGCCGATCTGGAGGCGACGAGTGTCTATGAATCGATGGCTGCATCCCGGAGAATCATGCTGATTGCAGGCTCCGCAATTCTGCTTGCAAGCTTGGCCCTCGTCTATGCGCTGGCAAGATTTTTAACCACACCGCTGAAAAGGCTGGCGCGCGAGATGCTTCGGGTCGGCGACGGCGATCTGACCGTGTATGTGCCTGTTACACGCAAAGACGAGATCGGAAGACTGGCTTCCGCCTTCGACTCCCTGGTTAGCGGCACCCGGACGGTCATTGAAGGGATCAAGGATGGATCGGAGAGGCTGCTTTCGTCGTCTTCCGAGGTGAGCGAGCACTCGAAGCGCACGGCAGCGGCAAGTACCGATATCTCCAGCCGGATGCAAGAAGCGGCATCCGGAGCTGAGACGCAAGCGGTGCAGACGGTGGAGATGTGCCGGGCGATGGAGGAAATGGCCTCAGGCGTACAGCGTATTGCCGAATCGGCCGCTGCAGCGGCGGAATTGTCGGCAAGCACAACGGGTGCGGCTCAGGAAGGCAGCCTCTCCGTCGCCGGGAGCGTCGAACAGATGAACCGAATCGCCGATATGACGGAGGAAATGGCCGCCGCCGCCCGCAGCTTGGCGGTTCATGCGGAAGAGATCGGCGGGATCTCCACATTCATGTCGGACATTGCCGGTCAGACACAGCTGCTTGCACTGAATGCCTCGATCGAAGCGGC
This sequence comes from Paenibacillus sabinae T27, assembly GCF_000612505.1. Classification (NCBI taxonomy): domain Bacteria; kingdom Bacillati; phylum Bacillota; class Bacilli; order Caryophanales; family Paenibacillaceae; genus Paenibacillus; species Paenibacillus sabinae. The sequence continues at coordinate 2,557,009 of NZ_CP004078.1, forward strand.
GCGGGCAGGAGAGCACGGGCGGGGCTTTGCCGTTGTCGCGGAACAGGTGCGTAAGCTTGCCGATCAGACGCAGGTTTCGCTTGAGGCCAGCTCGCGGCTGGCGGGAGAAATCCGTACGGGAACGGCGGAGCTGGCGGCAATCATGGAGCAGGGAGCGGCTGAAGCGAGGAGAGGGCGGTCTCTGGTCAATGAAGCGGGCAGCGCCTTTGGCGATATTACGGGCGGGATCGCCCGCCTCTCGGATCGGCTTCAGGAGATTTCCGCCTCCACGCAGGAAATGAGTGCGACCTCCGAAGAGCTTGCGGCATCGGTTGGCGAGCTGGAGGCGATATCACGCACGGCATCGGAACATTTCCGCAGCGTGGCGGCTTCTTCGAAGGATCAGCTCGGATCGATGAAGGAGGTCAGTCTGGAGTCGGAGAGGATCAGCGTTATGGCGGCAGAGCTACGGATGCTGATCGGAAGATTTATTACCTCATGATTTAGCCCGGATAATGGGTCTGACTTGCGCCTTATCAAAGCGCGCTCTGGATAAGGTGCGCGCTTTGAGGGTGTCATGCAATACTTCCGGCCGGTAAAATGGTGGGCAAAGAGGTGCTCCACCCTCGCGGGTATTTCCCGCTTGCCAAGAACCGGAATTTCTTTTATCATCACTTTAGTACAATCGTTCTATATCTGTGGAGGGCGGTGAGAGACGTGGCGAAGAGAAGCTACGACAGCGAGCGTGTCCGCCAGGATGTGCTCAGGGAAGCCGAAGGACTGTTCTCCCGAAAAGGGTACACCGCCACTTCGATTGCGGATATTTCTAAGGTGACCGGGCACAGCAAGGGACATATATATTATCACTTCAAGAGCAAGGAGGAACTGTTCGTCGCTCTGGCGCAGCAGACGATGCGGAAGTGGGGGGAGCGCTGGCAGGAACGCGCAATGACTTGTTCCTCTCCGCCTGAGAAGCTGTATGCGATTGCCGATTTTGTCATGGACAATTACCAGCAGGATCTGCTGAAAGCGGGGCAGGAGCTGGCCTCTCTTCCCGGCGTTCAGCCGTCGACCGTGCAGGCGCTGTACGGATTAGCGGTAACGCCTATGGCGGCTTACAAGGCCATCATCGAAGAAGGAATGGCGAGCGGCGATTTCAGACAATGTGATGCGGAGCGGCTGAGCCTGCTGTTTGGTGCTTGGCTCGGCGGACTCAATTCGTTTGTGCACACGATGGACCGGGATACGCTGCGGGGCCTGTACCGGGAGACGGCGGCTTTGTTTTTGCGGTCGATTTCAGGGTAGATCCCTGTTGTTTTGAGATAATTAGAACGATTGTCCAAATTTAAAAAAGGTGGGGAAACGATATGGATTGGTTATACTGGCTGCTTTCCGGATTGAGTATGACATCCATCATTCCCTTTTTTGAAAAATTTTAAGAAAATCGAATGAAACACAAAAGTCATCACAGAGGAGGCATAACAAGTCTAAAGGAGGCTATATAATGGGCGCGATCAGAACGTATTTGAAGCTGGGTGAGTTGTTGGCACAGTATCCGGACAAAGAGGGTGTGCTCAAGGATTTTTTTGATGCGGGCTCATCAGAGGAGCTGTTACGCCGCTATGGGGCGGACGCTTACCTCAACCGGATGCTTGGAAGTGAAGGGAAGCCGGCGGACACGCTGCTGTCTCTGTTGAATGAAGGCGAGGATGACCGGGCGCTGCCGCCTTCGGGAGAGCTGGATTTTCTCGGAATGACTATCTGTTTGATGCGCCAGCGGTTTCAGGCCTGTTTTGACGAATGGATGACGGATTACAGGGAGGAAACGGGGCTAAGCTTTAATTGTTACCTGCCCCGGAACTGCGGCAGCGGCAACCCTTACCGGAATGTCTGGCAGGCGGAGAATGTTAGAGACTTCCCGGGAATCGTGAGCGGCTGTGGGTTCAGCGATTTCTTTCGGGCCGAATTTCGGGACAATCTGCTGAACAAGAACGTCTTTCAAGCCGTGGACATGCCGATCAACGCTTCGCTTTCTTCCGACTTGATTGATCCTTATGGCGCTTATACCCTGTACGGTATTTACCCTTATGTGATGATGATTGACGAGACCCGGATCGGCTCGCTGCCGCGCCCGAGGGAGTGGGCGGACCTGATGAATCCCGTATACGAGGATAATGTCATTGTGATCGGTTCTCCTGAAAAAGTGTCCGAGCTGCTGCTGATGTACACGCATAAAGAGCATGGCGACGAAGGCATCCGCCGGCTCGGCGTTACGATCAAGGACGGTTGGCACGGCTCCCGAATGGCGAAAACGGCGGGAAGCGGCTCATCTGAAGGAGCGGCGATATATGTGCTGCCGTGGGCGTTTGCCCGGTTCAGTCCAAGACCGGATAAAGTATCCGTCGTGTGGCCGGAGGACGGCGCGATTGCCAATCCGCTGTTTATGCTCGTCCGCAAAGACCGTTACCAGGAGCTTGAACCGATTGCGCGCTACATGACCGGTCCGCGGCTGGGTCGCGAGGTTGCCGCCTGTTCTTTCCCGGCGCTGAGTGCCGAGGTGGACAACGCGCTGCCTGCGCAGGCGAAGATGAAGTGGCTGGGCTGGGACTACCTCCGGTCCGTCGATCTTCAGCAGCTGAAGAACCATACACAGTCGCTTTTTCAGCAAAATTGGAAAAGAAAGTCCCTCGCGGGGATTTTCAAATAAGGAATATTCTGTTTAACTTAGAAGGGTGTCTCAGCGTCATATGATGCGGCTGGGGCATCCTTTTGCCATAGGAAAGGGGAGAGGGCAAGCAAATGAAAATAGAAGAACAGAAGCTCCGTGTCAACGGGCTAAGCTATACGGTCAGATCTGCCTTGGACAATGATGCGCACAGGCTATCTGAAATCCGGGTACAAATTGACGGAGAGACGGAAAATTTGGACCGGGAACAAGGCGAAGGATTCATCGATCCACCGGGTTTCAAGCAGATTATTAGAACGGATACCGAAAGCAGGGTGAACCTGTTCCTGGTTGCGGAAGCGGAAGGCCGGATCGTCGGCTTTTCTAGATGTGAAGGGAATACTTTGAAACGATTTTCCCATAAAGTCGAGTTCGGGATATGCATACTGAAAGATTATTGGGGCTATGGGATTGGAAAAAATCTGTTAAAGCGATCCGTGTCCTGGGCCGATTCCACCGGGATTTCAAAAATGACATTGAATGTTCTGGAAACCAATGTTAAGGCGATTGAGCTGTATAAGATGTTCGGCTTTGAGATCGAAGGGGTGTTAAAGAATGACAAGTTACTCTCCGACGGAAAATTCTACAACACCGTTGTTATGGGAAGAATAAAACCTGAAATGAATAAGCGCCGCTAGATACGTTTCCACCTCACGGTTCCAATCTCATATGTATGCTTCTCTCCTTGAATCCGAGCGATTTCCAAAAAGAACGGGCTCGTTCATTCCAGCACAGAACATCGATGTCCAGTCTGTCTCTTCCCAGAAACGCTGCCAATGTTGGGAATGCCGCCCGCCCGTAGCCCTGTCTTCTGCTGTCCCGGCAAATAAAAAATTGCCTCAGATAAAGCGGTTTCCTGCCGTGATGCACCAGGGCGTAACCTTTGACCTCTCCGGATTCCGTAAACAGGTACGCTCTGTATTCCCCCTCTAAAAAGAGCTTCATTCGCTCCTTCAATTGTTCTGTATTCATCGGATTATCGTGCTTCTCATCTTCGATAAGCTGCCGGTTAAGCTCCACCAACAGGTCCAAATCATCGCCGGAAGCGGCTGTAACTGTCAGATTAATCATGAATTTCCCTCCCGAATAATCATTCCAAATATGTCTCAACGCTAGAATCCTTCTTGCACTAACACCGCTGCTAATCTTCACCCTGTTTGCGGGCATGGGAATCGGAAGCGCCTCCGTCTCTTACAGCCATATTATCCCTACGATACTGGGGCACGGCTCCTTCAAGGATGAATTTGTGCTCTTCGACATAAGGCTTCCCCGCATGCTGATTGCCTTACTGTCCGGCATGGCCCTGGCGCTGTCCGGTTCCATTCTACAAGCCGTCACCTGGAACGATCTGGCGATCCCGGCATCGTAGGCATTAATTCAGGGGCGGGCGTGGCGGTAGCCGTCTTCTTTCTGCATGCGCCTATCGACGCCGGATCGTTCGCGTATTTGCTGCCGTTGGTCGGATTTGCCGGCGGTTTTCTGACTGCCGCCTTAATTTATATCCTGTCCTACAGCCGAAGCGAAGGGCTGCAGCCGATCAAGCTGGTGCTTATGGGGATCGGCAGCTCGATGGCCTTGTCGGGACTGATGATCTTCATCATTTCGTCATCCGACCGGCAGAAGTACGAATTTATCGCCAAATGGCTGGCGGGTAATATTTGGGGCACGGACTGGCCGTATCTATCCGCTTTGGCCCCGTGGCTGGTCATCCTGATTCCTTATGTGCTGTACAAATCGGGTGTCCTGAATCTGCTGGCGCTCAGCGATCATGTGACCGTTGGCGTCGGAGTGCGGCTGCAGCGTGAACGGCTGGGGCTCATAATCGCCGCAGTGGCGCTGGCTTCGGCCGCGGTTTCCGTAACGGGGGCGATCGCCTTTATCGGTCTGATGGCGCCGCATATCGCCAAATCGCTGGTCGGTCCCCGACACCAGATGTATATCCCTGTGGCACTGCTGCTTGGAGGCTGGCTGCTTACGCTCGCCGATCTTATCGGCCATCATATCGTCGGTCCGGATGGGGTTCCGGCTGGGATTATGGTCGCTTTGATCGGAGCGGCCATCAGATTTTAAAGCGAGAGATCAGCAACTGGAGTTTACCGGCCATACTGCTTAGTGCTTCAGCTGCGGCACCCATTTCTTCACCGGAAGCCAATTGCTCCTCGGTTGCTGCGGCTATTTCTTGAGTACCCGCCGAAATGTCGCTTGTTCCAGCTCCCACGGTTTCCATGGATTGAGAAACGACGGTGAACTGGCTGTGCACCAGTTGCGCCGAGTCGGAGATTTCCGACGTTTTGTCCGAAACCTCGCTAATTGAACGCAGGATCTCTTGGAACTGCTCCAGGCCAAGGCTCGTTATCTCGTTCCCTTCGGCGGTTCTGGCTTTGACGTCAGTCATACTGCTTAGCGCCAGACTGGCGTTCTCGCGTATGTTTCCGATGAGTGCTCCGATCTCTTTGGCGGATTCGGCGGAGTACCCGGCCAGCTTTTTCACCTCCCCGGCTACTACGTTAAATCCGCGGCCCGCTTCACCCGCTCTTGCCGCTTCAATTGAGGCGTTGAGAGCAAGCAGGTGGGTCTGCTCGGAAATTTCGTTGATCAGCGAGGAAATCTCCGCGATCTTCACCGTTTGCCCGGAAAGCAAGGTTAATCTTGAATCCGCCTCGTCCACCGCGCGCGTGATATCAATCATCTTCTCTCCCATTTGGGCAAGGGTCTGCTCTCCGGCACCGGCCCGTTCACTCATATGGAGCGCAGCAGAGGCCATACCTTTGGAGTGGAGAGAGATGGACTCGATCCTGTCCCGTGATTCACGCGTCACTTTTGCATTATCGGCAGCAAGACTATTTTGTTCGGAGGCTCTGTCTGCAATGGTCTGCATCGACCCGGCGATAAGCTGTGATGTGGAACGGGACTGCTCGACGCTGGCGAAGAATTGCTGCGATACGGAAGAAAGATGGTTGGTGGCTTCCCCGACTTTTCCAATAATATCTCTCAAGGATGCGACAAAAGCGTTAAAGCTTCCCGCCAGCATGCCAAATTCATCTTTTTGAGCAATCTGAATCGTTCTTGTAAGGTCGGCTTCACCCGCTGCGATTTCATTCATCTGATCATTAAGAAGTCTCAAAGGCTTCACAATGATTCGCACAAGCAGGATGGAAGCGGCCGTTCCGAGAATCACGCTTAATATAGCGACTGTAAGCAAAATAATTTGAGAGCGGGTTGAGTTTTCTTTAATATGCCTCTCGACCGGAGCAGCCTCATCCGCAAGAAGCTTAACCACTTTTTCAACGGCAGGATTTACATTTTGCTTCCGCAGACTTCGCTCTTGCCCGAAATGTATACTTTCAGCCTGCTGCACAGAGCCGCTTCCGCGCAGGCGAACCATTTCTCCGCTCAATTGGGACAGCTTGGCCAAAGCGCCGTTGATCTCTTGCATCGCTGAGCCGTATTTGGCCTCAAGAGCCGGTGCCATAGTATGGAGCAGCTTGTTTATACTGTCCATTTTTGTTTGCATTTCCACGGTGAACTCCGCCCCGCCAGTAAGCAAATATCCTCTCTCATCATTGGCCAGCCCGGCCAGCAGATATTGAACCTGCTTCATATCCCGCTGCAGTTCATTCAGTTCACGCAGAGCCTGCGCTTCTTCCGCTATTCCTCGGATTGAGGTTACAGCCAAAATACTGCTGCAGGTAAGCGCTGCAATCAGCAGCGACACCAGCACGATCAATTTATTTCTGACTTTCATTTCCATTCCTCCCGGGCTTTATACTCTTATTTATATCGGGAGGTGTTATCCGCTATGTTACACTTCAGTGCTGAAAGATTCGTCTAAGCTCTACCGTGATCCTTCACGCTTCAAGGCGTAAGCTGCATCAAGCGTAACCTACATCAGTCTCCAGTCCGTCTGCTCCTCGGTGTAAACGGCAACCAGGACGAGAGCGGTATCATCCCCGATATTCTTGACTTTATGGGGAGTGCAGGCATTCCAGCTAAAGGTGTCTCCTTCTTCCAGCACTGCCGAATCCTCACCCTGCTCGGCAAGAATTCGTCCTTTCATTACCAGATGCGTCTCCTCACCTTCATGGGCGTGGGGAGCATCGCCGGTGGATGCGCCGGGGGGAAGCTCTACCAGCACCATCCGCATATTTTTCGTCCGGCCGAGATGGGAGACTTTTAGCCGCTCCGGGCCACTGGTGCTCAGGGTGCGCTCACCCGCCCGGATGATCTGCATCCGTTCTTCCTTCTTCAGCAGCAGGTAAGCAAGCGGCACTTTAAGCGCCTCGGCAATGCTTTCCAGCGTAGCGATGGAAGGAGAGGTTTTATTCGTCTCAACCTGGCTCATGAATCCTTGCGATAGCCCGGTTTGCTCGCATATCTGGGCGATCGTGATATTTTTGCGCTTGCGAATGGCGCGGATCGTGGAACCGATATCCACAGGCGGTCACCTCGATTGATGTTAGGGTAGTCATTCCAATATCTTATCATTTTCGGCTGCGGTAAGGCTATTCCACCTGAATAAACGTACAAATAACGGTTAATAAATTACTATTAGTCAGTAACTATATTTAATATTGACAAATGGCTTTCTTTTGTATATCTTTAATTACACAAAACAAAAATTTATATTACTTATATTTTGAGAGGAGACATGATTGATGAAAAACAAGGTGACGGTTTTGATGCGGGTGGTACTCGGGATTTTATTTCTGGCTCACGGGATCAGCAAGCTGCAAATGGGGCTGGGTAACGTCGCGGGCTGGTTCGGCAGTATCGGCCTTCCAGAGTTTTTGGCTTATGTCGTTGCAGCAATCGAGCTAATTGGCGGGGTTCTGCTGATTCTGGGCCTCTTTACACGCTACGTGTCGGTTGTGCTGATTATTGTGCTCGTTGGCGCGGTCTTTACCGCGAAGCTATCGGCTGGCCTCCTCGGGAACGGGCAAGCTGCCGGATATGAGCTGGATATCGCCTATATCGTGATCGCCCTGTATCTGGCTGTGGCAGGCACGACCGACTGGTCGCTTGACCGCATGATTTTTAACAAAGGTTAACAGTCAATGAGTATTCCATACGAATACAGCGTTGTACTTCCGGAGGGCTATACGGAGGGCAAGCGATATCCGGCGTTGTTCGCCCTTCACGGGAAAGGCTCGAATGAGCAGGATATGCTCGGTTTGGCAGAGCCGCTGAAGAACGAGTTTATTCTGATCGGGATTCGCGGCGACCTGCCCATGGGCCAAGGCTATCAATATTATGAACTGAGAAGCCTCGGGAATCCGATTCGAGAAATGTTTGACCGGGCGGTTGGCCGTCTGGAAGCTTTTATTGAATACGCTGCGGAAAAATATGCGGTTGATCCCGCGCGGCGCTATGTGCTGGGCTTCAGCCAAGGGGCGATTCTTGCGATGACGCTTGCGCTTACTATGGGCGAAAGAATTAAGGGAATCGTGGCGCTAAACGGATATATCTCTGATTTCGTAAAAACGGAATACCCGCAGCGCAACATTATGAACATGTCCATTTTTATCTCGCACGGCGAATTTGATCCCGTATTCCCGGTCAAGATCGGCTATGAGACAGCGGCCTATTTCAAGAACCTGAACGACCGCGTCATCTTTAAGACCTACCCTAGCGGGCACGAAGTAAACGGGGCGAACCGCCGGGACGTGATGAACTTTTTGCTGGAAGACCGTTTAACCGATTAATTGAAGAGTAGAAGGAGTGAACCGCTGATGATGCCATCTTACTTTTTTGCGCACGGAGCGCCGTCGCTTGTAATTGAAGATCACGAGTATACTTCTTTTCTGAAAAATATTGCCGCCACGCTTCCGCGCAAGCCAAAGGCGATTGTGATCTTTTCCGCCCACTGGGAACATACGGTTCAGCAAGTCAGCGCGGTTGATACGTACAGTACCATTTATGATTTCTCCGGATTTCCGGAGGAAATGTACCGGATGACCTATCCAGCGTCAGGAGACGCCTCGGTTACTGAACAGGTGTTGTCACTGCTGAATGACGCAGGCATCCCAGCTGTATCCGACACAAGCCGCGGGCTTGACCATGGCGCCTGGGCAGTGCTGAAGCTCATCTTCCCGGATGCGGACATTCCCGTGGTGGCGCTGTCGGTGAACCGGTATCTGGACAATGCGAAGCAGTACGAGATTGGAAAAGCGCTGGCGAAGCTGCGGGAGCAGGACGTACTCATCATCGGCAGCGGCGGAATCGTCCACAACCTGCGGCAGATCAAGTGGGGCGCCGGAGCCGGGACAATCGATCCATGGGCGTTTGAATTCGATACCTGGATCGAGAAGCGACTTAAGGACTGGGATTTGCAGGAGCTGTTCCGCTATAGCGAGCTCGCGCCTTACGCGGATCGAGCCGTTCCGACGAGCGAGCATTTCATTCCACTGCTGCTGGCGATGGGGAGCGGTGATGGGGTACGACAAGCGGAGCTTCTGCACCGCAGCTACCAATGGGGCAGCCTGAGCCTCACAGCCTGGCGGTTCAATTAAGCGCAATTCGATCATGAGGTTATAAAAAACACTATTGTAAAACTAATGGTATTAGTTTATTATAAAACTAAGACCGTTAGTTTTTTGTTTTTTTATCGGTAAATCATATTGAATAACAGGGAAGCAGAGGGATGAAACATGATCGGAGTAATGCAAATGCTTAACCTTACGCTGCGTTTTTTGCTGGAGATCGTTGCCCTTATTGTTTATGGGTTATGGGGCTACCGGATGGGAGGCAGCGGCTGGAGCCGAACGCTGTTCAGTCTCGGTCTGCCGTTGATTGCGGCCGCCGCTTGGGGGATGCTGGGCGCACCGAAAGCCGCTTATACTCTGCCCGCCCCGCTTCATCTGCTGCTGGAAATTCTGATGTTCGGAACGCCGGTCTTGCTGCTGTATCTGATGAACCGGCCCGGGCAGGCAGCGGTATATGGAATTGTGGTACTTGCTAACAAGCTGCTCATGATGGTCTGGAACCAGTAATTCATAACCGAAACCGGGCAGGAAAAAACCCATCCCCCTAATTGCGGAGGATGGGTTCGTTCAAATATACCTGCTTTCCTCATTACATGGCTTGCTCGAAAATTTCCATGATCTCGTCATGCGAGCCCTGGACCGGATTGGTGACGCCGCAAGCATCTTTCAGCGCATTCGACGCCAGCACGGGGAAATCTTCCCGTTTCACGCCCAGCGCTGACAGTCCGGAAGGGATGCCGACCCGTTTCGCCATTACCTCAATAGACTCAAGCGCAAGCGAAGCGCCTTCTTCCGCAGTGACGCCGGCTACATTCCGGCCGAGCGCCTCTGCCACATCTTTCAGCCGTGGCGCGGCTTTGGCCGAATTATACCGCTCCACATGCGGCAGGAGAATGGCGTTACAGACTCCGTGCGGCAAATTGTAGAAGCCTCCGAGCTGATGCGCCATCGCGTGGACAAGCCCAAGACCCGCGTTGTTGAACGCCATGCCGGCAAGGAATTCGGCATATGCCATCTGCTCGCGAGCTTCCTTATCCAATCCGTCGTCAACCGCCCGGATGAGATAATCCCGGATAAGGTTAATCGCCTTAATTGCGCAAGCATCCGTAATCGGCGTCGCGTTGATGGAGACGTACGCTTCGATAGCGTGCGTCAGCGCGTCCATGCCGGTGGCGGCGGTCAGGGATTTCGGCATCGCCATCATCAGGTCGGGATCATTGACCGCAATCAGCGGCGTTGTATGCTTGTCAACAATCGCCATCTTGATATGGCGCTCCTCGTCGGTGATGATACAGAACATCGTCATCTCGCTTGCCGTTCCAGCCGTCGTATTAATGGCAATAAGCGGAGCGGCAGGCTGTGCGGACTTGTCCACGCCCTCGTAATCTCCGATTTCTCCTCCATTCCCGGCCAGCAGGGCAATTCCCTTGGCACAGTCATGCGGCGAACCGCCTCCAAGCGAGACGACGCAGTCACACTCTGAATCGGTATAGAGCTTAAGGCCCTCACGTACATTTGTTACTGTGGGATTCGGCTGCGTTCCGCTGTAAATGGCAGAATTGATTCCATTTTGATTCAGCATATCCGTGACTTTGGCGGCAAGTCCGATGTCCACGAGCGGCTTGTCGGTGACGACAAGTGCTTTTTTATAACCGAGCTTTCGTATTTCTTCACCTGCGTCCAAAAGCGCTCCTGATCCCAGCAGACTCATTCCCGGCATCATAAATTTCGCATTACCTGACATTTCGACACCTCGCTATTTGTTAATTGGAAAATATTGTGCTAACCTTGCTCTATTATTAAAATAAGGCTTCAAACACCAAAAAACTAATCGAAACTGCGGTAAAATACACGAAATTTCTGGAGGATCGCATGGAAAAGCTTCTGAAGAATTTTAGCCGGTTCGATGAACTGCACTACGGGTTCCAAACGGATTTGATCCGGATTTTATATTATGATCTGCCGGAGCATTACTACGAGCAGTATTCTTCATATGAATGCTCCAAGCTGTGCACGATTTTGGACGGGGAGAAGGAAGTACGGATCAATAAAACGGAGAGCTTTCAGTATGGATCGGATGAAATGATTCTTCTGCCGCCGCACTCCTCGGTCGAGATGTCGATAGAGCGCCAGACGAAAGCGCTTGTGTTCGAGCTGGGCGATCAGTTGATCGAGCGTCTGGAGCCGGTGGTGAGCGAAGAATTCGGGCTTGCGGAGAAAGCGACGGTCGGAGATGTCGTGCGGTGCGGACTGAAGAGCGACGAGATGGACCCTGTGGTACAAGCAATCGGCCGGATGAAGACCTACATGTCATACCCGGGAGACAGCAAAATCTTTCTGGTCGACCTTGCGGCGCAGGAACTGGCTTATCATCTGCTGCGCATCCGGGCCTTCCGGCTGAGTCTGCATAATGAAAACAAACATCCCGTGTTCCGCGCCATCCGTGATATTCACTCGGAATTGTTAACGCTTGCATCCGTAAAAGAGCTGGCAGGCAGCTATAACATGTCGCACACTCATTTTACCCATCTGTTCAAAAGGATGACGGGTCTGGCCCCGCTTGAATACATCACCCGCGAAAAAATGAAGCTCGCTAGTAAGCTGCTCCAGGAGCTAACGGTTACAGAGACGGCAATGCACCTGAATTACGACAACATCTCCCATTTCATCGCCTTGTTCAAAAAGCAGTTTGGCATGACGCCAAAGCAGTACCAACTCAGCCGACAGCCTGAAAATGTGCAATAAAGGTAAAAAGTTTATTGACAGAACAGACATTCTTCACTATAATCCATATTAACCATTAATTCACATTGAAATAATATGAATTAAAAAATGTAGCTGACCGGTTACCCGGAAGCTGGGCCTCCAACGGATTTGGAGCGCTTGGCTTCCTTTTTTTATGATATTATTGTGATTTTTATCACAAATACCGGCTGATATGCACCACTTAAGCTAACCAGTTCACTGGAGGCTTGACTTTACCTTTACAGGACAGGTCAAGTCTCTTTTTTAATACAAGGAAGCCAAGCAAATTGAAGATGGAGGAACGTATCATGTCGAAAATTGCAAGCAAACTGACAGATCTTATTGGAAACACGCCGCTTCTGGAACTCAGGAGCTTTAGCGGGAAAAAGGAGCTTGGCGCTTCGGTAATCGCGAAGCTGGAATATTTCAATCCGGCGGGAAGTGTAAAAGACCGGATCGGCTATGCCATGATCAAGGACGCCGAAGAGCAGGGCCTGATCGGACCGGGAACCGTGCTGATCGAGCCGACCAGCGGCAATACCGGGATCGCGCTCGCCTTTGTGGCCGCGGCCCGCGGATACCGTCTGATTCTAACCATGCCGGATACGATGAGCGTGGAACGCCGCAATCTGCTGAAGGCGCTGGGCGCCGAGCTGGTGCTGACACCCGGAGCCGAGGGTATCAAGGGCTCTGTCCGCAAGGCGGAAGCGCTGGCGGCGGTTACGCCGAACTCGTTCATTCTGCAGCAGTTCAACAATTCGGCCAATCCCAAAATTCACCGCCAGACAACTGCAGAGGAAATCTGGCGGGATACGGGCGGTAAAGTGGACATTTTCGTTAGCGGAGTCGGAACCGGAGGTACGATAACCGGCGTCGGGGAAGTTCTGAAAGAACGGAATCCGGATGTGAAGATTGTGGCCGTAGAGCCGTTCGATTCACCGGTTCTCTCGGGAGGAAATCCGGGTCCGCACAAAATTCAGGGCCTTGGGGCCGGGTTTGTACCGCTCATCCTGAACCGGGAAATCATTGATGAGGTATTCAAAGTTCGAAATGAGGAAGCGCTGGAAACGGCGAGAGAATTGGCAGCCACGGAAGGATTGCTGGTCGGTATCTCCTCGGGCGCTGCCGTCTTTGCAGCCTCCCAGCTTGCCAAGCGGAAAGAGAACAGAGGCAAGAATATCGTCGTTCTGCTGCCTGATACCGGTGAACGCTATTTATCTACCGTATTGTTTCAGGAACCGGCGCAGACAGGAGGATTGTCATGAGCAAAGTCATCGAGAGACCGCGCTATGTATGCGCCCTCGGCGGCGCGATCGGCACTATCCAGTCCCTGCCCCGGGCGATCCCGATTCTTCATTCCTCTTCCGGCTGCGGCGGCAACCTGGCGGGGGCTTTGAGCGGAGCTTCGGGCTATAACGGCGGCAATTATTGCGGCGGTCAGGCGCTCCCAAGCTCGAACGTATCCGAAAGAGACATCGTGTTCGGCGGCGAAGGCCGGCTGCACGAACAGATCGAGAATACGCTGAAGGTTATGGACGGGGATTTGTATTTTGTCGTCACGGGCTGCATGGTCGAGATGATTGGCGACAACGTTCATGCCGTGACCAAACGGTTCAAGGACGGTAAATTGCCGGTACTGGCCGCGGAAACAGTCAGCTTCAAAGGCAACTCCTATTACGGCTACGAGCTGGTATTGGAAACCTTGTTCCGTGAATTTGTAGAACCGGCTCCGGTGAAAGATCCCGGGACTGTGAATTTGTGGGGAGTCGTTCCCATGCAGGACGTGTTCTGGAAAGGAAATCTCGGCGTACTGAAAGGCTTGCTGAAGAAACTGGGCTTTGAAACGAATACCTTCTTCGGCCAGGGCGAGACGCTGGAGAACCTGAAAAATTCCGGAAAAGCCAGCTTGAATATCGTCGTGTCGGAAGCTTACGGGATTGAAGCGGCGAAAGTATTTGAAGAAGTGCACGATGTTCCCTATATCACGCTTCCTTTACCGGTCGGGGATCACGGAACTTCGCGCTTCCTTCGCACAGTGGGCAAGGCTCTCGGTGTGGATGAAATTAAGATCGAGAAATTAATTCAGGAAGAAAGAAAAGCCTACTACCCTTATCTGGAGCGACTGGCGGATGTCTACAACGATCTCGATTTCCAGCGCTACGCCACCGTGGTCGGCGATCCCAATTATACGCAAGCCATTACCCGTTTTCTTTCCGACGATCTGGGCTGGCTGCCTGAACTGATTGTGATCACCGATATTTTGGGGGAAGAGCAGAAGGAACGGGTTCTGGCATCATTCGGCGAATATGAATCCGGGCTTCGTCCGGAAATTGTGTTCGATGAGGATGCCTCAAGCGTCGTAGGCTATATCAATCGTCACTGGCCGCAGAATCAAGGGCAAAAATATTATAAAGGCTTCGCCCCTGGAGTTATTATCGGAAGCGTCATGGAACGCGATACGGCGGAACAGTTCAAGGTGCCGCTGCTTCCGGTCACTTATCCTATCTCCAACCGGGTGGTGCTGAACCGGGCTTATGCCGGATATTCCGGCGGGCTTACTCTTGCCGAGGACGTGCTCAGTCTGGTTGTTGCTCACCGGTAATGAACCCCATCGTTTTTTTAATGAAAAAAGGAGGCTTGTTTCATGGATTACATTAAACATAAAGTGCCGCCGGTGCGTGAGGACCGCCTGATGGCTTGCCAGGCTTACGGCGGAACGTGCGGAGATTTATCCAATGATTCGAAGAAAGGATGTCTCTACGCCAGCAAACGCACCTTCTCCCAAACCCAGGGCTGCCAGCTTAACCTCAGTCTGGGCATGATCAGCTCTATGCGCGACGCGGTCATGGTCATTCACAGTCCGATCGGCTGCGGCGGCAACCTGATTCAGAACGCCGGGATTAACAAGGTATTCCAAAAGCTGCGCCAGCAATCAGCCGTTGGCCTGCGCTGGATTAACACCAACCTGAGCGAAGTGGATGTAATCAGCGGCGGCGAAGCCAAGCTGAGACAGGCCGTACTCAAAGCCGAGCGTGAATTCCGGCCTAGCGCCATCCTTGTTTTTAACAGCTGTGTCCCGGCTTTGATCGGCGACGATATTGACGGCATTCTGGACGATTTGCAAAAGCAGGTGTCGGCCCGGATCGTGCCGATCCACTGCGAAGGCTTCAAAACGAAAATTCAGGCAACCGCCTATGACTCTGTGTACCACGGCTTGATCCGCAATCTTGTGGGCGAAGACAAAAGCACGAAACCGGCGATCATTCGTACTCCGGAGGAAGAGCTCGAGCATCAGGAGAAAATCAGCAAAACGGTCAATCTGCTCAATGTCGGCTCGATGAGCCGCATCGATGAGGAAGAGCTGGTTCGTTTGCTCAAGGCGCTGGATCTTAATGTACGGATTTTGCCCTCATATTCGCACCCCGAAGATTTCACCTATGCCCATGAAGCGGCGCTCAATGTGAGCATCTGCGCAACGCATGATGATTATTTCGTTGAGCATTTCCAAAAACTGTATGGCATTCCTTACGTGCTGCGGACTATTCCAATCGGCATTGCCAATACGAACAAATGGCTGCGCGACATCGCTGCTCACTTCGGAATCGAGGAGCAGGCCGAGAAGCTGATTGCGGCAGAAACGGCGGAGCTGAACAAGGCGATCGAACCGTTCAAAGCAGAGTTCAAAGGAAAGACAGCATTTCTCACTGGCGGCGAGGTTCGGATATTGACTACGGCGGAGCTGCTGCATAATCTCGGCTTCGAAATCCTGGGCCTCCGGGGCTATCACTTTGACAAATACGGCGAGATTCTCCTGGAAGAATATATGGAGGATGTACCGAATTCGGAAAAAGCGATCTTCAATATCGGTTCGGGCCAGGTGTTCGAGCAGGCTAATCTGCTCAGTAAAATTACTCCTGACTTGTTCGTCGGACATATCGGCGTTAACGGCTCGGCAGCCAAGCAAGGATATCCGATCTTCCCGCTCTTCGGGCAAAGCGACGACTATTTGGGCTACAAAGGCGTGTACGAGGTGGCAACGCGGGTCAGCCGTATTTTGAGAAATGCTTCCTTTAACAAAAACCTGGGCAAGAACACGAGACTGCCTTACCGGGATAGCTGGTATGAGCAGGACCCGTTCACGTACATTGATGATTCGGCGAGTATCGCTGCCCGCATTGGATAGCTTGAGATAGCTTTGGATGGAAGGAATAAGTAAAAGGAAGGGTGAATGAAAATGTCCAAATATGAAGCGAAAATCAAGGTGACCGGGGTAACCCGCCAGTATATGATCCGGCGGAATACGGAGGATGAGAAGAAGGAGTTTACCGCTCTGAAGGATGTCGACCTGATTGTGAGACCCGGCGAGTTCCTGACCATTGTTGGACCAAGCGGCTGCGGAAAATCGACGCTGCTTGATCTGATTGCCGGGCTTGCCTTGCCGACTGAGGGCGAATTGTTCATCGACGGCAAGAAAATTACCGGTCCTGCGCTGGATAGAGGGATCGTTATGCAGGGATATGCTTTATTCCCTTGGCGGACGGTTCGCCGCAATGTGGAATTTGGTCTGGAAATCAAGAAGGTTCCCAAAAAAGACCGCCAAGCCATCAGCGACCGGTTTCTGGAGCTTGTCGGATTAAGCGGGTACGCCGACCGTTATCCTTATGAGCTGTCAGGCGGGATGAAACAGCGGGTCGCTATTGCCCGGGCTCTGGCGTACGATCCTGAAGTGCTGCTTATGGACGAGCCGTTCGCCGCGGTGGATGCCCAGACAAGAGAGACGCTTCAGGATGAACTGCTGCAAATCTGGGAGCGGACCGGGAAGACGATTATTTTTGTTACCCACAGTATTGACGAAGCCGTCGCTCTCGCCGACCGTGTCGTTGTCATGTCGCCTAATCCGGGCAGAGTGCGCGAAATTGTTAATGTTACCCTACCTCGTCCAAGACGAGTAGGGGATGTCCAATCCACGGCCGACTTCAGCTGGATTCGCCACAGAGTGTGGGAGCTTCTGCAGGGAGAAACAGCCGAAGTCAAACCGGTTGCCCAGAAGGCTCCGGCACAAGCGCAGCTTGAGCTTGCCGAACAGCTATCCTCATCGGCTGCGTTATAAAATTTTCATTAAGGATAAGGAGTGCAGTTTAATGGCTAAAAAGATAAAACAAATTGCAATCTACGGCAAAGGGGGGATAGGCAAGTCCACCACAACTTCCAACATAAGTGCGGCTCTGTCGGTGGCTGGTTACAAGGTCATGCAGTTCGGCTGCGACCCAAAGAGCGATTCGACAAACACGCTGCGCGGCGGAGAATATATTCCCACTGTGCTCGACACGCTGCGGGACAAACAAATCGTTAGAGCGCATGATGTTATATTTGAAGGCTTTAATGGCATTTATTGCGTTGAAGCAGGCGGCCCGGCTCCCGGAGTCGGCTGCGCTGGTCGGGGGATTATCACCTCGGTATCTTTGCTGAAGCAGCAAAAGGTATTTGAAGAACTGGATCTCGATTATGTAATTTACGACGTTCTGGGGGATGTCGTCTGCGGAGGCTTCGCCGTACCAGTACGTGAAGGCATCGCTGAGCATGTATTTACCGTAACCTCAGCTGATTTCATGGCGATTTACGCGGCCAACAACCTGTTTAAGGGCATTCATAAATATTCTACCGAAGGCGGAGCCCTGCTGGGCGGTGTTATCGCCAATTCCATCAACGCCCCTTATGCCAAGGAAATCGTGGATGACTTCGTAGCCCGCACCCATACCCAGGTGATGGAATATGTTCCGCGCTCGGTTTCGGTGACGCAGGCGGAGCTTCAGGGCAAGACAACGATCGAAGCGGACCCTGATTCCAATCAAGCGAAGGTATATAAATCTCTGGCCCAAAAAATTATTAATCATACCGAGTCCAAAGTGCCAGCCCCAATGGAAACCGGCGAGCTAAGGCAGTGGGCCGCCGAATGGGGCAAACAGCTTGTGGCCCTGGAATCCGGCCTGATCGCTCCCGCCGCAGCCGGCAATCTGTAATTTGGTATGAAGACCAGAACTCCATCTCGTGAGAACTTTCATTTGCCGGTATCCGGAGCGGTCTTTGAGAAGAAGGAAGCTTTGAAAGCAAGAACGCATGTTGTGAACAGTATTACAGAACTGATTGGAAATACTCCGGTGGTGAAACTGCAGCGATTGGCCAGAACAAATGCTGCGGAGGTTCTCGTTAAACTGGAATCTTTCAATCCTTCCGGAAGTGTCAAGGACCGGGCCGCATATAACATGATTCGGAGAGCGGAGCAGAAGGGATTGCTGCGGCCGGGCAGTACGATTATCGAACCGACCAGCGGAAATACGGGAATTGGAATCGCCATGAACGCAGCCGCCAGGGGATACTCGGCGATTATTGTCATGACGGATAACATGACGCCTGAACGGATTAGTATATTGAAAGCCTACGGCGCTCAGGTGGTGCTAACGCCGGTGGCCGAAGGCATGAAGGGCGCCATAGCCCGGGCGGTCAAGCTGCGCGAG